>JBAZCS010000017.1:0-18622 GCA_041654855.1 Bacilli bacterium | reverse complement strand
TAAAGAAGTTAGATAGCGTTTCTAAATAAGCATAACTTCCTTCTTGGTCCCCATGATATAAGTAGAGTTTAGGGAATGTTAAGTGCGCCGTTACTTTACTTTCTAAGAAGGCATTTACGGACGCAAAGTCATATAACCAGAAAGAACTAGAAAAGATAAGACCGTAACCAAAGATATCTTGATAATTTAAACTAGTGAAAAACGAAATAATTCCTCCCATACTCGAACCACCAATGCCGGTGTTAGTTTTATCACTTAATGTATTAAAGTTAGCGTCAATATAAGGTTTAAGCGTTTCCACAACAAAAGCCGCGTGCTTTTCACCTTCACCGACAATGTTATATGAATTATTTTCTGGTTTAATAGTAAAGGCATTGGGTGAATATTCATTTAACCGTTCCGTGCCGCCATTATCAATGCCGACAACAATAGTGCCGCCGTATCCTTCATCCATCATTTTGCCAATACTTTCATCAATTTCCCATTCGCCGGAATAAGATGTGTATTTATCAAATAAGTTTTGCCCGTCATGCATATAAAAGACTGGGTATTTCTTTGTTTTATCATTTTGATCATAACCATCAGGAAGCCACACTCTAATCGTTCGTTTCCGTTTATCACTAAATTGCGGCATTTCAAGTGTTAATTTCACTAAACTACCCCGGGTTACGGTATTAACATCCGACATACTTTTAAATCCTCCAATTTTAAAATCATAGCGACTTTTACCTGCGGTTAAAGTTATCACTCTATTTCTTACTGGTGTTCCTTCCGCGGTTACTTCCTCATTGTCCCACGCTGCACTGGGCGCGTGATCATCATAAATAAGGACAAACTTATAGGAAATGCTTGATCCAATTTCTTCTTTTGGAAAAGCATGTGTATAAGTATAAATATTATCTTTTAAGTGTTCTAAAGTATAGCCCTCAGCAAGTGGGTCCCAACTATTAAAGCTGCCCGCTAGTTTAATGTGGGCGTTACTTGGGACATCAATCGGTGAAGTAGCGCGAAATTCTACTAACGGATAGTCAATAACAGTTTCACTAGATTGAGTTACGTCATCACTACTTTGGGGAATACTTGAGGAAACACTAGGTAATTTATTACAGCCACTTAATATTAAAGCACTTAACAAAAGCGCACTTAGTATTCTTTTTTTATGCATTTTTGTTTTCTCCTTTACTTAATGTAATTATAACAAAACTAATTAAGTTTGCTACTTTACGTTTATATCATCTTTTTCTAAAAGATTACGTACCCTTTAACATTGAAATAGCCCTTACATAATGTAAAATAGTATTAGATATGTATTGCTTTTAGAGCGATTAAATAATGTAAGCAAGGAGAAAGTTATGTCCAAGAATAAAATAATTGTATTAGCCTTACTTGGTGTTTTAACATTAGCCGGTTGTAAAGGAGGTAGTAGTGGCACTACGAGTGTGGATGTTACTCTTCCAACAAGTGATATTACGGATTCAATGTCCACTGAACCAGCGGAAGTGTTTAAAATAACTTTTTATAGTGAAGGGGGCACAAGCGTCAAACCAATATTTTCCACTGAAGGAGCGCCCATTACGAAACCTGATGATCCGGTGCGTCAAGGCTTTAGCTTTATTGATTGGTATGAAGATAAAGTAACGTGGGAAACCCCGTTTGTCTTTGATGTGATGCCCGGACGTCACGTCTCTTTATACGCGAAATGGGAAGTATTAAGTATTGATGACATTGAAGCATATAACGAAAGTTTAGCGACTTCAAGTAAACCAAATCATCTCTACATTCACTATTTACGCTTTAATAATGAACCAAGTGAATATAAAGATTGGGATATATGGGTGTGGCCTGCTAATAAAACAGGACGCATCTTTGACTTTAAAAAAGAAGGGACAAGTGTTTATCGTGACCCCTATGGCGGCGCCGTTATTGAAGTTGACTTAGGTTATACCTACACTGATGGTGGTCATGACGGAAAAGGCAATAAAACAAACGAAACCGTAAACTTTAGTCCCAATGAAACGCTTGTTGAGAAAATCGGCTTTTTAATTACGTATAAACCAAGTCGTAATAGCGGCACACACTGGACAAGTGACGGTGGTGACAAATTCCTTTTAACGAGCGAAGCTTTAAAACATGCTTTAAATAATAGTTTACATATCTTTGTCGTGCAAGAAAACACACGTAACTTTACTTATCGTTACGCCGGTGAAGTATATGATAATCCGTATTTAACTGATGACGGCACGAATGTGAGCAGTCTTTATGATAATGTTGATCACACATCGGTTGCCGCCCGCAGTGAGACATCACCCTTAATGAAACAAAAAGGGGTTGGTTATCAAATAATGGTCGCCTCGTTCGCCGATAGTGATGGCGACGGCATGGGCGATATTCGCGGGATCTTTAATAGTTTGCCGTATTTATCAAGTCTTAATGTTGAAGCTATTTGGCTAACTCCGGTGCAATTAAGTGATAGCTATCACGGCTATGACACAATTGATTATTATAATATTGATCCAAAGTTTGGTTCAAAAACTAGTCCGCACGCCGTTGATGGCAAAGTTAGCCAAGAAAGCGCCAATCAAGATTATATTGAACTTGTCAGTGCAGCAAAAGACTTAGGCATAAGTGTCGTAATGGACTTAGTCATTAACCATACATCGATTAATAACTTACTGTTCCAAGAAAGCTTAAGCCTTAATCCGGAATACCGTGCTTATTACCATTGGCGAAATACAAAAACAAATAGTAACTGGTATCAATATAGTAACTATAACTATTATTACTACGGTAAGTTTGCAAGTTCAATGCCTGAACTTAACTTTGATTATCAAAAGACTAGAGATAAGATTGTTGATATTATGGGCCACTATATTAATATTGGCGTGGAAGGCTTCCGTATTGACGCCGTTAAGCACGCCTATATGAAAGAAGAAGTTGCCCCAAGTGCGGGCGATAAAATAATTAGTGATTATGACGCTGCGTCCGAACAAGATTATTCTAGTAACTTAACAAAGAACTTGCATTTATTTAAAGAAATTAATGCACGCCTTAAAACAATTAATCCCAATGTCTTTATTTTCGGGGAAAACTTTGATGGTCACGCCTATCACGTCGCACCTTATTACGAAGGCCTTGATGGCATGCTTAACTTCTATATGTATTACAACTTAAGTCAAGCAACCTCAATGGGCGGCACTCATCAATTTTTAAGCTATAACAAAGCAGCGATTGTCAGTGGAGCGAATAATAGTAGTTCAACCTTTAGTGAAAGCGGCTTACCTTATGGCGGGAAATGGAATTATAACGATACTTATATCGCCTATAATAAATATCGTTCGGGTGGTACTTTAACTAAAGGCGCCGCCATTGATAATAACTTTACAAGTAACCATGACGTCACCCGCGCTATTAACCAAGCAATTGGCTATTTAGATCAAGCCGGTAATATTATTAAACCAGGAGAAGTAACCTTAAGTAATAAAGCATTAGTCGAAAAGCAAGCAATGGCGTATATGGCCGGCATTATGCTTCTCCCCGGCTTATCGTGGATTTATTACGGTGACGAATTAGGCCTTGCCAGTAATTTGCCAAGTGGACAAACGCTAGACACCCCTAACATTGACCGTATTTTCCGGCAACCAATGAAATGGGATAAAGCCGGTAATGATAGTCGCACCACAAACTATAGCTTTACCGGTGGGCAAACGTATGACGTTAAATGGGACGCTTACAATATGACGTTAGACGGGGTGCTTGAGCAAGATGGAAACGAAAATTCAATGCTTAGTAAAATGCAACAAATAACAGCGTTAAAGAGTACGAAAAACGCCTTAAAGATTGGTGATTACGCTCCTATCCCCTTAAGTGTGTACAACAACAATAATAACGTCTTTGCGTTCAAGCGCTCCTTAGATGGCGAAGATTATAATGTGTTTATTAACTTAACTAATAATAGTGTCAGTGGTAATTTTGGTTCACCAGTTGTCTTAAGTATTGAAGGAGCGACCAACACGAACTTACCACCATGGAGTGTCCTAGTTACAAAAACAGCGTATTAATAAAATTACTAACTAAGCGGAGCAAGTCTCCGCTTTTTCTTTTATGGTATTAGGTAAACAAATACCTATTAGTTATAAATAGCCTTGACAATTATTTTCTATTCTTTAAAATATAAATATTAAAGATTATAACGGTTACAAGATTACGTAAAGTAATGAAATGATCACGATTTTTTCGCTTTTCACTTGTATCTTCATATCATCTTTAGTTGTATCTTTCTTTAATGCGACTTTAAGTACTTTTAAAAGAAGCATTTAAAAAAGGGATAACCTCCTTTCTAAAGGGACAAGTGATTGTCCCTTTTGTTTTTTCCTATCGGAAAAACAATATTTTTTGTTATAATTAGGCGAAAAAGGAGAGCGAAGATGTTTAAATTTAAAAAAAGATTAGCCCTCATTGTCTTCTTAATGACTTTGTCGGGCTGTAAAAGTTTAGAAGATGTTATAAGTCAAAACCCACCTTCGACCCCGAGTGTAACGTCAAATGATACGTCAACGGGCGAAGATGAAACGAGTGAAGTTGATGTAACAAGTATTATTGATTCAATAACATCTGATGAAGATTATTCGACGAGCGAAGAAGAAATTATTGAAGGGGACTTACAACCAGCGGACCTTACGAATTTCACCACTGATTTTGTCGTTGATCCGGCAATTTCCTATACAAGTGAAGATTTTGTAGTAAAGCCTTTTTATAATGGGTTTACGTATCCTAGTGACGCGCAAGTGCAACCGACAAATGCTTATTTAGAATTTTGGCACGAAGAATCAAAGATTAACTTCCATATTGTCGCAAGTAAGCGTGTCTTTAGCTTAATTGAGCAAAATGGCTTTTTTGAACAACGCTACGCTGATTTATATTTTCCGGTCACCTTAGCGGTCGACCTTAACGGCAAACGGTTTGTCTATTATGAAGTCGGAATGCGGATGAAGGGTAATACATCCCGTAAACAATTCTTACATAGCGAAACGAAAGAATTTGTCGATAGCGTAAGCTTTAAATTATCGTTTAATGAAACGTGGACAAAAGATTTATACGCTGAATTTGGCCTACAAAAAACGTGGAATAAAAATGATAACCCAGAATGGAAAATTCGTGATGACCGGACCTTTATGGGGGATGACGCGGGAAAATTCGGAATGAAGAAAATTGATATTAAATGGAATAAATCAAAAGACCCGTCCTTAATTATGCAACCATATGCGTTTGGCTTTTTCCAAAAACACGGGCTTATTAGTCAAAATTCAACCTTAACAACTTTAAAGTTTAACAATACAAGAATGGGAATCGTTACTTTAAATGAACCGGTCGATAAACATTTATTACGCCGCTATTTCCCAAAAGCCGCGGCGGCTGGTGATTTATATAAAGTCGGCTGGGGATATGGGGAAATGGGTAATCTCTTTTATGAAAAATATGAAGCAACAAATGAAATCGTTGGTGAAGAAGATAAATATAATTACTATAGCCCCATTTATGACGCGAAAGAATATGATGATACCGCGGCAGAACCATTTGGTAAGCTTATTAACTTAATGCGGGTCTTAAAAGAAAACGAAGGCAAAAGCGTTGAAGAATACGCCCCAGTCTTAAGTTCAGTCGTCGATATCGATTCATTTTTAAATTACGCCGCGCTAGCCTATTTAATTGGTAACCCTGACGATATGCGGAACTGGGGTAATAACTATTACATTTTCTTTAACCCCTTAGAAGATAATAAAGCCTATTTTATTCCTTATGACTATGACTGGTCACTTGGTTTAACGTGGGATTTACAAAACCTACCAATGCTTGGGGTGTCCCCTTATACGACAAAACACGCTGTTGACCGCAATAGATGGCAAAGTAATCGCCTTTATTGGTACACGATTATTCAAAGTAGTGACTGGGCTAGACCATATCCTAGTATTACGATGAATCAAGCGTGGCAAGATACATATAGCAATAAACTTATTGAATACAATAATGACCCGCTTTATAGTAAAGAAGGCTATAATGAGCTCTACTTTACATATAAAACAACATATGGTCACTTAAGTGAAAGTGATCTTGACTTTAAGCTAAACGCTGAAGGTCATAATCTTGGAGAAATTTCGCCCTTTGTTAATACGAGCTTAATGGAAAACTTTATTGATGACGTTAAGTCTTGCATTGAAACTTATGTGATTAACCGTTAAAAAAAATATCATTTACGCCAAAAAGAAAAGAGGGGTCGCCCCCTCTTTTTTTGTCTTTAATTAATTATTTACGTTTAAACTTTTTAATAAGGACAACTGTAACTGTAACGGCCGCCGCTACAAAGATGACACTTGCCCCGCTTATTAATAAGACGGTGCCGACGTTACTTGACAGTTTTCCGGGTTCGCTACTTGTCGGTGTACCGGATGTTGGAGTGTCAGGTAATGATGTCGTCGGTGGCATTGACGTTCCTTCGTCTTCACTCGTTGTTGGATCAGGATCAGTGCCTTCTTTAATTGCGATAATGTCTTTTGGCATCGTTAAGTCATTCGCTCCCCGATCGCGCTCGTTACGGGCAACAATCGTTGTGTTCGCCTCAATGCGGAAGGAAGCTGGTAAAGTTTCACCCCGCTTTAAGACGCCACTTGTATCAAGCACTAATTCCATGCCCCCTAAATCAGTAATTGCTTCGCGGGACCCAACGCCAAGGTGATAAATAACATAATTATCAACGCCGTCCGAATACGTTAATTTAAGGAAATTCTTTTTAATATCTTGGACCCCTGAATTAGCGTCCACTAACGCTCTTGTTGCGTAATTAAAGCTTGGCGCATGCCGTTTTAAAGCAATTAATTGCCGGTAATAATTATGGAACTCAAGGTTATCAAACTTTTCATTCCATTTAATTGAGTTGACAGAATATGGGCTCTTATAACTATTGTGGTCAAAATAACCGTCGCCTAAAGGTTTCGAGCGCATAATTTCGCTGCCGGCGTGAATAAAGCCAATGCCTTGACCAAGTAAGGAAATCGCTTCAGATTGCACGCTTTGTTTTTTAATGCGCGCAATATCAAAGCCATCACTACCCGCGACTTGGAGTTTATCAAAGATAGCGTAGTTATCATGAACCGAAATGTAATTTACAACTTGTGAAGGATCAGTGGTACCATAGGTTACTTTACCCATGACCCCGTCTTTTATTTTATTTACAGTTTCTTGACTTAGTTCATGGGCTCCTAATTGGACCCAACCTTTACCTCTGCCACTTGTATCACCTTTAATGGCATCGCGAATTTGGTCATTAAAGCCACCAACACCGGGGACTTTCCATAAATTAGCGTGTTTTGCTAAGTCTTTCCGCACACTCATTGCCGTGCCATCCATATCCCATGGTTCGCCATAAATTATAATGTCACTGCGATATGTTTCTAGTTTATTGCGTACTGCTTTCATCGCGTCAACTGTATGTAAGCCCATTAAGTCAAAGCGGAAGCCACCTAATTTATATTCGGTCGCCCAGAAATATGTTGAATCAACCATATAGCGTTCAAACATAATCCGTTCACTTGCCGTATCATTACCGACGCCACTTGCGTTACTTGGTGATTCACCGCTATAACGGAAATAATATCCCGGCACAAGTTTGGTAAAACTATGTTGACTAATACTTGCGACGTGATTATAAACGACGTCCATAATAATACGAATATCGTGATCAGCGTACGCTTTAACGACTTTTTTAAATTCATTAATACGAACAAGGCCGTTATGGGGGTCACTACTATAACCACCTTCTAACACATTATAGTTTTTCGGATTATAACCCCAGTTAAATTCTAAGTTTACTTCATCATTTTCTTGGTCATAGAATGGTAAGATTTGTAATGCATTAATGCCTAATTCTTTAATATGATCAAAGCCAGTTGAAATACTTTGGCCGTCTTTAGTGTATTTAGTGCCTTCTTCAATAAGACCTAAGAATTTTTTACGATTAGCTTCGGTGCCGTTCCACGTATCATCAGCGGTTAAGTCACTAACGTGCAATTCATAAGGCACAAGTTCAGTAGGAGCTTTGGTGTCAAAATTAATCGCCTCCCAGCCCGTTGGATTTGTTTTACTAAAGTCGACAATCATGCCGCGAATTCCGTTAACCCCAGCGGCTTTTGCATAAGGGTCTGCAAATTCATTTTCCCCTAGGCTATTAGACGCGACTAAAGTGTAATATTTACCGTGATAGTCACCTGGTAAAGAAAGCGACCACACGCCCTTTTCACCCCGTAACATGTTGTGTTCGACAAAGTCATCATTTCCTAAGTCACGGTCGACAGAGCGCGGCGTGCCGTTATCGTATATTCTTACTTTCAAGGTCCTAGTGGTTGGGGCCCATACTTTAAAGGTCGAGCCCGTAGTCGCGTAAGTAACGCCAAGGTCACTCCCTTCATAAGTCATATTATTAACAAAGAATGGGTCATCATATAAACCGTCAAAGGTCGCAATCTTCTTTTTCGTTACTCCGGTATCTTTAAAGACAACGGATATTTCATAACTTTTCGCTAAATCGACATTTTGTTCAAGTGTTAGTTTAAATTGATAGCGATATTGTGCTGGTAAATATTGTTGTCCCGATGCAGTGCTTACAATGGGCACTGAATCTTCAGTAACCGAAGAACTTTCGGGTTCTTTATATGTTTGCACTGTTATTTCATTTGTTTTCGTAAAGCGAGCGGATAATATTTTTTCGCCCTTCGCTTCTTCTTCGGATTTATAAATTGTCGTCTCCATATCGACTAAATAGAAGTGACGACGTAATACCCCAGTGCCGTCATCAACCGCAGGATAATCTTGAACATCAACTTTAATGTCGGGTGTTTGTGAGGACCAGTTCCCGGGGCGAATAATAATATTTAAGTATTGGGGATTTTTAAAATAAGTGGAGGCTACTTGTAAGACGCGGCCATAACTATCACTACTTGTAAAAGGATAAGCTTGGCCATTTTGTCCTTCACCCCATAGCCATAAGTCATATTCAGCTTGTCGGCCATCATTTCGCCAATAGTGAAGCGTATAAATTGATGGTTCAATGACCGGTTGTTCGGGGTCAGGGTCGCTTGATGAGGGCGGGTCAATAATAACCGGTAAATAACTTGACCAGTACCCGATGACTTCCCCATAGTCACCCCACGCTCCTTCATTAATGACAAACATATTGTTGCCGTCAGTCGGGAACTGTAAGTCTTGGCTTTGATTCCATTTATTGTCCCAGTTATTTGCCGGCTCCGCCCCGTTCATCCGGACGAAAAGAAAACCATCTTGCGGACCAAGAGGCATCGTCACTTGATATATCTCGGTTTCCGCTGGTACTAAAGTTAAATCAAACCACACTTCAGGGTGCCATGCATAAAGTGCAAAGCGCGCCCCATCTTGGCGCCAGTTTTCGGTTGTTCTTAAATAGAGGGTTATTGTCTCTTCGGCTTTTGTTTCAAGTTTTTTACTTTCTTTAGCAACTTTAGGAATCGCTAAGCCAAGTAGAAAAATAAGGATGAAAGTAAAGAAATTTCGCAATCGTTTTTTCATAATTTGTCCTCACTCTTTCTATTATTAGTAATAAAAGCGTATTTTTGCTATTTAATGATAAATAGTAATCGCCACTTATGTTTTAATATTATCATATTAACGGAATAATAACCATTAAATAAATATTTAGCCAAATGTTTTTAAAAATGACCTCAATAATGATAAAATGGACTTGTAAAGATTAAATATCGTAACTAGAAAGTAGGTTTATGGCGCTTTTTAACCCTCGAAAATATTATGTGGTCACTTGTAAATTTGGCCATGTTGGTCGTGACAAGTATTTACCTTTGGCAGTGCCAATTAAAGCATATACAAAAAAAGAGGCCAGTGAAAAAGCACGTAAACTTGGCGGTGTTAAAAGAGATCATCCAGATTGGTGCTTAAAAGAGCCAGAAGAAATAACAAAAGAAGAATATGATTTATTAAGAGTGCAATTAGTAAATGATCCATATTGGAATAAGAAAACACGACAAAACATTGTGCTTTTTAAAGACCGACTCGTTGATGAACCAAATTATACGAATATTCGTGGGGTAAAAACAAATACCGTAACTTTTAAAAAACCGACCACCGCGGAAATAAAAATGTTTCATAAACGGAAACGAAAAATTATTGAAGAAGATTTTGATCATCTCCTTGATGAAGAGTTTTAATAAGGTATTTTTTTTAGGAAATAATATAAAAAAAGCAGCGAATTGCTGCTTTTTCTTCTAATTTCTGAAGTTAAGAAAAGTCCGGTAATGTTTGCACAAACGTCGATAAATCCCACATTTCAAAGCGTTCGTATTTTGATAAATATATAATGTTAGGAAACACTTTTAGGGTTGTGTTGTATTTATTGATGGCGCTATTGAGGGTTTGAATATTTTCAACTACTTCGGTGGTACTACTTTCAAACTTTGCTACAGTTTCTTCACTTAGTGTAAAAGGCGTATATTTATCTTTATGGTCTTTTAAGTAAACAGTAAGTTTGCCAAAAGTATGTTCGAGACTATATAATTCTTCTTTCGTTTGCGTTTTATTTTTGTAAAGTGTGTACGCACTTTTAAGGTCATTTATTTTACTTTGTAATAATTCGTCAGTTGTATTAACTTCATTTATTATTTCTTCAATTGTGATGTAGCGACTAAGCACACTTTCATGCACTTTTTCTTCAACAATCTTCGTTTCACTTTGTAAAGATTTAGCAGAGTGATGGGCGCCAAGCCATGAGCTAAGGGTAACAACAAACACTAAAATAAAGATGCCAAGTAAGTAATAGTGGATTCTTTTCATCAGCTTTCCTCCCCGTAACGCATATTATAATATTAACATAAGTGTTTTATTCTTTGCACAAATTTAAAAGCGCAATCGTGGTGATTGCGCTTTCTTAATCAAATTCGCTTTTTCTTTAAAAAGGCACTAATACAAAGTAATAATCTTCTTGGGCGGCAAGGACATCATTAATATAAACAGAAACAGTAATTGTAACATTGCGGTTTATTTCGCTCGCATTATGCGCGTATATCTCACTTGCGTTGTTATTAACGTGATCGACTAATGAATTAAAGGTTGTAATCGATGACGTATCGTAAGTTCCGACTGGGCTAAAGGTTTCCCCGGAAATTGGTTGTCCTTCATATGTATGTTCTTTTACACTATGATGGAAATACGGTTCGCTGCCGTGGAGATCAACACTAAAGGTTATTTCTTTATCGGGGAAATCATTAAAGGTAAAGGTTCTGGGGAAGACGAGTGATTCTTTAAAGTAATGTAATTCATATGGATTTTCAATGTCTTTTGGTTGAACGGGATTGTCAACACTTTTCGTTAAATCAGTGTGATCAATATAGTTAACCATATCGTAGTCTTTAATGATTGCCGCTCCGATTTCGTCATCAATTTCTAATTCCACTAAAGTGAAATAATAAGTTTGGGTGCGGCTTTTACCGTCAGTAGTGGCGGTAATAGTTATATCAAAATCATAATTTGGTTGGGTAGCGTATTGATAAAGAGTTTTTGTTTCTAAATTACTAAAGTGATCACGTAATCCTTCGATGGTCGAAACAGTCGTAGGAATTTGGTCTTTATACGTACCGACCGGGGTTAAGGTTGTAACTCCAATATCACCAGAAATTACCGTGTTTTCCGGATCAATTTCCGTAATTGGTTTTTCCATATACATATTAAAGAATAACTCTGGTCTTGTTGTTTCAACAGTAAAAGTAACATCACCAATGTCTTTAATTGTTACTATTTCGGGTATCGCTAAGGAATCTCTAAAATATTTTAATGGTTTACGATTATCGGGATCAGTTGGTAATACTTCGAGGTTTTCAATTGAATTATCTTTTTCGTGATATATATTTACTAAATACTTAGAACTAAATACTTCATTTAAAATTGCTTCACTAAAGTCAGGTTTTTCTAACGTAAAGTAAAAGGTTTTATGTTTTTTAGTGTCACTTGATTTAATCGTTACTTTTAAGTCGACTTCTTTACTTTCTTGCTTTGTTTCTTCAATTAACGTTTCCCGTGAAGAGTTTTTTAATTTTTCTTCTAGTTCACTTAGCGTACTAACGTCATCAAGAAAGGTTGATTCACCGACGGGGACGAACACACTAAGGGTGAAATCAACGGCTACGGGTAAAGAACTCAAATCTAAGTTAAAGTCTTCTGGTAATTCTTCACTTCTAACGGTAAAGTGTTTAAAAGCACTTTGATTATCGTCAGCGTCCACAACAAAATCAACGACAATATCTGTATTTAAGACATTAGTAGTAAGAACGTGGGGAACAACTAAAACATTTTTAAAATATTCAAGTGTAGCCCGATTTTCACTTTTCGTTGGTGTTTTTTCAAATTCGATAAGTTTTGGATCAACTTCCTTGCCATCAGGCATTAAATCAATAGCGTTTACTACCATTTGTGATTTATGCATGGCGTTAACAATAATGTTGCCCATTACTTTCGCAACAAAGGCACAGCTCGTTAGTGTCATTAAGGCAACGACGCTAAGCGATAAAAATTTTGATACTCGTTTCATGGAATGGTACCCCCACTGATAGTTTTATAATAACATTCAATAGTGAAAAGATTATTGATGAAGAAAATAAAATAATAAAAATCTTTAGGGGAAGTTTTTCGTTTACTTTACTTTCCCTTTTAAAATGATATAAGGAAACACTTATTGTTAAAAGTAATAAACATATAATAATCCACCAATATATGACGCCAAACCGCATATTAACAAAGTCAACTTTAAGCCATCCTGATTCTTTATAGTTTAAGAAAAAGTAAGGAAATTCATATTTACCAAAGCTTACCCCACTAAAATAGAGAATATAAGTTGCAATCATATAAGTAAGCGCGCTAATAAGCGCTAAATAACGAACATATGGTTTCGGTAACTCTTCTTTTGCTAATAAGTAATTAAAAATAGCAAGGATCGGCACTAAATTATGTAGTAACACATTACTTGGTGAATAAAAATAAGAAACCATCGGAATAAAAGGGCCAAGAAACAAAGAAAAGACTAAGAAAGTTAAAAGGATCGCACTTATGGCAATATGGTGAAAAGCACTTAAAAAAGGTGGTATCTCTTTCCCTTTAAGTTCATATATAAATAATATAAATATAACAATACCGACAATAATATTACTTTGGGTCGTAAAATATAAAAATGCGACATGCCCCCGTCCCGCAAGAAACGGAGTAAAGTTTTGAAAGGCAACACCAATGATAACTAAAAAGATTGTAATGACCTTTAAAGTAATGCTAAATGACCTTTTATTTACTATTTCCACCCTTTTATTATACAAAATTAACCCGTATTTTTAAAGAATTTATAGAAAGTTGATATTTAGGGTAACGCTTACATTTCAAATGACGTTTGAAAACGTTTTGTCATATAATCAATATAATTTTAAATCATTATCATTTTTGCGTATTTCTCTTGAGTATTTCATTACCCTAAAATTATCGAAAACGCTATATAATGTTGGTATGTCATGCTAAGGAGAATTTTTATGGAAAAATTTAGTGTGAAGAAAATTATAGGCGAAGTATTAGGGACATTAGCACTAGTACTTGTCGGTGCAGGAAGTGCCGCTCTTACAGGCGACTTACTAATAACCGCATTAGCCTTCGGTCTCTCCGTCGTCGTCTTAGTCGCGATTGGTGGAGGCCAGTACAATCCCGCAGTTAGCTTAGCGGCGGCGATTGACAAACGCATTGGTTGGGTTGAAATGCTCATCAATGTCGTAGCCCAAATTGTGGGTGCCGTGCTTGCAGCCTTATTAATATGGCTCTTCCTCGGTAGTAACACAAACCTTGGTGCTAATGGATTTGGCGTACTTGTTGTCGCCCATGATGGTGATAAAACGATCGGCATGTTACTTGCCCTTGTCGTTGAAGTCATTCTCACCTTCTTCTTCGTGTTAACGATTCTACGGGCAACCCGGGAAGACGAAGAAGGAAAAGTGCATGCTTTAGCCCCAGTCGTTATCGGTTTAGCGCTTGTCGTTTTAATCGGTCTTGGCTTTGGCTTAACCGGTGGTAGCCTTAACCCAGCACGTAGTCTTGGACCAGCCTTACTTCAAGGTGGCGTGGCCCTTGAAATGGTGTGGGTATATTTAGTAGGCCCTGCTGTTGGTGGCGCACTTGCTGCTTTAGTGCACAAAGTACTATAAAAAGCGATAAAACAAAGCATTCTAAACAAGGTGGAGCAATTCACCTTGTTTTTTATTGCAAATTAGTGAAATTATATGTATTATTATAAGTACGCCGACGTGGCTCAATCCGGCAGAGCAACTGAATCGTAATCAGTAGGTTGCAGGTTCAATTCCTGTCGTCGGCACCATTATTCCTAAATAGGCTTGATAAGTACTTATCAAGTCTTTTTTTAACCTCAAGAATAACGATAATTGAGAGGATGTTCTTTTTCAAATATCGTTTGAATAAAGTGTGTTATACTAACTTATATGGCAAAAAAAGTTAAACAGTTTAAAGAAAATTGGTTCTTTCGCTTCTTACGTTGGTTTTTACATAGCGTAAAGCGGAAACCTTATATACGAAATGATAATGATGGACCACTTGATCATAAAGCAATCATTGTCGCTAATCATAGTGGGGCAGCGGGGCCGATGGATTTATCAATCTTTTTCCCGTACAAATTTGTGCCCTGGGGCGCCCATCAAATGAAAGAAGGCTATAAGAGCCGTTGGAATTATGCTTATCACACTTTCTACCGCCAAAAGATGAAATACGGGAAAGTACGTAGTTTCATCTTAGCGACCCTTTTATCAATTATTAATAAGTTCTTATACGTTAATATGCGCCTTGTGCCGACGTATCAAGATGTCCGTTTTACAAAAACAATGCGCGAATCACTTCGCTTTGCGAAACAAGATATTCCCATTCTCGTTTTTCCCGAAGATTCAAATGAAGGCTATTTTGATGAAATAACCCGCTTTAATAAAGGCTTTGCCGTCTTTGCGGATTACGCTTATAAATATCATAATCTTGATTTACCAATATATCCGGTCTATTATGCGAAACGACGGAAAATAATTATTATTGGGAAGGCAATAAATTATGGGGAACTTAAAGCGCAAGGGTTAAATAAAAGCGAAGTCGCTGAAGCACTTCGCCTTAAAGTTAATGAATTATATGCGTCGTTACCAGAAGATAAAAAAGCTAAAAAGAAAAAGAGGCGTTAAGCCTCTTTATTTTCTTCCGCAATAACGACTGGAACGTAAATATCAATCTTTTTATTTTGGAAATAAGTCACTAATTGTTTTCTAAATTCGCGTTCAATAGCGACGTGTTTTCGGGTTTTTGTTTTAATGTTGATTGTAAACTTTAGCCCGTCGTATAAATCAATAAGTAACACTTTTTCTGGCATTTCTAAAACATCGCTATTGCGTTCTTTAAATTTCGCAAGAAAGTTTTTAAAGTCAGTCGATTCAAGTTCTTTTAAGTTAAGGTCATAATCGGCCCGGAATTCCACTACCGCAAAGCTTGGGTTAAGACTCATGTTTTTTATGGTGCGAATGTCACCATTATTGATAGTGATAACTTCCCCTTTCCAGTTTTGAATTTTAACGCGGCGTAAGCCAACGTCAACAATTGTTCCCGATTGACTACCAATTTCGACATAGTCACCAATTTTAAATGTTTTTTCTAAGATTAAAAACATCCCGGCAATTAAGTCTTTAATTAATTCTTGGGCCCCAAAGCCAATAGCGAAAGCAAGGACACCTGCCCCGGCTAAAAGTGGCACTAAATCAAGGCCTAATTCATTTAAGATCATAATGGCGATCCAGAAGTAGAAAAAGAATTGGATGATGTTATTAATTAAACGACGGACCGTTTGTTTTTCCTTTGATTCACTCTTTCCCATCTTCTTTTCAAAAGATTTCGTATTGAATAAAATAAGACGGACAATGCGGATGACGATAAAGGCTAATATTACCCAAATAAAGATCATCGCAATTGTCACAAGTAAAGTTACTAAATCAGCGTTATTAATTAAAGGGGTTAATAATTCTGTTAAGAAACTTCGAAGTTGTTCTGCTAAACTCATATAAAATACCTCCGCGGTTAATTTTACCTTAAAACACCCTAAATTCATATAAATATGACAAAAAGGCACTATTTAGGTAAGTATTCGAATATTTATCAATTTAAATTAATAGTTTATTAAGCGGCCTACTAGTGAAAAGACAGCGTAAGCAATAAAGATAATAGTAATGACGGAAAGAATCGCTCCCACAATGATAAAGACTACGCCCCCAAATAAAATTAAAGAAATTAAAGAAAGCGCGCCTAAAAATAAACTACCAAGGAAAGAGGCAACGACCGCAAACATTGGTGAGACGTATTTTAAGAAGTTAAAAAAGGCGTAAAGTAATAAAATAACGGCGGGTATTCCTAAAAGGTAAAAGAATAGTTTCGGTGTTTGTAGCCCGAGCGGAAATAAAGCACTAACAATAAGGACAATACCGATTAGTAATAAAAAACCGCGAATTACTTTTTCTTCAAAATTACGAATGCCACTTAACGAAAAAATTGTAAATAAAGTACCTGTTGTTAAAAAGACTAGTTGCCATACCGCAAATGTTTTATGTAAAAAGACAATTTCTAAAATAATGGCGGCGATACTTATTACTAAAAGCGTCGGTATTACTTTTTTATTTGCCATTAAAAAGCCGACAAGTCTCCGGTCTTTTTTAATGACTTCTTGCCGCTCATTAACGTATTCAAGTTTTACTTCTTTGGCTTTTGAAGACCGCTCTTTTTTATTCTTCGGGGAAAGCATCGAAACCGTAAAGATTAAAACACTAAATAGAATAACGCTAATGACACTAAGCGTAATAATAAGCCAGAGATCCATTATTTAATATTCTCTTCTTTCTCACTAAATTCTTGGTCGCTATAGAGTTTGCCAATGACACGAATAAAGAGCACTAAAATACTCCAGATGAGTAAAGCAATAAGGGCAATAAGGGAAAGTGTAAAGAAGCTTGTTAACTCTAATAAGGCGAAGAACACTAAAGAATAGAGTAAATAAGCAATTACACTTGCGATACCTAGCCCTAACCGCATAATAATATACGTTTCTTCCTTATTTTTAAGTTCATGAATGCGTCGACTTGGATTTAATCCGGTTTGATAAACATTATTTAAGAAAGCGCGCGTTATAATGCCGCTCCAAGAAAGGGGAATTAATAAAGTGTCAAGTCCGCTCCGCTTTGGCCTTTCTTTTGCTTCTTTGGGTTCATAATACTTTTCTAGTTTTAAAAGAAACGGTAATAACCCGTAATATAAACCAATGCCCAAAGCAACAATCGTCACGGGAATAAAAGTAATAATCGCTGTTAATATATAAATCAATATATATAAAGGAATCATTAATATAGTTAAAATAGTGCCTAAAGTAAAAGCCATGATCCGATACATAAACTTTTTAAAAGGGTTAGTGTTTATCGCAATATAGTTTTCCGGTTTATAAAAAAGAAAAATTGTATGTTTAATTGTTTGAATTAGGCCGTGTTTAAAGTGTAGACGATAGAATGGAATTAATATTTTATCTAATTTACGAAATTTCATAAGCTATCTCCTTCAAGTACGATTATAACATAGTTAAATAATAAATGTGTAAAAAATATGTAAAATAATTATAAAAAAGTTGTCAAACTATTTATAACTATCGCGTTTTAAATATATTTGGTAAGCATAATCTTTAAATTTAATGTCATCTTTTAAAAGTGGCCATAATTCGTTTTGCATATCGGTAAGCGCCTTAGAATTAAGCCAGCCTTTAAAATAACCGTCTTCGCCATATTTTGCGATTAAATGATTACGAACATCACGATATATTGCATCAAAGCTTTCTTTTTCTTTCAGGCGATAAAGTATAGCGCGCGCTATTACACTATCGACTGGTTCAATAAAATCAGCTTCACTTATAATCATCCCGTAAATAGAACGCGGTTTAATAGTATTACTCGCGCGATGATCTTCAATTGCTTCCGCCATAACTTTTATTTCTTCAGCATTAAAGAAACTATTAATAAAAGGGTCTTCTTTTAATATTTTCGCCCCGATAAGATGATGAGTAGCGCGCTCTTTAATTAGGCCCACATCATGAAAAGCGGCAATCGTATACATCATATTTAAGTTTAAATTGTATTCTTTACCGATTGTAAGACTTTGTTTAATAACACGCTTAACATGATTTTCTTGATGTGCAGCATCAAGTGTTGCATATAAAGGTATTATATTAACGTTTATATATTCAATTAATGTTCTATTTATTTCCATATATTTTTCAAACTCATAAGTATTATACTACGCTTGCTTAGGTGTTATAACTTCTATTCCAGCTATTTTGTCAATTTCATTCCAGTGATTTTGTCAGTTTCATTCCAGTCTTTTTGAAGATTAATCTTTTTAATAGCAAATTAGCGAGTTTTAAGTCGTTTTCTATTAGCGCAATAAATAAAAAAATGCCACCCATGATTGTGACATTTCCGTATTGCATTACTGT
>JBAZCS010000016.1:0-19592 GCA_041654855.1 Bacilli bacterium | reverse complement strand
GGGAGCTTCGTATATTATTAATGAATCTTGGTAATATTTATATTTATTTAAAGTATCTTTCATTTCCTTATTACTGCCATTAATAAAGCCAATAAAGGTGAACGCTGAAGTATTTAAACCGCTGCCAATAAGCGCTGGTAAAAGGGCGCTTGGGCCGTTAACTACGCTGACAGCAATATCTTCTTTTAAAAGGGCATTAACAAGGATGCTACCAGGATCACTAATAAGGGGATACCCTGCGTCACTTAAAAACGCGCCTTTTTCCCCCGCTTTAAGTTTATTAATGATTAGTTCGATTTTACTAACTTCATTAAACTTATGGACACTAATAAGGGGTTTAGATATTTGAAAATGGCTTAGTAAAAGACCACTTGTTCTTGTATCTTCCACACATATAAAATCCACCCCATTTAAAACTTCAATTGCCCGTGGGGTAAATTCACTTAAATTACCAATTGGGGTCGCAATTAAATAAAAGGGGTTATTGGTAAAAGATTTATTTCTTTTCATGTTGGCGTTTATAATCCTTTGTTAACTCATCAAGGGGAATTGTAATAAAGCCCCCTTCAAAATCAAGACGAACAGTGCGATTAATCATATTAAAGGACGAAACGCGATGGACCACACCACCTTTTACATAGCGGCTACCAATATTTGGGAAGTCTTTTTTTGTTTCCGTATAATAATCATCTTCAAACTTTAAACAACATAAAAGTTTGCCACAATGCCCACTTAACTTTGGAATATTTAATGTTAACATTTGGTTTTTAGCGCGGTTAATGGAAATACCGTCAAACTCATTTAAGAAAGTATTACAGCATAACGGAAAGCCGCATGCGCCGAGGCCACCGACTAATTTCGCACGGTCTCTGCTACCAATTTGCCGTAATTCAACGCGCGTTTTTAAATGAGAGCCTAAGATTTTAACGAGTTCTCGAAAGTCAACCCGTTCTTCGGCTGAATACGTAATATTAATCTTTGTACGATCAAAAGTATATTCGGCGGTTAAAAGATTCATCTTTAAATTAAGTTTTTCAACTTGACGCGCACAAAAAGCAAGCGCAAGTTCAGCATCTTTTAAATTAGCGGTATGTTGCTCTAATTCATGCGCAGTTGCCCGTCTTATAATTTCTTTTAATTCAAGATTACTTTCATAATTTTCATAACTTTGCGGGGCGCTTACAACTTTCGCAATCGCGACCCCTTGGCTACTTTCCACTAAAACGTAATCACCAATCATTAGACTATTGTCAGTCGTCCCAAAAGAATAAGCTTTGCCGCCTTCGTTATATGTAATACTTATAAAGTATCGGTTACTATTTTCCATCATCTACTTCCTTTATCATTAAGATTAATAGTTCATCGACTAATAATCCTATATTAACATTGTCATCAACTTTCTTGCCGACTTCATAAGTACGAACAATAAGCGATAACGGGTTTTTGAATTTAGTGCTTAATTCCTTTGTAATCTCATTTAAACTTGGGAATAAAAGACTATGCCCTATATTATAGTTTACAACATCTTTAAAGAAAAGGGCGAAATAGGTGAAAACCCGCTTAATGAGAAAGCGTTCTTTAAGGCGGGGAATTAAGTCATGGGCTTTGATGTAGGCAAGGCGGGGATTTTCGCCAAAAGTCTTTAAAACGGTAATTATGGCTTCTTTATAAAGCGGGAAACGTTCGCTTTTTGCTTCTTCTTCGATAAGGGACGGTAAATTGTAAAACGGCACGAGTAATTCAATGTCTTCCCGTGGCAGTGCTAACGTAGCGCATAAGCCAAGTAAAACATCGCGCTTTATCGTTTGGATTGTTAATATTTGACTGCGACTTAAAATTGTTGGTAAGACATTAGTAGTGTTACTTGTTGTTAAAAAAGCATAGACGTTATTCGCTGGTTCTTCTAAAAACTTTAAAAGGGCATTAATTGCTTCAATCGTCATGTTTTCCACGTTATGCATGACATAGATTAAAACCCCTTTACTTTCGACACTTGTTAAATTAAAAGCTTTTTCTAATTCTAAAACACTCTCTTTTTTAATACTTGATTCTGCCCCATCAAAGAAATAGAAATCAGTGTAGTTACCTTGACTAAACCGGTGACAAGCGTCGCACGCTTCACATGCATAAGGATTAGGGTTTTCACACACTAAACTTTTCGCTAAATATAAGGCAAATTCTTTTAAAGGGGTGCCTTCTTCACCATCAAGTAAATAAGCATGACTTAAATTACGACTCGTTAAAGCATTACCAAATGTTTGGAATAGTAAAGGCTGGTAATCTTTTAAATAATCATAAATTGTCATTATTTTTGTATATGTTCCAATATTACCTTTAATGCATCATTATATACTTCATCAATTGATTGACTTGCATCAATTAAGCGATAACGATCTTTATAACGTTCGCTTAGTTTTAAAAACGTATCCCGTACTTTAATGTGGAAATTACGTTCTTCTAAATCAAGCCGATTAACTTCACGGTTTTTATTCGCGGCAATGCGCGCAAAACCAACTTCCGGATCTAAATCGAAAAGTAAGGTTAAATTAGGCAATGTATTTTCAGTGGCGAAAAGATTAATATTTAAAATGTTATCAACACCCAGTCCCCGCGCGCCTCCTTGATAGGCGAGTGAAGAATCGACAAAACGATCACAAATCACAATTTTTCCGTCTTTTAGGGCGGGCCATACTTTTTCCACTAAATGTTGACGGCGACTTGCGGCGTAAAGTAAAGCTTCGGCCCGGGCATCAAGCATTGTGTTTTCTTTATCTAAAATAATGTGGCGAATTTGTTCGGCAATTGGCGTACCACCAGGTTCTCTTGTAAAAACAATATCAAAGCCCATTGTTTTTAATGTTTCAACAATTTTGTTCGCGACACTTGTTTTGCCGCTTCCTTCTGGTCCTTCAAATGTAATAAACATAATTCCCTCCTATTTTAAATCTTTGCGTCCTTCAAGGGCTTTAAAAAGTGTTAAAGCGTCAGCGTAATCAACTTGGGCGCCCATTGGTAAACCGTAGGCAAGTCGCGTAACTTTTAGCGGTAAGTCTTTCAGTCTTTTACTAACAAAAAGGGCGGTAAGTTCCCCTTCAACGGTGGGGTTAGTCGCAAGGATTACTTCCTTAACATTTTCTTCTTTAATACGATTTATTAATTTATCAAAATCAATGTCTTCAATGCCTTTATTTTGTGACGGACTTATAACGCCGCCTAAAATATGAAAACGACCGTGATAATCTTCTAATTTTACAAAGCCTTGCACATCTTTTGGATAACTAACAATTATTAAAATATCACTGTTTCGATTAGGATCTAAACAATAAGAACATAATTCTCTTTCAGTGTAAAGTCCGCAGTTTGGGCATAAATGGATCTTATCTTTTAGTTCAATAAAAGCTTTTCCCATTTCACTTAAAGTTTCTTGGTCAAAAGTTAAAAGCGCCTGTGCCATTCGTTCGGCACTTTTTTGACCAACACTTGGTAATCTTTTCAAGTGTTCAATTAAGACATTTAAACTTGGTAAGTTGTCCATTAGAATAATCCCGTTGCACTCCCGGTAATTGCTTCGTTAATTGCTGCTTCTTCTTCATTAATAGCTTCAATACATTCATTGATTGCCATAATGATGAGCGTTTCCACCATTTCCTTATTTTCTTTTTCAAACAAGTCTTCATTAATTGTCACTTCGACTATTTCTTTACTACCAAGCATCGCCACGGTGACACCGCCACTTTTAGTGACACTAAATTCTTTAACACGTAAAGCGTCTTGCGCTTTTTGCATTTCGCGTTTCATTTTTTGGGCTTGCGCCATTAATTTTTGCATATTTGCCATATTAATATATCCCTTCTAATTCTAGTTTTACACTTTCAACACGCGGTAATTTACCGATTTGACTCATACTTCGATACTTTCTTGTTAAGGCAAGTGATTCTTCGTGGGTAAGTGCATATATTGGTATTTTTCGACCAAGGAGGTCCCTTAATATATCTTGTAAGATATCTTGATTTTCTTTTAAGTTAACTTGGGCAGCGTTGCGGGGGAAGTTATATTCAATAATAAGAATTTCTTTACTTAAGGCATAAGGCTGGCCGTCATAAAGAAGTGACGCATGCTCACCAATATTTGCATCCATCGCTAAAAGTGGTAAATCATCCCACTTTTCATTCTTTAAAAACATCTTTTCATCACGATCAGCAAGGGTTAGTATTTTTATTAATGTTTCATCATCAATTTTAATCGTATGCCCTTCACTAAAGAGTGGATTGTTACTTTCGACGGGAGTGATAATTTCCACCTTTTTGGTCGGTGCTTCAACGGTTGGTTGCTCTTTAATCGTTTCCGGCATTATTTTTTCTTTACTAAGCGGCACTTCTTTTAAAGGCACGCCTTCCATAAAGGGCGGTAATTCCGGTGTAGTTTCTTCTTCGCCAACCGTTTCTTCTTTTTCCGCTGGTTTAGATTCTTCTTTTGGTGCAAGTTCCACTTCTTTTTGTTCTTTCACTATTGTTTTAACTGGTTCTTTAACTTCTTCTACCGCTACTTTTACTTCTTTTTCTTTCGCAATTAAAGTCATTACCTTTAATAGTGTAATTTCAAAGATATTTTTAATATCACTTGCGAAGCGATAATCCGCTTGTGCTTTTAAAAGGTTTTCAATCATAACATTAAGATCTTTGACACTTAAATTATTAGTAAGGCGACTTGCTTCGTCTTCACGTAAGAAAAGTAAGAGGCTTGCGTTATTTGTTTTGTAATAAATAAGCGCATCTTTCACTAAGTTTAAAAGGTCAGAGGTAAGTCGTCTAATGTCAACCCCTTTATCAATAAGCGTACCTAAAATAGTAAATACTTTTTCAACCTCACCTTTAGCAAGAGCGTGAATTAGATTTAATTGTTCTAATTTACTTGTTAAGGCAAATAAGGCGAGGACATCATTTAAGTGTACACGGTTATCAGCGTAGGCTAAAACTTGGTCAAGCATACTTAAAGCGTCCCGCACTCCGCCATCAGCAAGGCTAACTAATAAATTCAAAGCTTCTTCTTCATAAATGATTTTTTCAGTATTTAAGATTACCTTAAGGCGATTACTAATGTCTTTGTCACTAACTTTCGAAAAGTTATAACGCTGACAACGACTTAAGATAGTGGGAATAACTTTATGAGGTTCCGTGGTTGCTAAGATGAAAATCACATTAAGTGGCGGTTCTTCTAATGTTTTAAGTAAGGCATTAAAAGCACTTTGCGTCATCATATGGACTTCATCGATGATATATACTTTATAGCGACCACGAATCGGAGCGTAGTTAATATTTTCAATTAATATTCTTACATCTTCCACGCCATTATTACTCGCAGCATCAATTTCATAAACATCAGGATGAGAACCGTCATTGACCCCAAGACAATTAATACATTTGTTACATTGTTGTCCGACACCTTCATTACAGTTTAAGGCTTTTGCAAAAAGCTTCGCCATACTTGTTTTTCCAGTGCCGCGCGGACCACTAAAAAGATAGGCATGAGCCATCTTATTTTGTTGCAATGCGTTTTGTAATGTACGGACAATTGCTTTTTGACCCGCTACTTCACTAAAAGTAGATGGGCGATATGTTCGATATAGTGCTTTATAACTCATGTAGTAATTATACAATAATTAACGCGATATTGAAGGAAAAAGGATACAATATCTAAATATAGTAATATAATGTTGTTAGTCATTGAAAACTCGGCCGTAACGCAAACTAAAGTGTGCTATTTTCCGTAAAATGTGTTAATTTTAGACTCATGCTTATGAAGCAAAATTAATAGAAAACGGCACTTTTATGGTAAACTTTAATTGCAAATGGTTTGCAAAATGCATTATAGTTTTATTTCTTGAATTAGGTATATATAATAGTGCGTGGAAAGGGGGAAATACTTATGTTTAACTTACAAATCGGACCAAAGAAACAAGATATTAATTACAACGAAACATACGATTTTATCGCCCTTGGTTTAGGACCAGCGGCTTTAAACGCTGGGCTTTACGCTGTTCGTAAAGGTCTTAAAACTTTAGTAGTAGGTAAAGATTTTGGTGGTCAATTAAAAAACACAAGCGAAGTTGATAACTATTTAGGTTTTTCACTTGTCGATGCTTCATTTTTAATCGCTAAGTTTAAAGAACATATTGATGCACTTGAAGTGCCACTTTTAACTGATGTATTAATTACAAAGTTAGAAAAAGTTGATGACCTCTTCTATATTAGTTTAGATAATGGGCACATCTTAAAAAGTAAGACACTTCTTTACGCCTTTGGTGGTAACCCACGGAAACTTAATGTTCCGGGGGAAAACTTATTATCAGGGCGTGGTATCTCTTATTGTGTGACGTGTGACGGGCCTTTCTATAAGGATAAGGATATAGTCGTTGCAGGCGGGGGTAATAGCGCTCTTGATGCAGCCCTAGACTTATCACGCATCGCTAAAAGTGTTACCATTATTCAACGCAGTGTCTTAAGAGCTGATAAAAAGAGTATTGATGCTTTTAATGCCTTACCGCACGGAAAAGTATTATTACAAACTGAAATTCTTGAATTTATTGGCGAAGATAAACTTAGTGGAGTGAAAATCCGCGATAAAGAAACCGGAAAAGAAAGCATTTATAAAGCTGACGCCGCCTTTATCGAAATTGGAAACATTCCAAACACAACCTTAATTAAAGATCTTGCTTTATTAAATGAAGCGGGTGAAGTATATGTCAATGAAAAACAAGAAACAAACACTAAAGGTCTTTATGCGGCCGGTGATATTACGATTAATAGTCATCGCCAAATTATTATTGCCGCCGGAGATGGCGCTAAGGCAGCCCTCGAAGCTGCCAACTATTTAAATAAAAAGTAAAAAGGAGCAAAAAATGCAAAAATTTTTCAACAAAGAAGTTGCCGGACAAATTAAAGAAATTTTAACGCAAATGAAAAACGAAATAACGATTAAGTTATTTATCGATGGGGCGTGTGATACATGTCTTGAAACAAAACGATTACTCGAAGAAACCGCGGAGTTAAGTGACAAAATCAAGTTAGTGGTTCACGAAACAAAGGTTGATACTGAAGAAGCCAAAAAGTATGATATTACTTTAACGCCAAGCTTTGTCTTTTTAGATGATAAAGGTGTGTATAAAGGTGTTAAATTCAGTGGTTTCCCAGGTGGACACGAAATTAACTCATTTATTACCGCTATTATTGAAATGTCTGGTAATCACCCTGAATATCCACAAGAGTTATTAGACCGGGTTGCCAAAATAACGAAACCAGTCGACATTAAAGTGTTTGTAACCTTAAGTTGTCCACATTGTCCAGGTGCTGTCGAAACCGCACACCGTTTAGCAATGCTTAACCCAAACATTAAAGGGGTTATGATTGAAGCCCAAACATTTAATGAAATGTCTAACAAATACAAAGTTAGTGGTGTGCCAAAGATTGTAATTAATGATAAGCATGAATTACTTGGTAATCAACCAATCGAAGAATTCTTAAACAAAATCGAATTACTTTAACATTAATTCTTTATGCGAAGCCTCATGATAAGTGAGGCTTTTTCTTATTTTATAAGAAGGTTTGGTGCAAATAGGGCAAAAATATAATATAATACAGCGAGGACAAATTATGGAAGATGGATTAAGAAAAAGACTAGATTTAACTAAAAAGCGACTTCAAGAAATTGATGAAATGCTTTTACAACCAGATATTACAAGTGATCTTAACCATTTTCGTGATATTTCTGTCGAGCGTTCCCAAATTGAAGATGTCGTTGAAAGATATGATGAATATTTAAGAATTGAAAGAGATATTGAAGCCGCACTTCTTTTAATGCAAGAAAATGATGAAGAGGTTGCAGAATTTGGGCGCGCTGAACATAAAGAATTAACCGCTAAATTGCCAGCCATCCTTGAAGAAATAAAAGTTCTTCTTATTCCGAAGGATCCGTATGACGATAAAAATATCGTTGTTGAAATCCGCGGAGCGGTTGGGGGCGATGAAGCGAACATTTTTGCTGGCGATTTATTTAGAATGTATGTGAAATATGCTGAACGCCAAGGTTGGAAGATGCAAATTATAGATGAAAACAGTTCTGACGCTGGTGGCTTTAGTCAAATTTCTTTCATGATTAAAGGGAAAGGTGTCTACTCCAGATTAAAGTATGAAAGTGGGGGTCACCGCGTACAGCGTGTTCCACGAACTGAAGCAAGCGGAAGAATCCATACTTCTATTGCCACTGTCCTTGTTATGCCTGAAGCTGAGGAAGTTGACATTGAAATTCGTAATGAAGATTTGGAAATTGATACATTCCGCTCCCAAGGTGCTGGTGGTCAAAATGTAAATAAAGTTGAGTCCGCAGTACGTATCACCCATAAACCAACGGGCATTGTTGTTGCTTGTCAAGTTGAGAAAAGTCAATTGCAAAATCGTGAAATTGCGATGCGTCTTTTAAGGGCAAGAGTTTTAGCAGCTAAAGTTGCCGAACAACAAGAAAAAATTGGCGCGGAACGGAAACTTAAAGTTGGCACTGGCGAACGCAGTGAAAAAATAAGAACTTACAACTATCCTCAAAATAGAGTTACTGATCACCGTATTGGTTTTAGTTCATTAAAACTCGACAGGATTATTGAAGGCGATTTAGATGAGTTAATTGAAGCATTAATTCATTTTGATCAACAATCACAAATGGAAAACACGTAATATGAAATTACGGGAAATATTCCAAAAAACCATCAAATTGCACCCAAATATTGACAAAAACGATATTAAATTAGCGTTAATGCATATTTACAACATCGAAACATATTCAGATTACATATTAAATTTAGAAACTTCTTATCGAAGAACAAATAAACTTTTTTATATTATTAAACGTTTAGAAAAAGGTGAACCTATTCAATACATTTTAGGGTCTGCCTTTTTTTATAATCGCAACTTTAAAGTACGTAAAGGAGTATTAATACCGCGTCCTGAAACTGAAGAGTTAGTTAACTTAGTTATTAAAGAAACAAAAGAAAAATCATTGAATGTTTTAGATATAGGAACGGGAAGCGGAGTTATTGCAATAACCATTGCAGAGCATACTCATCATAAAGTTTTTGCCTCCGAGATAAGTCGTAAAGCCTTAAAGATTGCGAAAGAAAATGATGTCCAAAATCTTGTCACTTTTTATGAAGGCGATTTATTAAAGCCAATAATTTCTAACAATATAAAGATTGATGTAATCGTTGCTAATCTTCCTTACATTAAGTTACACGAAAAAGTAGATAGTAAGGTTAAAGACTATGAACCTAAAGTCGCTTTATTTATGCCAAAAACAAATATTTATAGCCGTCTTTTCAAACAAACTAAAGAGCTAAGTGTCGGTGAAAACGGACTTACTATGTATTTAGAATTTGGCACCGATCAAGGTGAAGAATTAAGAGCACTTTCCCGTGAAATATTTGGTAATGATGTAAATGTCGCTATAATTAAAGATATGCAAGATAAAGAACGTATTCTCGTATTAAGGAATTTATATGCAAACTAAACTTTATGAGCTAAGTGAATTACATTTAATCGCTAATCATGCAAGAAATGGGGAAATTATAGCCTTTCCTACAGAAACTGTTTACGGATTAGGAGTAATCTTTGATGATAAGAAAGCTTTTGTAAACCTTGTTAAAGTAAAAGATAGAGCAGCAGACAAACCGTTTACTTTAATGGTTGGCTTTGTGCGTGATATTAGTAACTATGCAATAATAAATGAACGAACAAAAGCAATTATTGACACTTTCTTGCCGGGTGAACTAACAATTATTGTTGAGGCGAAGGAAAACTTACCAACGCACGTGACACTTGGCTCGAAATATATTGGTATTAGAGTTAGCGCTGATCATAATGTTGCTAATTTAATAAACTTAATTGGCAAACCACTTCTTGTTCCAAGCGCAAATAAAAGAAACAAAAATCCCGCGCTTACAAGTGATGAGGTATATACCACCTTCAATGGAGAAATAGCCGGTATATTAAAAGGAAAAACAACATCGCATATACCATCAACAATCGTTAAACTAAATGATAAAATAGAATTGGTAAGGGAAGGTAGTATTCCCTTTAAAGATATATTAAAAGTATGGGAGGAAACATATGAAAATAGCAATCGGTAGTGACCATGGTGGATTCACTTATAAAGAAGCCGTTAAAAAACATTTAGAAGCCAAAAACATTGAAGTAATTGATGTTGGACCAAACGAAAAAACATCTGTTGATTATCCAACTTACGGAATTGCAGTTGGCGAAAAAGTAAGTACTAGGGAAGCTGATTTAGGGGTAGTTATATGTACATCGGGTGAGGGAATTACAATTGCCGCGAATAAAGTTCCTGGTGTTAGAGCTGGTATTGGTTATAACGATGATGTTTCACGATTATTACGTGAACATAATGACGCAAATGTAATTGGTTTTGGTGAAGCCCAAATGAATCTTGAAGATGTTATTCGTCGTGTTGATATCTTTATTGACGCAAAATTTCATGGTGATCGCCACGAAAGACGGGTCAATATTATTAAAGACTACGAAAACAAATAATTAAGATACAAAATTAGTCTTGTTTTACTATTTATAAGTATGCAAGACTTTTTTATATGTAAAGTGTGCGGAAATGATGATTACCGCAAGTTTGGAAATAAAAATGGCACTATTTACTGTCGAACTTGCTTATCCTTTAGTGGACAAAAAGCAACTATTTTATCGCATTTTCCGCTTAATTTGCCAATAAAGCTTGATTATTCTCTTACGCCTGAGCAAGAACGAATTGCTAAAGAAATTAATAATAACTATTTATCAAAAACCAATTCTTTAGTATACGCAGTGTGTGGTGCCGGGAAAACGGAGCTTGTTTATTTAGCGATGCAAAGCGCTTTAAAAAGGGGACATCAAATAGGCTTTACTGTTCCACGAAGAGAAGTTGTTATTGAAATTGCAATTCGGATTAAAGATGCCTTTCCTCGTGCCAAAGTCATTAGCGTGTTTGGAGATCACACTGATGTACTTACTGGGAATATTATTGTCTTAACCACGCATCAGCTTTTTCGTTACCCAAAATACTTTGACTTACTTATTTTTGATGAAATTGATGCCTTCCCCTATAAAGGTGATTTTGTATTAGAAGCAATGTTTAAAAACAGTGTTAAAGGTGTGTTTGTGCTCTTAAGCGCGACGCCAAGTGCAAAGTTACTAAATGAATTTCCTACTGTGGGAAAAGTGTTAACACTATTTACAAGATTTCATAACAATAAAATACCTGTCCCAACTATAAGTCGTGGGTATTATTTCTTTAATTTCATCCTGCTTTTAAAGTATGTTTATTACTTTCGAAAAAGAAATAAACCACTACTTATTTTTGTCCCTACTATTGCCAAAGCGAATATGATTTATAAATTATTACGTCTTGAGTACAAAGATGGAAATCTTGTGCACTCAAAAGTCTTAAATAATTCGGAAATAATCAATGACTTTAAAAAGGGAAAATATACCTACTTAGTTACGACGACTGTTTTAGAGCGTGGTGTTACGATCAAAGGATTACAAGTAATTATTTATGGCGCAGATCACACAATATACGATAGCGCTAGTTTAATTCAAATCGCGGGTAGAGTTGGAAGAAAAAAGGAGGAAAGTGATGGCGAAGTTATTTTTATCGTTACCAAAAAGACGAAAGAAGTGGAAGAAGCAATTAGAGATATTGAAACCAAAAACGAATATTTGCAAAGTGTGCTTCAAAATAAAACATCCTAGTTTCTCAGCCCTTTTCCTTCCTCTAGAAATGTGCACTAAATGTTATAACGAACTAAAAGTAATTTACAAGACAGAAAAAATAGAAGGATATAAAGTTTTAAGTATCTTTGAATATAACGAAACCGTTAAAACACTACTTTATAATTTAAAAGCTCTTGGGGATATTGAACTAGCGAAAATAATAATAGAACGCCATTTATTTTATCTTAAGATAAAGTATCGAAATTATATATTATTGCCCGCTCCTTCAACAAAAGAAAGTGAGGTGTTACGAGGCTTTAATCATGTATTTGAATTATTTAAAGAAATTGGACCGATTGCTCATCTTTTAGAAAAGAAAGAAAACTTTAAACAAAGTGATTTATCATATGTTGAGCGCCAAGAAGTTGGAAAGAAAATAAATTTAAATAATGGGGAATCATTACGAAATAAAAAAGTATTAATTATTGATGATTTAAAAACCACAGGCGCCACAATTCGCGCAATAATAAAGAAAATTGAACCATTTAGGCCGAAAAAGATAGAAATATTAACGCTTGCGGCAACGAAAGTTAACACATAAGTCTCATATTTTATTTAAAATATGGTAAACTACTAAAGATATATAGAAGAGGAGTCTTTATGAGTCTTATAGAAAAAATATTCCGTTTTGAGAAAAGAAGATTGAACAAATTAACAAAACAAGCTAATAAAGTAATTGCCTTAGAAAAAAAGATGGCGGCTTTAACTGATGATGAATTAAAAGCAAAAACGCCAGAGTTTAAGGAACGCATCGCTAAAGGCGAAACATTAGATGCTTTATTACCAGAAGCTTACGCTGTTGCCCGTGAAGCAGCCCGTCGTACTTTAGGACAATTTCCTTACCCTGTTCAAATTATAGGCGCCATCGTTTTACATCAAGGTGATGTAGCAGAGATGAGAACTGGGGAAGGTAAAACATTAACCGCAACGATGGCTGTTTACTTAAATGCTTTAGCAGGTAAAGGAGTTCACGTTGTTACCGTTAACGAATACTTAGCCGCTCGTGACGCGGAGTGGATGGGTCAAATTTATCGCTTTTTAGGACTTACCGTCGGTGTTAACTTACGGGAAAAAACAGCAAGTGAAAAAAGAGCAGAGTATTTATGTGATGTTACATATACTACAAATAGTGAAGTTGGTTTTGACTATTTAAGAGACAACATGGCCGCCTCCGTTGATGGACGCGTTTTACGTGGTCTTGAATTTGCGGTTATTGACGAAGCTGACTCAATTTTAATTGACGAATCAAGAACCCCACTTATCATTTCTGGTGGTTCAAAAACAAGCGCATCTAGTTATAATGTCGCGGACCGGTTTGTAAAGACACTTCGAAAAGACAAGCATTTTGTCGTAGATATTAAGACAAAAACGGCAAATTTAACCGATGAAGGAAACAAATTAGCAGAAAGAATGTTTGGGGTTAATAACATTTATGATCCCCAATATAGCGACTTAGTCCACCGTATTCATAACGCTTTAAAAGCAAACTATGTTATGGCGCGGGACGTTGAATATATGGTTGACGCGAATCGTGAAATTCAATTAATTGACCAATTCACAGGCCGGGTTATGCCGGGTCGTGAATATAGCGATGGTTTACACCAGGCTATTCAAGCTAAAGAAAACGTCACTATTAAAGAAGAAACAGTGACAATGGCCACTATTACTTATCAAAACTTCTTCCGTCTTTACACTAAATTAAGTGGAATGACTGGGACTGCAAAAACTGAAGAAGAAGAGTTTCGTAAAATTTACAACATGCGTGTTATTCAAATTCCGACAAATCGTCCGGTAATTCGTGAAGATGCAGTTGATCGTGTTTACGCTAAAAAAGAACAAAAACTTGCAGCCTTAGTTGCTGAAGTACGGGAAAGACATGAAAAAGGTCAACCAATTCTTATTGGGACAAGTAGTGTTGAATCAAGTGAAGAAATTAGTGAATTATTAACTAAAAATGGATTAAAGCATGAAGTATTAAACGCTAAAAATCACGCTCGTGAAGCAGAAATCGTTGCCCTTGCGGGTAATGTTGGGCAAATTACCATTGCCACGAACATGGCAGGACGGGGAACGGATATTAAAATAAGTGACGAAGTCAAAGCGCTTGGCGGTTTAGCGGTGTTAGGAACCGAACGGCACGAAGCGCGCCGTATTGATAACCAACTCCGTGGTCGTAGTGGACGGCAAGGAGACCCAGGTTTTTCAAGATTCTATGTTTCTTTTGATGACTTACTAATGCGTCGATTCGCAAGTGACATGATGCATAGTCTCGTTGAACGTATGGGTGATGAAGCTTTAGAAAACAAAATGTTTACTAACGCTATTACCGGAGCGCAAAAACGAATTGAAGGCCAAAACTTTGATACGCGTAAAAACTTACTTGAATATGATGATGTTTTAGCAAAACAACGTGGTATTGTTTATAAAAAACGTGACTCGATTTTGTTTGCGGGTGATATTAAAGATTTAGTTCAAGAACAATTTACTTTAGCTGCTGCTTTTCTTGCTAAAAAAGCTATTCCAGAAACGAGTAAAGACGGCTTAGTGTCTGGACTACTTTTACAAAGAGTAATGGAACCAAACTATTTAGAAGAAGGCACGATCAAAGTATCAGCCTATGACGAATCACCAGTTGATGAAATAAGTGAAGATTTAATGATTTTAATGTATCGCCGTTATCAAGCGCGCCGTAAAGAATGGGGCGAAGAACTCGCTGACCGTGTTGAACGGGAAATTACATTACGGGCGATTGACCGGAACTGGACGAAACATATTGACACGATGGCACACTTACGTGAAGGAATTCACCTTAGAAGTTACGCTAATACTAACCCGCTTCAAGATTATGTTAATGAAGGTTATTCACTCTTTGGGGAAGCGATGGATATTATCGCGGTTGAAACAGTGCTTAATTTACTTAACGCTAAAATAAACGTTGCCCCGACTGTGGAAGAAGATGGGGAACCAACTGAAGAAAAAGGTGAAGAAAAGGACGAAAATAAATAATGGAGTACCGAGTTATTCTAAGTAAAGTTAATGAACTTAAACGGTTACTAGGAAAACTTAGTGACTCTCTTTGATGTCGCTTATTTAACAAAGGAAATTCAAAAATTAACAAGTGAGGTTGATACTCCAAACTTTTGGGATAATCAAAATAATGCAAAATATGTTTTAAAAAAACTTAACAGTTTAAAAGAAAAGCATGACATTTTCTTTAAAGTGCAAAATACCGCTCTTTCTGCGGAAGAATTACTAAAAGACCCGCTTTTTGCCGAAGATAATGAAAGTTTACTATTACTTAATGAAGAAATAGAAAGTGCGCAAAAAGAGGGTGAATCTTTAGTGCACCTTTTACTTTTTAGTGGGGAATATGATAGTAATGACGCAATAGTTAATATTCATGCTGGGGCTGGTGGCACGGAGTCACATGACTGGGCGGATATGCTTTATAACATGTATGTGCGCTTTGCTGAACTAAATAACTTCACGGTGAAGGTTGTCGATTATCAAGCCGGTAACGAAGCAGGTATTAAAAGTGTAAGTTTAATTATTGAAGGCGTAAATGTTTATGGTCATATGCGGAGTGAAAAAGGTGTTCATCGTTTAGTGAGAATATCACCTTTTGACACAAATAAAAGACGGCACACTTCGTTTGCAAGCGTAAACATTATTCCCGTATTTAATGAATCAAATAGCGTTGAAATAAATGACAGCGATTTACGAATTGATACTTACCGCAGTGGCGGCGCTGGCGGGCAAAACGTTAATAAAGTAGAAACCGCGGTCCGTATAACGCATATCCCTACGGGTATTGTCGTAGCCTGTCAAGTCGAAAGAAGCCAACTATCAAATAAAGAAATTGCGATGCAAATGTTAAAAAATGAACTATACCAACGGCAATTAGAAGAGCAAAAAGCTAAGATCGATGAAATACAGGGTGAAAAGAAAAATATTGAGTGGGGTAGTCAAATTCGCTCATATGTCTTTGCCCCATACACAATGATTAAAGATCACCGCACTGACTATCAAGTTGGCGATGTCGCCAAAGTGATGGATGGTGATTTAAATGAGTTTATGTATAAATATTTAGAAATGGAGGCGAAAGGACATGGGAAAGTTTAAAAGTTTATTTCGACCAGATGTAAAAGTTATTGTTAAAAATTATACATTTGTAATTTTAGGTTCCATTTTACTAGCGATTGGTACTGGGATATTTCTTTTACCGGCAATGCTAAATACTGGGGGCCTTGGTGGCTTAGGGATTATTGGTAAAAGTGCTTTTGGGCTTGATCCCGATTTAATTGTTTTGGCCCTTGTTTGGATATTCTTTATTATGAGCTTACTTTTCCTTGGTTGGCGCTTTACTTTAAAGTCACTCGTTAGTTCAGTTGTTTATCCCCTGACTTTAATCTTATTCATGCGTTTACCGGGTGTCGCTAATGAGACTACAAAACTATTTGGCGAAACGGCTGATACTGCGACAAAGTTAATTGCGGGAGTGTTTGGTGGAGTTTTTGCTGGTGTTGGGGTCGCCCTTACCTTTATTGGTGGTGGCTCAACGGGCGGCGTTGATATTATTGTCGTAATTTTAAATAAATATTTACATCTTAGTCATTCGGTACTTGCGTTTATCATTGATGGTTTAATTGTGGCAATCGGACTTTTTGTCGTTGGCGATATAATTTTATCTTTAGTCGGGATTATAAGTGCTTTTGTTTTTGCGATTACGTTAGAATTCGTTTTCAGCGGTAAATCACATGCCTTAACTGCTTATATTATTAGTCGAACGAAAAGTGAAGAAATTAATACATGGATTCAAGCAAAGACTAATCGCGGCTCTACCTTAAACCCTGTATATGGTGGCTATGAAAAAGATGAATACATGATGATTATTGTTACTTTTGACCGGAGTGAATATGCAAAGTTTGTTAATGGCATCGCAAAAATTGATAAAGATGCTTTTGTCATGATTCAACAAACTGCGACTGTTTTAGGCGAAGGCTTTAATCATTTAGTGCAACCTAAAGAAGGAATTATTAATCGAAAGAAAAAAGATGAAAAAGATACATAAATTTCAAATTGAAACAAACTTTGTGCCAACTGGTGATCAACCAAAAGCGATTGCTGAATTAGTGGACGGTATTAATAGTGGCACAAAACATCAAGTTCTTTTAGGAGCGACCGGGACTGGTAAAACTTTTACGATTGCCAATGTTATTCAAAAAGTACAAAAACCAACACTTATTCTTGTGCATAATAAAACTTTAGCTGGACAATTATACGCTGAGTTTAAGGCATTATTCCCGCATAATAGGGTTGAATACTTTGTTTCAAACTTTGACTTTTATCAACCAGAAGCTTACGTAGTCGCTCGTGATATGTATATTGAAAAAGAAGCCGTGCAAAATGCCGAGATTGAAATGCTTAGAACGGCCGCGGTTAATAGTTTGCTCGAACGAAATGATACGATTATTGTCGCAAGTGTGGCGTCAATTTATGGTTTAAGTAACCCCGAAGAATATAGCAAATTAGCGTTTAATATCGTCGCAAACGAAAAAATAAACCATCATGAATTTTTAATAAAACTTGTGGATGCTCAATATACACGTAATGATTATGAATTAAAACCCGGCACTTTTCGTGTTAAAGGGGATGTAATTGAAATAATGCCCCCAATTACTGATCAATATGTTATTCAAATTGATACCTTTGATGATGTCATTGAAAAGATACGCGAAGTTGACGCTTTAACGGGTGAAGTACGTAAAACTTTTAATACGTATCCTGTCTTCCCCGCTTACGCCCACGCTTCATCAAGGGAACGCTTAAATAAGGCAATTCCTTTAATCTTAGAAGACCTTGTAAAAAGACTAGAGTATTTCGCTAATAACGGCAAACTTTTAGAATCGCAAAGACTAGAGTTTCGTACAAAGCAAGATGTTGACTCTTTATATGAATTTGGAATGTGTCCCGGCATTGAAAACTATTCGCGCTATATCGATGGTCGAAAAGAAGGGGAAAGACCGTATTGCTTAATGGATTACTTTCCTAAAGACTTCCTTTTAGTCGTTGATGAAAGTCACGTTACCTTACCCCAAGTGCGCGGGATGTATAATGGTGACCGCAGTCGAAAGATGAATTTAGTGGAATATGGTTTCCGTCTACCTAGTGCCCTTGATAATCGTCCCTTACAGTTTAATGAGTTTGAAGAAGTTATTAATCAAGTCATTTATACGAGTGCAACCCCGGGTGATTATGAACTCGATAAGACAAGTGGCGTCGTGGTGCAACAAATCATTCGCCCGACCGGACTTATTGATCCGGAAGTGATTGTTAAACCAAGTATTGGTCAAATTGATGACTTAATGACAGAGTTAAAAAAAGTTATTGAGCGCGGTGAAAGAGCGATGGTTGTCACCTTAACAATTAAAATGGCCGAAGACTTAACCGATTATTTAAAAGAACGTGGTTTTAAAGTTGTTTATTTACATAATGAGACAAAAACATTAGAGCGAAGTCAAATTATTTATGAATTACGGAAAGGTAAATATGACGTTTTAGTCGGCATTAACTTATTGCGGGAAGGACTTGATATTCCCGAAGTTTCCTTAATGGCAATTATTGATGCGGATAAAGAAGGATTCTTACGAAGCGAACGGTCACTTATCCAAATTATTGGGCGGGCAAGTCGAAATGTTAATGGAAAAGTTATAATGTACGCTACTAACATGACGAACTCCATGCAACGGGCGATTGATGAAACTAATAGAAGACGCAGTATTCAAATTGCCTATAACGAAGAACACGGTATTGTGCCAGAAACAATTATTAAACCACTAGGTGAACCGCTCCATAACTTTGGCACCGAAAAAGACTTAGAACGCATTAATAAAGGACTTCTTTCGAAACGACAACTTGAAAAACACATTCGCGAAATACGCGCAAAAATGAATGCTGCGGCGAAAGCTTTTGACTTTGAAAAAGCGATTGAATATCGAGAAATTCTCTTTGAACTTGAAGGAAACATGAAAAAATAAGTAAATATTCAATATTTACACATTGTTTTCTTGAAAAAAAATACAAATAGTGTATATTAATAAAGAATCGGAGGACATTTATGGGTACATTAGATATTATCTTCATTATCGTGTCAGTGCTATTAATTATTATTTCTTTAATGCAAGGTGGAAAAAGTGAAGGGGCATCCGGTGCTATTACCGGGGGCGGCCTTAATATTTTTGTTAAGACGAAAGAACGGGGTAGTGAAAAAGTAATTTCTTACATTACCTTTGGTTTAGCGATTGTTTTCTTTTTACTTGCTATCTTAGTAAATGCCTTAGGTTAATAAAAAGATAAAAATGAAAAATGACCCGCAAGGGTCTTTTTTTTATACTTCCTTCGTCTTTTCAAAAACCACCATGTTATAATTTATTTTAGTTAGAGGAAAAATATGGATATTAAAACTTATGTTTTAAAACGAAAAGACATTTTAAAACAAGAAATTAGTAAAAGTGGTGCCACTCTAAACCTTATCATTATTCAAGTTAATGATGATTTCGCGAGCAATAAATATATTGGGGGGAAAATAAAAGATGCCGAAGAAGTCGGTATTAGGGCAACACTTGTAAAACTTGATCTAATGACAAGTGAAGAACATGTACTTTCATTAATCGAAAAATTAAATAGTGATCCGATAATTCACGGGATTATTGTTCAACTACCTTTACCGCGCCACATAAGCGAAGAAAAAATAAAAATGGCAATTAGTCC
>JBAZCS010000015.1:0-20027 GCA_041654855.1 Bacilli bacterium | reverse complement strand
GTTAAACTTAATACGACAAAGCGCCTTGGTGCTGTCGCGGCCTTAGTTGAAGCCCCAGCCTTACATAAAGGTTATAGTGCGATGCGGAACTTAGAAGCGCAATGCGATATTTTAGGAATTAAGAAAACAAGCGCTGAACTTGCGGAATACTTAGAACTTGTCGGCTTAAAAGAACAAGTCACTAGTAAAAAAATTGCCAAAAACTTTAGTCTCGGGATGAAGCAACGCTTAAGTATTGCGATGCTTTTACTTGGCGAACCAGAATTTATGTTACTTGATGAACCAATGAATGGCCTTGATCCAGTCGGTATTAAAGATATGCGCGACTTAATCTTACGCCTTAACCATGAACTGGGAACCACTTTTTTAATCTCAAGCCATATCCTTAGTGAATTAGATAAAGTTGCAACAACATATGGCTTTATTAGTCACGGGGTGTTACTTGAAGAAATAAGCGCGTCTGATTTACATAAAAAAGCTGGAACTTACGGTAAGATCGTCTTACTAGAAACCCCTAACGATAAAGTAATATCACTATTAGATAAAGTGACTTATCGAATTGAAGATAAACGCGTATTAATTGTAAATGAACAAGAAGCAGCGCTTAAAGTGTTACAACAATTAACTAAAAATGATATCGGGGTTGAAGGATATGAAATAATCCGTGAATCAATTGAAGATTATTATTTAAAAGCAATTAAGAAAGGAGTTAATAAATAAGATGAAAAATTTATTAACCGCGGACTTAAAAAAACTATTTAAAGGGAAGGCACTTTACTTCCTATTAGGAGCTTCGGTTATCCTTCCGCTTTTTACAACGCTTTTTATTGCTTTGCTTATGTTTATTACTACCCAAGTGGGGGAAGCGAATGCTTTTGCGGAAATTTTTTCGCCGACGGTACTTTATGTTACAAGCTTTAGTTTATTAAATAACATCGGTTTAGCATTACTAATTACACTTATTTTAGTGTCGGCGGGTGATTTTACCCAAGCAACAATTCGTAATAAAGTTGTCGCCGGTCATAAAAGAGAGCACATATTTTATAGTTCCTTAATCACTAATTTACTCTTTGCGTTTTTTGTGATGTTTACTTATAGTAGCTTATCTTACTTATTCTCAAGCCTTATTTTCGGCTTTACGCTTAATGCCTTTCTTATTGTCTTAAAGTTTGGCCTTATTGGCTACACGAGTTACTTAGTTATTTATACATTAGCGACCGTTGTCATGTTTAAACTAAAAAATGCATGGGCGCCGATTTTAATTGTTATTGGGGTGATGATTGGCGTTTCAATTATTAACTTTTTCGTCGGACTTATTTTAGAGATGAAAGAAATTACCTTTAACGTTATCCCCTATATTTTCCCAATGACCCATGTAAACGCTACGGGAGAGGGTGTCTTTCAAGATAAGTTTGATCATTTTTGGATCTTTTCTTTAGTGAATCTTGCTTACTTTGGACTCTTATGTCTAGCTGGTTATAAATTAAGTCGTAAGACCGACTTTAATTAAAAGTTAACTAAATTAGAGGATGGGTAAAACCATCCTTTTTTAAACCTATATTAAATATATTTAATAAAATTAAACTTCATTTGAAATCTTTTTTGATATTTTTGTTTGTTCTTATGTTTGATTTGATATTCGATATATGATTATATATAGTCATTAGAAAGGAAATAATTTATGGAAAAGAAAAAAATATTTAACATCATTGCCGCTGGTCTATTTTTAGTGGGCATCGTTCTTTGGTTTGCCCTTCCTGCCGTGCAATTAAAAGAAGGGAACGCAACCTACACATTTTTAGACCTGACATTTGGAAAAACAACAACCGTCCTTGGAATTGAAATTGTCATTTTCAAATTCAGCTTTCTAAACTTATTAACGGTTATCTTAATGCTTGGTGCCTTAGCAGTAGCCATTTTACGCTTCCTTGGCAAAGGCATTATGAAAAGTGATGCTTTCATCGTTTTAGCCCTTGCTGTCTTAGCCTTACTTTTTGTTGTCTTAAGCAAACAGTTTGTCGTTATGACAAATCAAGATGTTAAAGATGCTTTCATTAAAGATTATGCTTTAACTGGTGGCGCCATTGCGGTGGCCGTTCTTGCTGGTCTTGGTGGTGTTAGTGCCGTTCTTGGTGACTACATTAAATAAGCAAAAACTTATTTAATTATTAAAAGATAGCGATTTTACTCGCTATCTTTTTTTTGTCGTATGCCCTTCAACAAGGGTAACATCAACAATTTTTCCCGTCATTTCCTTATTTGTTTGATCTTTAAGTTTTGAGAATAATATATCGAGCGCTAAATGGGCGGCACGCGGTTTATTAGCGTCAATCGTCGTTAGTTTAAGGGGATAAACAATATCACTTTGTAAATTATCAAAGCCAATGACATTAACGTCCTCAGGAACATTTAACCCTTTTTCTTTTAAATAGCCAATTACTTCAAAGGCGATTTGATCATTAAAGCAGAAGATGCTATCTATCTTTTTATTAATGACATCTAATTCATCCATTAATTCGCGTGTTGATTTTTGTTTATTATTTAAAATAATATTTTCTTGGGGAACAGCAACTTCATTATTTTGAAGCGCCTTTAAAAATCCAGCGAGTCTTTCGGTATTAATATTTAACTTTTGCGTTACCCCAAGATAGGCAAAGTTTTTACCGCCTAAATCAAAGAGTTTATAACCAGCGAGCTTCCCGCCCCGATAATCGTTACTAGCGACACTATCGATGCCTAAAGTATTACCGGTTCTCCCGAGTAAGACAATTGGTGTATTATGATCTTCAAAAAGTTCAATTACTTCTTTAGTCGGAATAACATAACTTATAACGCCACTCATGCGGAAACTAATGATTTCACGGGCAACTTCAAGCGATAAATTACCGTCTTTATTTGTTTCAAAGAAGACCATCGGTCGATAATCAAGTTTTTGTAATTCATTGTTTATATGATTATTCATAATCGCAAAATACGGATTAACAATATTATCATAAACTACAGCGACAACTTTAAGTGGCACATTACGTAAAGAACGGGCAGATAAATCAGGAATATAGCCAAGTTCATTAGCGACCGCTTTTACTCTTTCACGTGTAGAAACTGAAATACTTGGTGAATTACGTAAGGCTCTTGACACTGAGTTAACCGTAATGCCGACAACTTCGGCAATATCTTTTAATGTAACGCGTTCTTTATTTTTATTGTTTTTATTCATAAATACTCATCCCCAATATTCATTATTGCACAACAAACTATATTTGTGAACATTAATAGAAAAAGCGATACCAGTTAATGATTTACCCCGTTTTATTAAATTAGTTGCGATATGGCCATATATTTTTTATAATAAGATTAACGATAACCCATGAAAATTAATGGGGAGGAATAAGAATGAGTTATAACAAAAATCGGTTTCGGCACTTATTAATGTTTTCACTCCTTGTATTAACAAGTTGTTCTAATGATGGTAAAACTAGTAGTCCACTTAGCGAACATGAAAGTATAAATAGTGAACAAACTTCAATTGTAACCAAAAGTGATGACGTTACCACTGTAGACTCTATTATTTCAAGTAGCGAAGAAGAAGTTAGCGAAGTAACGAGTGAGGAAATAGTGATGAAAAGAGAAAGTTATACAAATCCCCTTTATGACCGCGACTTTCCAGATCCGTCGGGTGTTTATGATCCAGTTCAACGGGCGTGGTTTTTATACGCAACTGGGGGGAGAATTTTAAAATCGACTGATGGCGTTACTTTTACCCACGCGGCTTACACTTTCCAAACGATTCCTGATTGGGGCACGCCGGGCGCTGGGTTTTGGGCGCCGGAAGTGCAATATATTGGTGGCCAATATGTTATGTATTATTCGCTTTCTGTGTGGGGCGACAGTAATCCTGGTATTGGCGTCGCCACCGCCCCACGCCCCCAAGGGCCGTGGACCGACCGCGGAAAATTATTCCGTTCTTTAGAAATTGGTGTTAATAATAGTATTGACCCGGGTGTTTTTATAAGTGAAGACGGAAAAGTTTATATGATTTGGGGTTCGATGCGCGGTAATTATATTGTGGAATTAACAAGTGACGGTCTTGCCCTTAAAGACGCTACCCCCGAGGCCGCGAGTCTTTCAAAAATACGGGTTGCTGGTTTAGATACATCAATTAGCTGGACCGTAGACACTTATGAAGCCGCCTATGTGCGCTACTTTAATGGTTATTATTACTTATTCTTATCGATGGGCACATGTTGTGAAGGTGTTAATTCAACGTACCAAGTCGTTGTTAGCCGCTCTAAATCACCCACTGGGCCATATGTTGACCATTTAAACCGCGAAATGACTGCGCGTAATGTTGGAAAACTCGTTATTCAAAAAAATGATTTCTTTGTCGGCACTGGTCATAACTCAGTCATTGATGACGTTAACGGAGAACCGTGGTTTTATTATCACGCTTTCCATAAAGAAGGCACGGGCACTAGTCGCGTCTTACTGATGGAGCGGTTACTTTTTGATGACGAAGGATGGCCGTATGTCCAAGGTTTTGAAGCTTCAAAAAAAGAGCGCATTGGTCCGTATTACTTTAAGGAGGTTACCGAATGAAGCAGTATCGCCGTTTAGTAATGCTTAGTGCACTTATCGTATTAAGTGCCTGTAAAACTTCAATTTCTTCGCCAAGCGAAACATCTTTTGAAAGCAACATAACATCCTTCAATAGTGAAATATTATCAAGTGAACCAAAAGAGTTAACAACTGTTTTTTACCAAAATCCGGTGTATAACGCTGATTTTCCTGATCCAAGCATTATTCGGCATCATGATGGCACTTTCTATACATTCGCAACTGGGGCACGGATTATTAAAAGTCATGACCTTGTTAATTGGACTGAACTAGAAAGAGCAATTCCTAATCCAACCTGGGGTACCCCGGGAGCTGGCATTTGGGCGCCTGACGTTCAATATATTGATGGGCAATACGTAATGTATTATTCCTTATCAAGATGGGATGACCCTAATCCCGGTATTGGTATTGCTACCGCATTGCATCCAGAAGGACCGTGGACTGATCACGGTAAATTCTTTTTATCACTTGAAATTGGCGTTAATAATAGTATTGACCCAATGGTGTATGTTGATGATGATGGTGAAGTTTATATGTTTTGGGGTAGTTTCCGCGGTATATACGCGATTTCTTTAACAAAAGACGGTTTAGGGTTTAAAAATGGCTCAGTTAGTGAAGCAGCTCTTAATAAAGTACATGTTGCCGGTTATCCTACTGACCGCAATTTAGATGTATCAACGTACGAAGGCGTATACATTATGAAAAAAGACGGTTATTATTATATGTTTTTATCAACCGGACAATGTTGTTCGGGTGATTATACTTATAACGTTAAAGTTGGTAGAAGTGAAACCATTCTAGGTGAATATAAAGATCATTTAGGCCGCAGTATGAAACAAGGAGCGGTCGGTTACGGCGTCGTTAATCAAAATGCGCACTTTATCGCTGTCGGCCATAATTCGATTATTCAAGATGATGCGGGTACGTATTATATTGTCTATCATGGTTTTGATGCGACTATTCCTACCCGGAACGCGCGCAAAATGCTGATTGATAAACTTATTTGGAGCGAAGATAATTGGCCAAGTACTTTAGGGGTTGCCCCTAGTAATAACTATCGTCCAGGACCCGAGTTATACTTATAAACCAATAATTTTTCATTTTTGTTGCTACATTTCTTGACTATTGTGGAAGCGCTTTATACAATGAAATTACCAGTTAAGTTAACGATAACCTAAAAAGTACGTTAGCTTTCACTTCTTTATAATCAATTTATGAAACAAAAATAACAATTAAGAAATAACAATACATAAAGGAGATTAGTTATGAAACGAAGAAAAGCATTATTACCGCTACTATTAGCACTTTTCGTTATTGGTGGTTGTCAAAAACCAGCCCCAAGTACTTCGGAAAGTAATGGCGGAGATATTACAACATCAAAGACAGATGAACACAAGGTTACTTGGGTTGGCGCCGATGACGAAGTTATTAACCTTGGCGATTACTTTGATTTACTAGAAGGCGTTAAGGCAATTGATTCAATTGATGGCGAATTAGAAGTAGTAGTCGCCGAAGATGATTACTTTGATTATCATTATGTCGGCCAATACACAATTCGCTATGAAGCGACAAATAGTAAAAATACGGTTTATACCAAATACCGGATGATTCAAGTAAATAAAGGGCCAAACGTTTTAAATGGTAGCTTTACCATCGGCAAAAACTATTGGCGTTTTGATCGTCCTGGTGGCGCTGGTGATTTTAATGTTGTAAACGAAGAAGCAGTATTCTCGATTACCGATAGTGGCGCTGAAGCTTGGGCGATCCAACTTTACCAAACCGGTATTCAATTTAGCCGTGGTAAAACGTATGAAATGACCTTTAAAGCTAAAAGTAATGCTGGACGCTCAATTAGCGCCGGCTTTGAAAACGTATCAGCTGGATATGCAATGCTTATTCCTGGTTATCCAGCGATGATTTTAAATAGTGAATATCAAGAATATTCCGCTCTTTATACGGCAAGTGATGACTTTGGTGCGATTAAAGCAGTCTTATACTTAGGACGCGGACTTGATGTTGACGGTTTAGCCTCACGTACTAATCCGCAAGATATTACGGTCGATGATATTAAAATTCGCGAAATTAGCCTCGCGGAAGAAAGCAAACGACCAGTCTTTAGTAATGCTAATCCTGTAACAGTCACTACTGGGGAAGAATTTGAAGTATTACCAGCGGTAACCGCAGTGGACTATAAAGGCAATGACATTAGTGATAAAATTGAAAGAATTGGTGTTGTTCCGCAAAGTATTGGTGCGGAAACTCGCATGCTTATTAGTTATCGTGTTAGTGACGCGGAAGGTAACTTTAACTTTGTGAATCGTACCGTTACCTATCGCATAGCGCGCGATAATCCTTATAATTTAATTAATAGTGATTTCGATAATGGCTTCCAAGGTTGGACGCGTGACGTTAACCAAACAAACGGTACTGGCCAAGCTGAATTCGTTGATAATGAAGATGGCACCGTTACCGCCACGATAATTAACGGATCAAACGACAACTGGCACATTCAACTTTTCCAAAGTAATGTGTCACTTGAAGCAAATAAAATATATCGGACGACATTAATTGCCAAAGCAAGTGTTGAACGCAAACTTACGCTTGAAATAAGTAACCCAGCGATGAGCTTTGCTCGCATTGCTACCGAATTAATTGATTTAACAACCGAATATCAAACGTTTATTGTTGAATTTAAATCAACCGTGACTACTTTAGCGAAGTTTTCACTCTTGCTTGGTAACCAAGGAGCGAATAAAGTGGATATTGACCGCTTTGCAAACGAAATGATTACCGCAGACGAAGCCCAAACTATTGACTTACGGCCATATGAAGACTTTGAAGTCATTAACGGTGACTTTAAATATGGTTATTACGGGTGGACGAAAGAAGCAACGCAAGGCGCGGATATCGTGTTCCATGAAGACCGTGACAATGAAGCAATTAATTTAGAAATCGTTTCTGCGGGCAGTGCAAACTGGCACGGACAAATTAATCAAGACGGTAAAGTCTTTAAAGAAGGTGTTACTTATACGATGACCGTCGTGGCAAGTAGTGTCGACGCAACAACGATTACGATGGAAGTGACAAATAATAATGGCGAAACCGTTTTAGGCCGGCAAGATATTACGTTATCCGCGGTTGAAGAAACGTTTACCTTAAGCTTTACTCCATCGCAAGACTTTGAGCGCGGTAAAGTATCACTATTACTTGGTGAAAGTGCCTTAACAACAATTACGGTGAAAGGCGTGACGATTACGAAATAATGAAAAAAGCACGCACTTTACTCTTATTACTATTCCCCTTTCTTTTAACGGGCTGTAAACCAAGTGTTTCCTTAACCCCAAGCACAGAACCAACAAGTGAAGTGCCGACTAGTGAAACACCAACCCATTACGAAAACCCGGTTTGGGAACCCGTGTTAGCAGATCCAAGTGTTATTCGTGGGGATGACGGTGTTTATTACGCTTATGGCACCCAAGATAATGCTTTATGGGGTGACTTTTATGGGGTGCGTTATATTCCAATTTTAAAAAGTGATAACTTAGTTGATTGGGAATACGCGGCGCCCGCTTTTACTCCCCGCACGATGCCGTCATGGAATGAAACGTCAGGCGCTGGGCTATGGGCTCCTGATATTGTAAAAATTGGCGACACTTATAATTTATATTATTCGTTCTCAGCCTGGGGTGATCCTAATCCTGGAATCGGTGTCGCGACCGCCCCACATCCTTTAGGACCATTTGAAGATCAAGGCAAAATCTTTACCTCGCAAGAAATCGGCGTCCATAATTCGATTGACTCAGCGGTTTATGTGACTGAAGACGGTAAAGTATATATGTTATGGGGAAGTTTTGTCGGTATTTACGCAGTGGAATTAACGAGTGACGGGCTTCGTCTTAAAGATGATATTGCGACCGCTAAAGCAAATAAAGTACTTATTGCTGGGGTTGATAATGGCCAGTGGCAAATTGGTAACTATGAAGCTGCTTATGTCACAAGAGAAAATAATTTCTATTACTTATATTTATCAACCGGCACGTGCTGTGAAGGCCATAATTCAAGTTATGAAGTACGAGTGGCGCGTAGTGAAAATATATTAGGACCGTATGTCGATAAAGCAGGCAACATTATGACTTCCCGGCAAAATATCGGCACGCCCGTTCTGCGTGGGAATAACGACTTTGTGGGCGTTGGTCATAACTCAGTTGTCAAAGATGACGCGGGGGACGAATGGATTTTATATCACGGCTTTGATAAAAGAAAAGAGTCGCATTACGGCAACACAAATCGGCGGAGTTTATTAATTGATAAATTAGAGTATGACGCCGAATTGTGGCCAAGTGTTAAAGCTTTAGGGGCGTCGCGGGGAGCGACGAGACCTTATATTAATGAATAATTTCTAAGAAAGGAACAAAGACTTATGAAATTTATGAAAAAAACATTACCGTTTCTTATCTTCGGCTTATTGTTATCGGGTTGTGGGACGACACCTTCAACCTCAAGCGAAGATATCGGGGGTAGTGATGTTAGTGCTTCCATTCCGGAATTTAAAAATATTGCCCTAACGTACGGCAATATGATTACCGGGGCTGACGGCACGGCAATGCGCCAATTAGTGCGTAAGTTTAACGAAGAATATGAAGGTAAAATTGCTATTACCGAAACCTTTTTACCCGAGATTGATTACTATGAATCACTCGTCGCGACCATTCCGATTAAACGAAGTTTTGACGTCGCGCTTGTCCATAGTTATCGCATACCATCATTTGCCAATAAAGATTTACTTTATCCTTTAAACGACTTAATAGCGTCAACAGGACTTAGCATTAGTCGCGATAATTATATTGGTGACGTTTATGACGCAATGTTTTATAAAGAAAAACAATATGGTATCCCGTTAGATGTTCATAGCATCATGCTTTATTACAATAAAGACTTACTCGCAGAGCATGGGGTTGAAGTACCGACAAACCGCGCTGAACTCGTTGCGGCGGCAAAAAAGATGCCAAACACAAGTGCCGGTGGTTACGGCTTACCATTATCCACGACGTGGCCGAGTGAATATATCTTTACGAGTGCGCTTTATCAAAATAGTGGCAAAGAAATTGATCCGGCAACGCATATGCCAGCGTATAATACGCAAGAAGGTTTAAATGCCTTAAAAGCGATGACTGATTTTGTCCATGTTGATAAAATTTCTCCGCTTAACGTAAACGTTGACGCTGACTTACTTATGTTCCATCAAGGGAAAGCAATGTTCCATATTAATGGCAACTGGATGTTAAACGGCATGATTGATAGCGGCATTAATTTTGGTGTCGCTCCCCTTAGTGATATTTTAGTGGAAAGCGCAAATCCTAATAGTAAAAAGATTGCCGCGCGTAGTCATACCTTTGTCTTACCGCAAGGTAGAAACGAGGCTTTAAAACAAAAAGCGGCGTTAGTCTTTATTAAATACGTTACTGAAAATGCCCATTTATGGGCGGAAAGTGGCGGCCACATTCCAGCAAGTAATATTGCGCGGGAAAGTGAAGAATATTTAGCCTTACCGCATCATCAAACATATGGTGATGTAAATAATTACACATTAAACAGTGTTTCGCCTTATTATTATGAAGCTTTTTCCCCGGTCTTTAGTCGGGTAACAACGGCTTTAAGTGACGCAAATTATGACGGCATGGCCTTATTAAACGCCGCTGCCGAGGAAGGGGAACAAGCAGTAGTGCTTGCCCAGTTAGTATAAGAAAATGAAAGAAAAGCGGAAACATCGCCTTAAAGAACATAGTAAACGTTATTTAACAGTAGCCTTATTTTTACTGCCCTATCTAGCGTTTTTCACCGTCTTCTTTATTTATCCGCTTTTCTTTGGTATTTACATTTCCTTTTTCCGTTATAACGTTTTTGAACCAAGCAAAAGCGTCTTTGTCGGCTTTGACAATTATAAAACGGCAATTACAGGTCTCACGGTCGGAGGCACCAATATTACCCTATATCGTAATATGTTCTGGGGTGCCCTCAAAAATACTCTCCTTTTCGTTGGTGTTTCCGTACCACTTTTAGTAATCATTCCGATTTTTATCGCCATCTTAATTGATATTCAACCGCGCTTTTATAAAGTGTTCCGTGTTATATTCTTTTTACCGACAATTCTTAGTATTTCCGCAGTTGGTATTATCTTTAAGTGGCAATTTGATACGCAATATGGGTTTATTAATGGTATTCTTGGTTTATTTGGCGGTAAACAAATTGCGTGGCTAAATTCCCAACCTTATGCGTGGATTGCGATTGTCGCAACAACGATCTGGTGGACAATTGGCACGAATACGGTCATTATTGGCGCAGGACTTAAAGAAGTGGATCGCCAAATGTATGAAGCAGCGGAAATTGATGGCGCGAGTTATCCGCGTATTGTATGGAGTGTTGCTTTACCTGCTATTCGTAATCAAATCTTTATTATTGTTTTTACAACGATTATCGCTAGTTTTAATATTTATGGCCAACCTGATATTTTAACGGGCGGTGGACCAACAGCAAGTGGTACCGTCTTAGCGGGAACGCCGGGGACGACAACAGTCGTCATGATGGTCATTCGCGGCTTACTTCAAGGCGTTAATCGTTTACCAGGATTAGCGGCGGCAATGGCGCTTATCTTTGGCTTCTTTATCTTAATGGTCAGCCTTATTCAAGCTGGATATAACAAATATCGGGAGAAACGGTAATGGCATTAAAAACACACATTAAACGGCGTAAAAATATTGCCTTTGTCATCTTACTTATCTTATCAATCATTTGGGTATTACCTTTACTTTGGGCGCTTGGGACGTCTTTTAAAAGTAATATAGATATGACAACGAATATTATTACGATTATTCCCCGTGATTTTACCTTTGATAACTATAAAGCTTTATTTAGTAATAATGCGAGTTATCCCATCTTTAAATGGCTCCGTAATAGTGCAATTGTGTCAATTACACACACTTTATTATATTTATTATTTGCGACGATGGCCGCTTATGCTTTTGGGGTCATGCGCTGGAAAGGGCGTAACCTTGTCTTTGGGCTATTACTCGCGACGATGACCATTCCAAGTGTTATTAACTTAACGCCATTATTCACGATGGTCATTCAGTTTGGGTGGCTTGATAGTGAAGCAGCGTGGAAATCATTATTTGCCCTTATTTTGCCGGGCTTAGGTGGTGTTTTTGGCTTATTTATATTACGGCAATTTTTCGCTAATATTCCGTATGACTTAATTGAAAGTGCCCAAATTGAAGGGTTAGGCCATTTTGGTGTCTATCGCAAAATTGTCTTACCACTTGGAAAGTCCGCGATTATGGTTGCTGGACTCTTTGCCTTTATGGGTAGTTGGAATGACTACTTATGGCCCACGTTAACGGCCGCGGTCCACTTTGACCAAAATTGGTATACATTGCAAACAGGACTTGCAACGATGCAAAGTTCCTCTAATTATGATCCCGGACTCGTTATCGCCGCCGCTATTGTGTCGATATTACCGGTTTTAGTCGTTTATATGTTCGTTCAAGACAAGATTATTGAAGGTGTTAGTCACACCGGAATTAAGTAGAAAGAGGTATTAATATGTTTCGAAATGAATATCCACGTCCGTCTCTAGTACGTAAAAATTGGCAAAGTCTCAACGGTGTTTGGGAATTTGCGTTTGATGATAATAATGTCGGTTTAAAGGAAAAATGGTTTGAAAAGGGAAAGTTTCCCTTACAAATTAACGTCCCTTTTGCCTTTCAAACGCCGTTAAGTGGTATTAATGATCAAAGTTTTCACGATTATGTTTGGTATCGGCGCACTTTTAAAGTAAATAAAGAAGCAGGCAAACGTTATATTTTACATTTTGGGGCGGTTGATTATGAATGTAAAGTATTTTTAAATGGGAAAGAAATTGGTAGTCATATTGGTGGGCAAGCCCCCTTTAATTTTGATATCACTAATGATTTAACTTTTAAAGAAGAAACGTTAGTCGTCTGGGTCTATGATGATTCCACTGAACTTAGCATGCCGCGCGGTAAACAATATTGGAAAGAAAAATCGGAAGTTATTTGGTATAACCGCACAACAGGTATTTGGCAATCAGTGTGGCTTGAAATTGTTCCCGAAGCGTATATTAAAGAAGTAAAGATTACGCCTTTATACGATGAAGGAAAAGCTGCGATTAAAGTTAAGGTTAGTGAACCTAATGCCCTTTTAACACTTTTAATTGATGGCGCAACGTATAAAAATGAAGTGCCCGGTGATAGTTTTACTTTTACCGTTAAGTTACTTCATGACATTACCGATTATGCGGAAAAATCATGGTCCCCCGAAAATCCTTATTTATTCCCCCTTACTTTAACGTATGGTGAAGATGAGCTTGTTAGCTATCTTGGGATGCGTAAAGTGCACGCAAAGGATGGCAAAACATACTTAAATAATAAACCGTATTACTTTAAGATGGTGCTTGACCAAGGCTATTGGCCAGAAAGTTTATTAACGCCACCAACGAAAGAAGCATTAAAAGAAGACATTTTATTAACGAAAGCAATGGGCTTTAATGGCGCCCGTAAACATCAAAAATGTGAAGATCCTTATTATATGTATTACGCGGATAAATTAGGACTTTTAGTGTGGGGAGAAATGGCAAGTTCGATTAAGTTTAGTGAACTTTCCGCGTGGCGTGATAAAAACGAATGGGAACAAATTTTAAAGCGTGATTATAATCATCCTTCAATCGTTGCCTGGGTTCCTTTAAATGAAAGCTGGGGTGTTGATGATATTAATACCGATAAAAGACAGCAGCAACACGCCCTTGATTTATATAACTATATTAAGTCCGTCGATGCAACGCGTTTCGTGGTCGGAAATGACGGTTGGGAACAAGTAATAACCGATATATGCGCTATTCATAACTATATGCATGGCAAAATAGATGATATAAGTACGCAAGAAAAGTTCCGCCATGACATTGGCACCTTAGAAGCCCTTTTAGCGTCGACCCCGGCGAATCGTCCAATTTACGCTAAAGGGTACGCTTATCGCGGTGAACCAGTTTTACTTACTGAATTTGGTGGTATATCTTACGCCGTTGATGGTGAAGGATGGGGTTATACTGCAGTTAATGATGGCGCGCTCTTTTTAAAGGAATACCGTCGTATCATGCAAGATGTAAATGATAGTAAAGCACTAGCCGGTTATTGTTATACACAATTAACCGACGTTGAACAAGAAATTAATGGTCTTTTAACTTATGACCGTAAACCAAAAGTCGCTTTAGCGAAGATTAAGGAGGTGAATGACCTTATTCAAAAATACAAATAGTTAATATTGCTTCCTACTTTTCGAGCGAAGTAGTAAGGGTTATTTAACCGAAGCACAGCTTAAACCAATGTTTTGATGAAAGGAGCAAAAAATGAAAAGTAAAACATCAAAATTATTAATTGCAATGCTTGGCATTGTAATGCTTGTTGGATGTAAACCAAAACCAGTTCCTTCGGTATCCGAAGATCCATCGGTTATTGTGACCACAAGTGACGAACCAACGACTACTGAACCAACATCAGTAGAAGAAGGAGAAGCAATTCGCCGCGGTACGGCCGCTGACGCCATTACCCATAGGGGTGAATTAGTATTAGAAGTAGGTGAAAAAGTCGATGTAACCTATGCTCGCACGGTTGAAGACGTTTCACGGATTGAATTTAAGGTTGAAGAAGGGGTTGCCCATGATGCCCTTAAACTTTATCTTGAAAATTATACTGCAGAAGAAGGTAAACGGTATAGCTTAGAATTTGAAGTTCATGCCGCTGTTGCCTTTGTCGGTATTGTTAATGGTGCTCTCCATGACTTTGCCCGGGGTGATAATAGTGTTACCATTTTCTATGACGAAACTTCCGCCCCAAGCTTAACCTTTATCTTTGCGACGGATGAAGAAGGGTTAGGACTTAAAAACAATAATGTTAGTTTCAAAAACTTTGCCTTTACCGAAAAAGTTTACGGTAGCGAAGAAGATATTGTCGTTGATGGCAATAACTTTGACTGGGTGAACATTCAAGCGTATGAAAATACGGTTGGTGTTAAAGGTGTTACCGAAGAAACTGAACATAAATCAGTCGATTTCTATGCGACTTTAACGAGCAAAGGTTTATATTTACTCGCAGACGCCCAACATGACCTTTATTTAAGAACTGAAGATGCATGGTGGCAAAACACGAACTTTGAATTCTTCATCAAAGGTGGTAATCAATACTTTGTAAGCGCCAAAGGTGAAGGCGAAGAGTTCACAAAGAGTGCAAACGTTACCGAAGCCGCCTGGGTTACAACCGCGGTTGAAGTTGACGGCAAAGCAAACTTCCACACCATCGTTGAAGCCTTTGTAAGCCTTGCTGATTTACCAGAAGGAGCCATTGTCGCTGGTGAAATCCGCGTTGGTTTTGCCTGGAAAACGCCAGGTGATCCAAACACAGGTGGTGAAGCTGCTGGTGGTGGCTTAGATGATTACTGGGTTCCTGCTGGAACTTGGACAAATAACGCTGCCCAAACTTTCGTTAATAAAAACGGTATCTTTAAAGAAACCCAACTTAGCTTTGAACCAGAAACGTTAACGATTGATGGTGATTTAAGTGATTGGACAAACGAAAATGTTTTAACTAATAAGATTTATTTAGAGGGTGACGGCGAAACAACGCATAAAAACGTTACGTTCTATGCCTTCCTTAATGTTGAAGGACTCTTTGTGGCCGCGGTTGCCGAACATGATGTCTATATTGATAATGAAGACATTTGGCACATGAACACCAACTTTGAGTATTTCTTTAACGGTGGAAACCAAAACTTCGTCGCCGCTAATGGTGCGGTTTCATTTGGCGCTGGTAAAATCGTAAATAGCGAATTAGGTGGTGAAGGAAAAGCCGCTTATCGTACGGTTGCCGAAGCCTTCCTCCCTCGTGCCGTTTATGATTCACGGTCCGCGGAAGAGTTTGCCCAAGAAGATCCAATCTTAAGAGTTGGCTTTGCGTGGAAAACAAATGGTGACCTCGCTACCGGATTAGGTGGTAGTGGAGGTGGACCAGATGCATGGTGGTTTGAAGCTGGCCACTTCCCAAGTAACCCCGATGAACAATATTACGTTACCCAAAACGGTGCTTTTAGAAGTAATCCAAACTTAGGGTAAGTGTATTAACTCTTACTTAATTAAGTAATCTTAAAGGTCATAGGTTTAACGCCTGTGACCTTTTCTTAAAATTATATAAAAAACATACGATTTGCTCACATCAGCGTTCAAAAATGCAGTCGTTTGCTATAATGATAATGTGAAAATATTTTAGAAAGGGTTATCATTTATGAAACTATTTACACTGGAAAATGATTTTCTGCGCCTTACTTTTTTAACGACCGGCGCGTCGATTTATAGCTTTGAAGTTAAACCTTTACGTAACCGCAATATTGTTTTAACTACAAAAGATATTAAGCATTATGAAACAGCTAAAAACGGTTATTTTGGAGCAACCGTTGGCCCTGTTGCAGGCCGCCTTAAAGACGGAAAGTTTACAATCGGCGAACATACTTATAAAACGGAACAAAATGAAAAGGAAACAAATACACTTCATGGTGGCTTTTCTTCGTTTGCGTTTAAAGAATTTAATGTCGTCGTTGAAGGCGAAACGCAAATTGTTTTTGAATATATGACCGGCGAAAATGAAGGGGGATTCCCCGGGATGATGACGTTACGCGTTATTTATACGTTGCATGATGACGGACTTGAAGTTAACTATCAAGCAAGCGCGACGAAAGACACCCTTATTAATATTACAAACCATAGTTATTTTAATTTAGATGGTAAGGGAACGATTTTAGACCATAAATTAATGATGGACGTGGAAAGTTATTATGAACTTGATCAAAAGCAAATTAATATTAAACCGTTGAAAATAAAAAGAGGAAGCTTATTTGATGTCCGGCGTCCCAAAGCGTTAAAAGATATCGTCCTTGATTCAGAAATTAATGTTTTACCAACAATGGGCTTAGATCACTTATTTGTCGTAAGTGACGGTGTCTTAGTGCTAGAAACGAGTGACTTACGGCTTAAAGTAACGGCGGATTACGAAGGTTATCAACTTTATTCAACGAACTTTCCGCCAGAATTTACGTTACTTGATGACACAAAAGTAAACTTACATCGCGGTTTAGCGATTGAACCAGTGGCGTTAGTGACAAGCTTAACCCACGAATATAAAAATCTTGAGCTTGAAGCCCAAGAGGTTTATGAAAAAACAATAAAGTATGAAGTAATTTTACTTTAAACTATAAGGCGTGAGTGCCTTCACTTATTTCACTACTAAAGAAGGTTGGGGCGTACCCAATCTTTTTTGTATATTCACTAATCACTAATTCTTTTAATGATTCAACTTTATCTTTAGGAACAATGCCAATAGCGCAGCCGCCAAAGCCTGCTCCGGTCATACGCGCGCCAAGCGCTCCACCTTTACGTAATAAAGTAACAAGCGTATCAAGTTCTCGTCCGGTTACTTCGTAATCATCGCGTAACGAATTATGGGAACCGTTTAAATATTCGGCAAACGCTAAAATATCGCCTTTTTGTAACGCTTCTGCGCTTTTTAAGGTTCGTTCTTGCTCGGTAATAATGTGGCGGACGCGCCGATATGTTAAAGGCCCGAGAATTTTACTTATTTTTGGTAAGTCACTTGGTTTTAATTCGACTAGATACTTAATTTTAAAGTATGGTTGTAATATTTTTAAGGCAGTCATGGTTTCATTAAAGCGTTCATTATATTTAGAATCAGTTAAACCGCGTCTTTTATTCGTGTTAACAATAACAAGAGCGTAATCTTTTAAGTTTACCGGATAACTTTCATATGTTAATGAGCCGGTATTTAAAAGTAAGGCGTGATCTTTTTCACCGTTAGCAATAATGAATTGATCCATAATGCCACTTTGGAGGCCAATATAGTCGTTTTCAACCTTTTTGCCATATAGGGCAAGATCAAGTTTAGTTAACCCGAGATTAAATAAGTCACTAAGCATTTTAAAGACAAGAAGTTCTAAGGACGAAGATGATGATAAACCCGCACTGGTTGGCATATCACTTTCAATATAAATATTAACACCCGCTGGAACTTGAATGCCTTCATTTTTAAGTACCCAAAAGACGCCCCGAATATAATTCGCCCAGCTTGTCTTTTTATCTTTTTCCAGTTGGAGCATTGTAAAGGTCACAATTTGGTCCCCGTAACCTTCACTAAATAAAGCAATCGTATTATCGTTACGGGCACTAATTGCCCCGTATGTGCCAATAGTTAAGGCGGCAGGAAAAACAAGTCCGCCATGATAATCAATATGTTCACCAATTAAATTGACTCGTCCCGGTGAAAAATAAAAGCCGGTGGCCTCAGTATTAAATACATCTTTAAATCTTTTACGTAAATGATCTTTATTTATCATGATTACCTCCTCGGTCATAAATCGTCTTAAATATTTTACTATAATTAGCGTACTTTTACTCATAGAGTAAGAAAAATAATCGTTATTTAAACCATTTAATTGCTATAACACCGCGAAAGTTAATTCATTGTTATAATAATAGCGGAGGAATATTTATGGATATACGTAAAATTAAGTTAGAAGCCAAAGAATTAATTAGGGATAAATGGCTTATTCTTTTTGTCGTCATTTTAATTATGGGCGCGATTTCCGGCCTTTTAGGTGGCTTCCCAATGCCAGTCTTAATGTTTGGTTTTTATTTAATCATTAATGACTTATTTTTAGGAAAAGAGATGGATTTCAATCGCTTTGTCGATCCCTTTAAAGACTTAAACCAAGCGATTAAGTTAATTGCCTTATGGCTTTTAGTGTCGCTTATTGTTTTTGTCGGGATAATACTTTTCATTATTCCGGGCATTATATTCTTCTTAATGTACAGCCAAGCTAGTTACATTATGATGGATGAACCAGAAATTGGTATTTTAGAAGCTATGCGCAAAAGTAAAGACTTAATGCAAGGCTATAAAACCCATTTCTTTATGTTTATTTTAAGCTTTATTGGTCATTTCCTTTTAGTGCTTTTAACATTTGGAATTTGGATCATTTATCTTTCGCCGTATTATAATGTCGCGGCGATTAATTACTATCGTCATCGGAAAAAAGTCGCAAGTGACGCCGTTAATGAAGTGACGGTTGAAGTAGTCGAAGGGACAGTTAAAGAGGTCGAAGTTGAACCAGTAGTCGAAGGAGATTCATCATCCGCTCCGGAAGCCCCAGAAAGTGAAGAAAAACCTAAAACGGACGAAGAACCCGAAAATGAAGTAAAATAATAGTAAGGGAAAAGGGGAAATTATGAATAAAAAACAATTAGAAATATTAAAAACAGGAAAAGGCTTTATTGCCGCCCTTGATCAAAGTGGCGGGAGTACACCAAAAGCATTACTTGCCTATGGCGTAAAAGAAGATGATTATCGTAATGAAGAAGAAATGTATTTAGCGGTCCATGCAATGCGCACCCGGATTATTAAAAGTAAAGCCTTTAGCAGTGAACATATTTTAGGAGCCATTCTTTTTGAAAACACGATGAATAAGAAGATTGATGGCTTATTTACCGCTGACTACTTATGGGAAGAAAAAGGCATTGTCCCGTTCTTGAAGATTGATAAAGGCTTATCAACCGTTGATTGCGGTGTGCAGTTAATGAAACCAATGCCGGAATTAGATCAATTATTAAAACAAGCAAAAGAGCGTCATATCTTTGGTACGAAAATGCGTTCGGTCATTAAAGAAGCAAGTGAACCGGGCATTAAAAGTGTGGTCGAACAACAATTCGCTGTCGCTCGTAAAGTTATAAGTTACGGCTTAGTGCCGATTATTGAACCAGAAGTTGATATTCACGCTGATGATAAAAAAGAAGCAGAATTACTATTACACAAATACTTATGGCTTGAGCTTAAGAAATTAGGGAAAGATGAACTCGTTATGTTTAAACTAACGATTCCAACCATCACTAATTTATATAAAGACTTAATGGAAGACGAAAGAGTCGTCCGTGTTGTCGCCTTAAGTGGTGGCTATACAATGGAACACGCTAACTACTTACTTTCGCAAAATAAAGGCTTAATTGCAAGCTTTTCCCGCGCTTTAGCGGAAAACTTACGCGTTAACCAAAGTGAAGAAGAGTTTGATAAAGTATTAGGCAAAGCCGTAGCAGATATTTATAAGGCTTCCATTACTTAATAGTTAAAAGTTATTAAGCCCCATTACGCTGGGGCTTTTTTCTTAAAGGAGAATAATATGCGCAAAAATTGATATGAAGACGTGGAAGCGAAAAGAACATTTTGAATTTTTTAATAAAATGCATAACCCTCGTTACGGTGTTACATTAAACCTTGATATTACTGAGCTTA
>JBAZCS010000014.1:0-21916 GCA_041654855.1 Bacilli bacterium | reverse complement strand
CACCGGCAAATGTTACTAGTTTAACGGCAAGTGAAAGTAAACTTGAATATCAAATTGGTGACGTTTATTTAAATAGAAATCAATTAAAAGTAACAGCGTTTTATGATGATGGCACAAGTAAGGAAATAAGCTATAACGCTGATGGCATTAATGGTTATAACTTTACTTTTTACGACCCCGATTTAAATGATCATTATCCAAATAACCCTTTTACGATTGTTGGTGATTATATTTTTACCGTTTCATATAAAGGCAAAGAAAGTAATGATATAACGATTTCGGTCGGTGAAAAAATAATTAGTGAAGCGACTATTAAAATTAAAACGAATAGTATCGCTGACGGAACGAGATTAACAGAAGTCCAAATGACTTCACTTCTTGAAGCAACTGACGTAACAATTAATAAAGTCGAGATTAGTGAAGTGTTTGGTGGATCTGGTGGAGCGCGAGTCCGTTTATCATCACGTTCCAATGGTGGTAGTATCAAGTTTACTTTCGATAAAGCGTTAAATATTCGCGGCATTAGCCTTGATGTTTCCGCTTATAATAGCAAAACAGCGGTCGTGAAAGCCGCAACATCCGCTAATACTACTGGCCAAAGCCAAACGGTATCAAGTGGTGTTAGTAAATTAACGTATGACGTATTTAGTAGTGACACTGAAGCTTCTACCACCCTTACAATATCTAATGCGGCCGCAAATCAGTTTTTCCTCCATGGAATTAATATTACAATCGGTAGTAATGAGCCTGTAGCCGTTACCGGATTATCCCTTGAAAATGAATCATTAAGTATTGGAAGCGGCAAAAGACAAGTTGCAAAAGCAAGCGTTATTCCAAGTAACGCCACAAATAAAGCATTAACATGGACTAGTGATAACGAAGAAGTAGCGACAGTAAATGACGGAGAAATATTAGGCGTTAATGTCGGAACTGCAAATATTAATGTTACGACAGTTGACGGCGGATTTACGAAGACTATTGCCGTTACGATAAGTGAAGTTACTTATAATAACTTTAGTAAAGCGACCGAAGTTGATAAAGATTGGAACTTACAAGATCTTAAAAAAGCCGGAGACTTTAACGCGATTCCCACGACAAGCGCCAGTCAAAATATATTAGTGATTCCGATTGAAATTAAAGATTATCCGTTTACTAATAAAACTTTAACCGACATTAATACATTATTTAACGGCACAAGCAGTGATACAAATTATTGGGAGTCAGTGAAATCATTTTATGATAAATCTAGTTTTGGTAATCAAAATTTAACTTTTACTATTGCCGATAAATACATTACAAACTTAAACGCGAGTGAAGTAGCCGCTTTAAACGCATATGACGCTGAATATTTTACTGATATTGTAGTAAGACGAGCGGTAAGTGATTACAAAACAAAAAACGGTAATACGAGTACACAAAACTTTGATAGTGATAATGATGGTTTTATTGATGCCGTATGGATGATATATAGTGCGCCTAACTATTCTAATAGTAGTGAGATTGAAAACATAAGTACTGATTACTGGGCGTATGTTTATTGGGACTTCCGTCAAAAAAGTAATCTTACTAGCCCCGTGCAAAACGCTTATGCCTGGGCAAGTTATGACTTTATGTATGAAGGGGGCGGCACTAATAAAGTTGATGGCCACACGTATATCCATGAAACAGGGCACCTTTTAGGACTTGATGATTATTATAATTACGATAATGATTCTTCATATTCACCAATGGGTGGTGTTGATATGATGGATTATAACGTTATTGACCATAACGTCTGGACAAAGATGACTTTAGGGTGGCAAAAACCGTATGTTGTAACGGGCGACGCGGAAATTACGATTAATCCGTCGCAAGATAATGGTGATGCTATTTTAATTGCCGATAATTGGAACGGAACATCATATGATGAATTTATGATGGTTGAACTTTATACGCCAACGGGGTTAAACACTTTAGATAGTACAACAAAATATAACGGTACTTATCCCCTTGGTTTTACTGAAAAAGGCATTCGTATTATGCACGTTGATAGCCGGATTGGTAAAAGATCATATTCCTCGACAAAGGGGTGGTATTTTAATGGTTATTTTGAACCGACTTCATTACCGCTTAGCGGCAACAATTATTATGACTTAGCCCATTCTAATACGCCAAGCTTTAGTGCCCAAAGTGAATATCGCTTAATTCATACAATCCAAGCGACGAATGAAAACACTTATAAAAATGGCGGACGCGCGAATAACGCGGACTTATTCCAGGCAGGGGATCACTTTAAAATGGAAACCTTTGGCGGTAATTTCTTCCATGAACAAACAACGTTAAATAACGGTAATAACTTAGGTTATACAATCGAAATACTAAGCGTAAGTAATACGGAAGCGACAATTCGTATTCATAAACTATAAACTTTTATAACATTTACATAATATATTGTTGTATAATTTAAGAATGAAAAGAATAAAAAACCTTACCGCGATATTAACCTTCTTTTTATTGACGGTATTAATTGTTGGTCTTACGTTTTTCTTTTTGGAACAATCAATTATTACTAAAGTAACGCCTGGTTATTATTTTAACCCGATTTCTTTATCGACCCAAATCATTTTTACCATAATAGTATTAATGCTTATTAGCATCTTTAGTATTCACTTTGTAAAGAGAATAAGATTAAGTATTAATGGGGTATTAATAGTCTCACTATTAGTCGCTACGTTAGTTATGACCATTGTTAATGTTTTATCAATTCCTGAATCAAGAACTCTTTCTGTGAAGTTTCTTGATGGTACATTTCATGACGTTATTTTAACGCTTACTCCGGCTAAAAGAGTTACTTCGATTTTAACGCTTATTATTAATATAGCGTTTATTTATTTTATTATTTTAGTGCTCCCAAATCATCCTAATTTCTTAACCATTATTAAGTTTTTTGTGGCGACGATCGCCCTTGTTTCTTTGGCCGCTATTGTATATAGTTTAGTGACGGAAAAAGAAGTTATTTTAAATATTTTAAAACATGGCTATTCACGAAATGGTGAAGTACCATCAAGCTTTTTTAATAACCGTAATCCGTATGCGTCTTTCTTATTAAGTTCGCAAGTGATGATGGTCTTTTTATATTATTTAACCATCCGTAAAAAAAGTCATTATCTTTACTTTTGGTTGCAAATTCCCATTATGTTTGGCATTTTCCTCACCTTTTCAAAGACTAATATCATACTATCGTTAGCGTTATTCTTTTTTGTCTTTTATCGTCATATGTGGCATTTATATAAAAAAGGTCATTATCGCCGTTTAACAATCCAAACGATTATTAGTTCATCGCTTTTAATTATTGTATTTCTATTTCGGGTCATGCCGCCACTTGAAACGACACTTTTTGGGAAGTTTTTACATCAAATGATTCCCGAAGAAATCTTTGGGGTTGGGGTAAGTACTGTCGACACCCGTATTAAATTATGGAAATACGCGATTAGTTTAATTGTCGCTTCACCGACGACACTCCTTATTGGTGACGGCACACATATCGCTCGTTATTTTTATCAGATGCGGATTGATCAAGAATTAGGTCATACCTTAACTTATGGGTTTGGTGATTATCATAACGGCACTATTGAAGTGCTTCACACTTTTGGCTTAGTCGGTGTCGCCCTTTACGCGCTTACTTTTATAATTATTGTTGCTTTAATAATAAGAAGAAGAAAAGTTAATCGTTCGCTTGCCTTTTTTGTCTTTATTAGCATGTTAATCTTTATTGCGCGTAGTCAAACAGAATCATTATCAATGCTCTTATTTAAAAGTGAAGGTATTATGGCGTCCTTTACGTTCATTCTTCCTTTTTTATACTTAAATAAAATAGCGCATAATGAAGGATTTGGTAAAACAATTAAAAAACGCTAGGTAAACCCTAGCGTTTTGTTTAATTTGTCGTATTAATTATTCAGCGCGAAAGCCGTATTTTTTTGACATTTCTTCGGTATGTTTAATATGTTCAACGTTGGATAATAAACTTGCCGCTTCACTATCAAGAATAATCGTTGCTTCACCGGCGTAGAGTTGAATAGCGCTTGATGTAATTTGGGCGGTTACTGGTCCTTCTAAGGCTTGCTTAATTACTTCAGCTTTCTTCGTGCCACTGGCGATTAAGATAAGTTTACGGGCGTCAAGAATTGTCCCGACCCCCATGGTGAGAGCAAAGTGGGGCATTTCGTCTTTCGTTAAACCGACTTTACGATAGAAGTCTTCATAGTTATCATCAATAGTTTGTTTTGTTAAGGCAACGACGTGGCTGCGGCTTCCTAAGCTTGATCCTGGTTCATTATATCCCCAGTGCCCGTCGCGTCCAATGCCTAATAGTTGTAAGTCGATACCCCCAGCGGCAATAATCTTTTTTTCATAATCACAGCAAGTTTTGCTTGGATTGCTTGTAAAGCCGTTGAAGTAATGAATGTTTTTCTTTTGAATGTCGATGTGTTTAAAAAATTCTTCATGCATGTAACGCGCACTTGATTTATCTAAACCGTAAGGCTTAATCACGTCAAAACCTTCACCTAAAAATTCATAAAGGGTAAAGGCAGTAACGTCTTTAAAACTTAATCCTTCCTCTTTATGCATTCTAATAAGTTCCCGATATGTTCCAATCGGGGTAAATCCAGTCGCTAAGCCGATGACTGAATTTGGTTTTTCCTTAATTTGTTTTGCAATTTGTTTAGCAGCAGCTTTTGACATTTCGTCATAGCTATCACGAATAAAAATGGCCATAATGTCTCCTTTAGTAAGTTTAATCCATAAGTAATATTATCATACTACACTACTTTATTTTTTACCATCTAAAAGAGATAAGTTATAATAATAAGTGTAGAAAGAGGTAATGATGAATATTCTAATGCTATTGACGCCCAAAAAAGATGTCACATTTTTAACAACGAATTTAACAATAGCCGAAGCATTAACGATTTTAAAGTTTGTCCGCTATAGCAGTGTCCCCCTTTTAGATAAAGATGGATATTACGTTGGCACAATAACGGAAGGTGATTTACTTTGGCATTTAGAAGAAAACGGTCTTGAATTTGCAAGTAAACATAAAGTTAGAAGTGTAAAAAGGGTAAGAAACTACGCTCCAGTGACGATTAACGCTTCAATGGAAGACTTAGTAACAACATCACTTGGGCAAAACTTTATACCAATTCTTGACGATCGAAATTATTTTATTGGTATCGTTACCCGAAAAGATTTATTAACAGATTTTATTAATAAGTTTGCGAAAAAAGCAGAAGTTGTAAAAGAAAATCCAGTCTTAAACGCTTTATATAAAAGACGAAGCATACGTAAGTTTAAAAAGACAAAAATAAATCCAGAAGTAATTGAAGAAATATTAAAGGTTGCCCTTGTTAGTCCGTCCGCGGGTAATAGAAGACCGCAACATGTTTTACATATTGATGATCAAAAATTAATTCGTGAATTGGGAAAGATTCATCCTAAGGGTGGGCAATACGATAAAGCACCACACTTAATCCTTATATTAAATGATGATGAAATTGAAGATAACGCATATAACGCGAACAGTAATAGTAGTGCCTTATTACTAAGTATGTTATTAGCGATTGATAGTTTTGAAAATCTTGGTGGTTTTTGGATTGCAACGAGAGAAAAAGAACATAATGAAAAACTATTAGAAGTACTTAATGTTCCCCCTACTTTTTCCCTTCACGGAATGATTGCTTTCGGCGTTAAAAATGAATTTAAGGGCGCTAATGAAGCAATTGCTTTTGAGAAAATTCATAAAAACCAATGGTAAGAAAAAGAAAAAAGCGCGATTTTAAGTAAAATACCCACATTATTGTGTTATAATAATAGTTGGAGGAAGTATGGCAAAAAATATTCTAGTTGTGACAGGAAGCGTAAGAAAAACCGGAAATTCGGCCTTTCTTGCTAATGCTTTCATTAAAGGGGCACGCCACAGTGGTAATGCCATTCAAAAAGTTGAAGCTTCAAATCGGAACTTTTCACCATTCCGCGATAAAGAAAATGCGTGGCGGAAAGGTAAACCAAGTTTAATTGAAGATGATTTCAACGTGCTCGCACCATACATCCATGTTTCTGATGTGTTAGTGTTAGTATCACCAGTTTATTTTGGTGGTTTTTCAGGCGCGTTAAAATTATTTGTTGATAATCTTTATGCTTATATTGTGCCGCAAAGAAAAAGAAACTTACGATTTACTAAAGCTATTCTTTTAGCGGTTGCGCGCGATAGCAATGAAGATACATTTGTCGGCATTACTCATGAATTTAAAGAGTTAGTGCGTCAACTTAATATTCCGGAGTTTGATATTATTACGGTTGAAGGAGTCCATGAACGTGGCGACATCGAAGGTCATCCTGGACTTCAAAAAGCAATTGAACTAGGAAAGTCAATAGGTAAAGAAGAATGAAAATTTTAGTTACAGGGGGAACTGGATTTATCGGTTCCCACACCGTCGTTGAATTAATTAATGCCGGCCATGAAGTTGTCATCGTTGACAATCTTATTAACTCACAAAAAAATGCCATCACTAAGATCAAACGGATTACGCAAGTACGTCCGCTTTTTTATAAAGTTGATGTTGGTGATAAAAAGAAGATGGAAAAGGTATTTAATGAACATAAGTTTGACGCGATTATTCATTTCGCGGGCTTAAAAGCTGTTGGTGAAAGTGTGCAAAAACCACTTATGTATTACCGAAACAACTTAGATTCGACTTTAACTCTTTTAGAACTTATGAAAGAGCATGATGTGCGAAACATTATCTTTTCAAGTAGCGCAACAGTTTATGGAATGCCCGAAGTAATGCCAATTAAAGAAGAAGATCCGCTTGGTGATACAACAAATCCATACGCAACGACGAAATTATTTATTGAACAAATATTACGTGATTTTGTAAACGCTAATAAAGGGTTTAAAGCAGTAAGTTTAAGGTACTTTAATCCAATTGGCGCTCATCCTTCAAAATTACTCGGGGAATCGCCAAGTGATATTCCGAATAACCTCATGCCTTACATTAGTAAAGTCGCTAATGGGAAGTTAGAGTATTTAAGTGTCTTTGGTGATGACTATGATACGGTTGACGGTACGGGTGTTCGTGATTACGTTCACGTTGTCGATTTAGCAAAAGGTCACCTTTTAGCGCTTAAAGCCTTTAGTTTCGCGCCAAGTTATAACTATTACAATTTAGGCACCGGCCGCGGCACGAGTGTTTTAGAGTTAATTCACGCTTACGAAAAAGCAAACAAGATTAAAATCCCTTATAAGATTGGCCCGCGGAGAAGTGGGGACATTGCGACTAGTTTCGCTGATGTCACGAAAGCAAGAAATGAATTAGGGTTTGCGCCGAAGTATTCAATAAAAGAAGCTTGTCGGCATGCTTATTTATTTGAAAAGAAACAAAAATAAATTAAATCACCTCCACTATGGAGGTTTTTTGTAGTTTACTACAACTATTAATATCGCCATAATTGAAAATAAGCATATTCTTCATTTTTGGTGGTAGAATTAATAAAGGAGCGACATTATGGATAAATATTTAAAACAATACGAGATAAGTACTTTATTAACCCTTTACGGCGCTTACTGGCCGTCATTTAAAGCTGACGCTAATGTGCTTATTGTTACCGGAATGGAAGAACACGCTTTCCGTTATCAAGACTTTGCGTTCTTTCTTAATAATGAAGGCTTTGATGTTTATTCGGTAGATTATTACGGCCAAGGGGAAAACATCACATATGGCGGGATGGTTAAACAAGAAGTTCCCGTTAATGCTTTTGAATTATTTGTTGAGCACCTCGGCCAAATCGCAAGTGATATAAAAAAAGACGGAAAACCACTTTATATTTTAGGTCATTCCATGGGTTCATTTTTAACGCAGAGATTTTTACAAAAATTTCCGGGACTCGCGAGTAAAGCAGTTGTCGTTGGCTCTAACGGCCCAAGTATTCTTTTTGGCCTTGGTAAATGTGTGGCCTGTTTAACGGTTACAAAGAAAAATCGGAATAAAACAAGTAAATTACTCGCTTCGCTTTCTATTGGCAGTTACGCTAAAAGTATTAAAAACGCCCGCACTCCTGCTGATTGGTTAAGTTATGATGAACATAATGTTGATGCTTTTTTAAATAATCCCCTTAATGGTGGACCTTCGAGTAAAGGCTTTTATCAAGAACTATTAAAAGGCACAAATAGTCTTTATAAAAAGAAACGTTTTGATGCTGTGGACCGTGATTTACCAATTCTTTTCCTCGCTGGCCAAGATGATCCGGTCGGGGGACACGGCAAAGGAGTAATCAAACTTCATAAATTTTATAAAAAACTTGGTTTTAATAATGTCAAACTTAAACTTTATCCGCATATGCGTCATGAAATATTAAATGAAACGAAGAAGAAAGAAGTTTTCGCCGACGTGCTGAAGTTTTTAAAATAAGGAGCATTAATGGCGAAGAAGAAAGAAACTAATCCGGTAATTACTGAAAACCGTAAAGCTAGTTACGACTATTTTTTAAGTGACTTTTTAGAAGTTGGTATCGTTTTAACGGGCACAGAAATTAAATCGATTCGGCAAAGTGGGACCTCTTTAAAAGATACGTATGTCGCCTTTCGTAATGGCGAAGCTTTTCTTGAAGGATTACACATTGCCCCTTACGCCTTTGGCAATATTTTTAATCATGAGCCGCGGCGCAGTCGGAAATTACTTATGCATAAAAAACAAATTGCTAAATATGCTTTAGAAGCACAAATTGCGCAGATGACTGTTGTTCCGACAAAAATGTATTTTGTGCGGGGGCGGGTTAAACTTACTATCGCCTTAGGTAAAGGAAAGAAACATTACGATAAACGTGAAACAATTAAAGCGCGTGAAGATGAGATTGCCATGCAAAAAGCAAAACGGCGCGGTAATGAAGAACATGACTAATAAACAAATTGCTCTATATTTAGAAAACACTCCTTCCCGTTATGATGACGCTAGTTTTTTATCGTTTATTAAAGAAGTCGGCATGCCCGTTTTACCACCTTCAATTCATATTACCGGGACAAACGGGAAAGGAAGTAGCGCCCGTTATTTAGCGCTTACTTTACAACATAGTGGCTATGAAGTTGGCTTATTTACTTCACCTCATTACTTAAAAGTAAATGAACTCGCAACCATTAATGGAGTGGAAATAACTGATAACTTTATAAGTAAGAAAATAATTAAATACGATAAGTACTTTAAAAAATATGGCTTATCAGCGTTTGAAATAATGACCTATATTTCTTTTTTATATTTTGCGGCCATGAAAACGCATTACATTATTATTGAAGTCGGAATGGGTGGGCTCCATGACGCGACTAATATTATTACCCCGATATTAAGTATTATTACAAATATTGGCAAAGATCACATTAAAGAAATTGGTCCTACCTTAAAAGATATTGCCATTCATAAAGCTGGCATTATAAAAAAAGAAGTGCCGCTTATTGTCGGTGAAGTACAAAGTGAAGCCGAAACGGTAATTATTGCGAAGGCAAAAAAAGAAAACGCGCCGCTTTGTAAAATAAATTATGATCACACAATTATGCAAAAGAAACTTACAACGACAAAGTTTTCATATGCTGGGATTACTTACTTACTTGGTAGTGGCGCATCTTACGAAGTAAAAAACGCAATCTTAGTAATAAACGCCTTAAAGGTATTAAAAAAAGTAGGTGTTCATTATACAGAAGAAGCATTACAAAAAGCGTTACTTGAAGAAACATTCCCCGGTCGCTTTAGTGTCGTTAGCTTAACACCACTTGTCATTGTTGATGGCGCCCATAATCCCCACGCTTTTATTTCACTTTTAAATGATGTTAAGGCAACAAAAAAGAATTTAATTGTAATATTTGCCGCCTTTAAAGATAAAGATTATGAGCAAGAATTAAACTTATTAGCCTTAAGTGGCGCCCGTATTATTCTTACGACCTTTGATCACCCACGCGCAGTCAATAAATTTAATAATGATTTACCTTTTTATAAAGACCATGTTGAAGCAATTAAGCATGCTTTTAATAATTTAAGGGCAGAAGATTTATTATTAATAGTAGGATCCCTTCATTTTGCAATAGCGGTGACGAAGGAATTCCGAGGAGGGCTTTATGAATAAGACACGTAGAATTGTGACTTCAATTACCTTAAGTGGTTTATTTATTGCTTTATCCGTTATCTTACAACGGTTTTTAGTTATTCCTTTTGGAACACCAAGTTTATATCGTCTATCGCTTGGTAATGTGCCTATTATTATGGCCTCATTATTTTTAGGACCAATCTATGGTGGGATTGTCGGCGCGGCAAGTGACCTTTTAGGGGCAACATTATTCCCAGTTGGCAATTTACTTTTATGGCCAATTATTAGTTCAACGCTTTATGGCGTCTTGCCATGGTTATTTTTACGCCTTATCATCGGTGTTAATAAGAAGATGAAGTTCCCCCTTTTATATGCGTTTCTTGGGTTAATGTTTCTTATCTTAGAACTTTATATTTTCTTAAATAATGAAGTGCGGCATCCCTTTGATCGCACTAGGCCACCGCTTGTTTTCAATACCGAAGTTCGTATTATCTTTACGATTATTTTAATTGCCCTGATTGTTGGTTTATTATTAATATTCCACTATTTAGAGAAAAGATATGAAAAAGTTGTAGAAACAAAATATACGGGACGCCCTTCCGAATTAGCGTTTGCCATTTTACTTATGGCGTTAGTCGTTGACGTCTTATATTCTTCGTGGTGGAAGATGGACGCTTTTAAAGCTGACTTCCTTGTCAGTGTCTTTTTCCACACCGCAATTATGTTTATTCTCTTACCTTTCCAAACATCAATTCTTGGTATCTTGGGCAATGTTTATGCAAAAAGCAATATTGCGCGCATGAATGAGAAACCAAGTGATAGCGAAACGCAAAGCGAAGAATAGTCGCTACTTTTATCATAAGCATCATCATTAATAGTAAATACCGCAATAAAGCGGTTTTTTCTTTTAAAAAGGTTATTTTAACTATCGAATAAAAACTACTAATAAACTCCTAAAAGTAGTTGACACATTATGTCTAAATTAATACACAGTATTAATTCTTCTTTTATCAAAACGCTTTGTAAATAAGGGGCTCTTCATTTACAATATCACTAATGAAAAAGAAGGAGCAAAGCCATGTTTGAAAAAAAGTATTTATTTGAAGAACCAACCCCCAGAACGAAAGAAGACGATGAAGTTAAAGAAGTAGCCCAAGCGCTTGCTCTTTATGAAAAGCATTTAGAAGACATTCATTAATTTTAAACACGTAAAACAAGAAAAAATAACGCCTTCGGGCGTTTTTTTGTTCTTTTTTGCTAAAATATAATACGAGGTATTAAGTATGTATAATAAATGGTGGCATGAACGGGTTTTCTACCAAATCTATCCCCGGTCTTTTAATGATAGTAATGGTGACGGTATTGGTGATATTCAAGGCATAATTGCAAAACTACCGTATTTAAAGAAATTAGGTATTGGGGCAATATGGCTCTCCCCACTTTACGCATCGCCAAACTACGATAATGGCTATGATATAAGTGATTATAAAGCAATCCATGAAGAATACGGCACGATGGACGACATGAAGGCGCTTATTAAGGCGGCGAATGAACTAGACATTAAGCTCGTAATGGATTTAGTAATTAATCATACGTCTTTTGCCCATCAGTGGTTTATTGAAAGTAAAGACCCGCAAAGTAAGTATCATAAGTATTATTTTTGGGAAAAAGGAAAAACAACGAAAAGTGGTAAAAGATTACCGCCGAACAATTGGCAAAGTATGTTCACCGGTAGTGCGTGGGAATATGAACCGGCGAACGATATGTTTTACTTACACCTTTTTACTAAAGAGCAACCTGATTTAAATTTTGATCATCCGCCGGTTATTGAAGAAGTAAAAGATATTCTCCGCTTCTGGCTTGATTTAGGAATTGCTGGTTTCCGCTGTGATGTTATTAATTGCATTAGCAAAACAAGTTTAAAAAATGGGCGCCCTAAAGTATATAAAACTGGTCAAGAACATTATTTAAACACGCCAGGATGCCACTTAATCTTAAAAGAGTTACATAATGACGTCTATTCAAAATATGACGCCTATACGGTCGGGGAAACGATGGATATTACTATTCATGATGCGAAAGAATTTTTAGATAATGAATTAACCCAAGTGTTTGCCTTTGACCAAGTCGCGGTCGACCATCGAAGCCTACCATTATTTAAAAAGAAGTATAAACCTCGGAACATGATTAAAGCCTTGAAAAAGTGGCAAGATACGATTGATTGGAACACTTTATTTTATGAAAATCATGATGTCCCACGGAGCATTAGCAGATTTGGCAGCACGAAATATCGTTTTGAAAGTGCGACCGCCCTTGCCGCTTCAATCTTATTTTTAAGAGGGACACCCTATATTTATCAAGGCCAAGAAATAGGGATGACTAATGTGGCGTTTAAAAGTATAGATGACTTAGATGATGTTAGTTCGATTAATGTTTATAAATTATTACGTAAATTATTATTCCCCAAAAAACTCGCCTGGCGTTTCGTTAATAACTTTACTCGTGATCACGCACGAACACCGATGCAATGGGATGACACAAAGCACGCTGGCTTTACAAAAGGGACACCGTGGCTTATGGTTAATCCAAACTATAAAGAAATAAATGTGGCCGCCCAGCTTAATGATAATAATTCGATCTTACGAAATTATGAAAAAATGATTGCCTTACGGGCAAGTGATAATGCCCTCACTAAAGGTAACTTAACCTTTTTAAAGTCGCATAAAGACATCTTAGCCGTAAAAAGAAAACTAGGGGCGAGTGAATATTTAGTGGTCATTAATTTAGGGAACAAAAAACGAAAACATCGCTTAAATATTGATGGGGAATTGATGTATGGAAATTACGATGAATATTTTGATGATCAAAAAGCATTACGACCATACGAAGTGCAAGTAATTAAACATCACTAAACAAAGGTAATTACACATTTAGAAAAGCGCAATTATGGTATAATTGTCAAAGGTCGGAGGTAGGAGATGAAACGATTAGATTACATTAATTGGGATGAATACTTTATGGGTGTAGCCATTCTTTCGGCGAAAAGAAGTAAAGACCCCTCGACCCAAGTTGGCGCTTGTATCGCTGATCAAGATAATAAAGTAGTAAGCCTTGGCTATAACGGCATGCCCCGTGGCATTAGTGATGACGATTTACCGTGGAACAAAGGTGAAGACATTAACAATAAATATCTTTATGTTTGTCACGCGGAATTTAACGCTATATTAAATACAAGAGCCGGCGCCTCACTTAAAGGTTGCCGCATATATGTCACCCTTTTTCCGTGCAATGAATGCGCAAAAGCAGTCATTCAAACCGGCATTAGTGAAATTATATATCTTGATGATAAATATCATGACGACATTAATATGCGCGCTAGTCGCCACATGTTAACTTTAGCAGGAGTGAAATTAACACCTTTTAAAGGCAAAGTGTTAAATCCAAAATTTAATGAATAAATATGCATTAGAAGTAAGTAACTTACGTTACTCATATGACCGGAATGTTGAAGTTTTAAATGACATATCTTTTAACGTGCAAGCAGGCACTTATGTAAGTGTTATCGGCCATAACGGAAGCGGTAAATCAACGCTTGCTAAACTTATTGCCGGTATTTTAGATTTACGTAAAGGAAGTGACATCAAAGTTTTTGGCGAGTCTTTAAATAGTGACCTCTTTAAAGATAGTCGTCCGGACATTGGCATTGTATTTCAAAACCCCGACAATCAATTTATCGGCGCGACAGTGCGTGATGATATTGCTTTTGGTTTAGAAAATAAAAGAGTGCCGCAAAAAGATATGGACGCAATCATTGAAGAATACGCTAAAAAAGTCGGCATGAGTGAATTTCTTGATAAAGAACCAGTTAATTTAAGTGGCGGCCAAAAACAAAGAGTCGCTATCGCTGGTGTTTTAGCGATGAAACCGCGTATTTTATTACTAGATGAAGCAACCGCAATGCTCGATCCACGTGGTAAACGGGAAATAAAAGAAATCATTTTAGAATTACGGAAAGAAATTCCTGATTTAACAATTATTAGCATTACCCATGACATTGAAGAAACAATAAATAGTGATGAAATAATTGTGATGAATGAAGGACGCATTGTTTTACAAGGACCACCGGAAGTTATTTATCAAAATCATGAACGCTTAACGAGTATTCGCCTTGATTTACCATTTATTTTCAAAATCAAGCTTGAACTTGCCGAACAAGGTATACATGTAAAAAGTAATGATATAGACGCTTTAGTGGAGGAATTATGGCCATAAAATTCCATCACCTTAGTTTTACTTACGCGCCAAAGTCACCATTTCAATTTGAAGCATTACAAGACATTAATTTAGAAATTAAAGATAAGTCTTTTACTGCCGTTATTGGCCATACTGGAAGTGGTAAATCGACATTAGTCCAACATATTAACGGTCTCTTATTACCAAGTGACGGCATTGTTGAAGTTGATGGCGGACTACTTTTACCAACTAAGACGAAAAAATACGCGAAAAGATTAAAGAAAATACTGAAAAATAAAAAAGTAACAGCCGCTGAAAAAGAACGAAGTGAATATCTTTTAAGCGTTATGGCGCAATATAAAGCTTATAAAATTAAAAACTTACGGAAAAAGGTAGGTGTTGTTTTCCAATTCCCTGAATATCAACTTTTTGAAGAAAACGTTATTAAAGATGTTAGTTTTGGTCCGCAAAACTTTGGTGTACCAAAAGACGAAGCAATTTTACTTGCGAAAGAAGCACTCACTCTTGTCGGGCTTGGTCAAGAATTTTATGAGCGCTCGCCCTTTGAATTATCCGGTGGCGAAAAAAGAAGAGTGGCAATCGCTGGCATTCTGGCGCTTAAACCAGAAATCTTAGTGCTCGATGAACCAACCGCGGGGCTAGATCCATTAAGTGCCTATAAAATGATGCAAACATTTTCGGAAATTCATAAACGGGGCACGACAATTATTTTAGTGACGCATGATATGGGTCTTGTTTTACGTTATGCGACTGATGTTGTTGTAATGAAAAACGGCACAATTATTGAAGAAACGACACCCCAGCAATTATTTAGCAATATTAAAGATGATTATAGTTTAGAAGTTCCAGTGCTTTATGAAGTGATGGTAGAGCTTAAGAAAAGAGGATGTCCCCTTGATTTTACAAAGATTACATCAATTAATAAACTAGCAAAAGCTTTGAAAGAGTTAAAGGAGAATAGCAAATGAAAAATATCTCCTTAGGTCGTTATATACCAACAAACTCTTTTATTCACAAATCTGATCCCCGGATTAAGTTTTTTGGCCTTATCGTTTTTATGGTATTAATTTTCTTAAAATTTATGAATCCCGCGATGGACTTTATAATGTATGGCATCTATGCGCTTGTTATTTTTCTTATTATGAAGATTGCTAAATTAAAAGTATTCGCTATTTTTAAACAGTTAAAAAGCTTATGGTTTATGATGCTATTTTTACTAGTCATCAATATTATTACTTTTCAACAAAGTGGGGGCACGATATGGTTTAAAATCGGCACTTTAGCGATTCGCGATATTGCAATTTATCAGACGTTATACATCTTTTTACGGCTTGTGTTAATGATTGCCTTAACTTCGGTTTTAACAGCTTCCACAAAGCCGCTTGATTTAACATACGCGATTGAATGGTATATGACACCGCTTAAAGTCATTCGTTTTCCGGTGCATGAAATTGCGATGACGATTTCGATTGCTTTACGCTTCATTCCAACGCTTCTTGATGAAACAGGACGCATTATGCGGGCGCAAGAAAGCCGCGGTGTTGACTTTAAAGGTGGTAAATTACGGGAGAAATTACGGGCCATTGTCGCCCTTATCGTGCCGCTTTTTGTAAGTGCCTTACAACGAAGTGATGAACTTGCGAATGCAATGATTGCGCGCGGTTATGACCCTAGCGCGAAAAGAACAAGATATCGCTTACTCCGCTTTACATGGCGTGACGCTATTATCTTACTTGGTTCTTTAATGGTTTTAACGGGCGTTATTTTGCTTATTGTATTTAAGATTGACTTTGTCGTTGTTGTGCAAAATTTACTTACGATGTGGGGGCTTTAATGCGTTACGTCGCTGTCGTTAAGTATAATGGAGCGAACTATTTTGGCTGGCAAAAGCAAGTTGATGCGCCTACACTCCAACATGAAATTGAAAAGCGCTTATCGGCCATTTTTAATACGGAAATTATTATTCATGCTTCGGGAAGAACGGACGCGAAAGTGCATGCTTTTGGCCAAGTGTTTCATTTTGATGCGCCATTTTTCCCCTTACGTAAACTAAAATATGCTTTAAATCGGATGTTGCCCAAAGATATCGAAATTTTAAAACTAAATAAGGCGAATGAAAACTTTCATGCGCGCTTTAGTGCAACTTCAAAAATATATGAATACGTTATTGCCTTAAAAGCAAAAGATCCTTTTTTAGATAACACGGTTCTTTTTTATCCTTTTCCTTTTAATCTTAAGTTATTTAATGAAGGGGCGAAACTTTTTATCGGGACGCACTCTTTTATTAATTTCACGAGTAAAAATGAAGATGAACAAAACTTTATCCGCACAATTAGTGAGTTTGCCGCTACAAAACGTGGCTCAATTGTGAAAGTAACAATCAAAGGTAGTGGCTTTATGCGGGGCCAAATTCGGGTGATGATCGGCACTTTAATCGCGCTTTTAGAAAGTAAAATTGATATGAACTTCATAAAAGAAAACTTAAATGCTAAAGATCGCTATATTGTTAACTACAAAGTAAGTGGCAGCGGGTTATATCTTAAAAAAGTTTTCTATAACGAATAAATAAGTCTATAATATGAATGGTAGAGGAGGAAATTATGGGACGAGCTTTTCAAGTTAGAGCGGCCAGTATGGCAAGCACCGCCGCTAAAAAAAGTGCTTTAAACATGCGTGCTTCCAAAGAAATATATTTAGCAGCCAAATCAGGTGGTCCTGATCCTCATTCTAATTTAGCGCTCCGGGCGGCGCTTGATAAATATCGCGCTTTAGGAGCGACTAAAGATGTAATGGAACGGGCAATTAAAAAAGCTGAAGGGACAGAGTTAGTTGCTTATATTCCGGGGCGTTATGAAATTATGGGTCCTGGCGGCTTTAATATTGTTGTTGATACTTTAACTGATAATGTAAATCGCGCCGTTAGTGATATTAAAGCAGCGATTAAAAAAGGTGATGCTACTTTCCAAAGTGTTGCCTATAAGTTTACCGAAACCGGTTTATTTGTCTTTGATGGTGCAAAACTAGAAGAAGTCGAAGAAGCCCTTATTCTTAATGATGTTGATGTTTGGGACATTAATGAAGAAGATGATATTATCGAAGTTTTAGTAAATCCTATGGCGTATGGTAAAACACGGGATACTTTATATGAACTTGGCATTAAAGAGTTTAACATTAGTGAAATTCAAATGATTCCGAATGATAAAATAACCCTTAACGAAGAAAACTTAATTCTTTTTAAACGCATTATTGATTTACTTGAGGACGTCCAAGACGTACAAGAGGTGTATCATAATGTGGAAGTGGCCTAACATTAATGTTATAATAGATTTTGACCAAAAATAAAGGAGGTAACTTTATGCGTCAATCAAACAACCCGGTATTCCGGAATATGCAAAAAAATGTTGATTCAGGTATTCACGCTGAAGTAATGACCAATACCGCATCATGGGGTGGCATTATCGGCAAGACATCCTTTCTTGTTTTACTTACAATTCTTTCCGGTATTGGAGCCTTTTTCATTCCGGTTGCAGTATTAATTCCCTTAATTATTGTAGGATCAATTAGTTCATTTTTCTTAGTGTTTTTTGCAATGCGTTATCCAAAAAAAGCAGCGACACTATCGGTCTTTTACGCTATTTTCCAAGGTTTAGCTTACGGTACCATTACCGCTTTAGTTGACTTTTATTTACCAGGAATTGGCCTAATGGCATTAATTGGAACATTTATTATTGTCGGAGTTATGGCTTTTTTACATGCAATCGGTGCAGTAAGAGCAACGCCATTTTTAGTGCGTTTCGTCTTTGGAGCACTTATTTCCATTCTTATTGGCTCCCTCGTTATGCTTTTAATTTATTTATTAGCACCGACAGTCCATGCTTCGATTGTTGGTAACTATACTTTAATGGTTATTGTCTTTGGAGCGCTTGTCATTTTAGGAGCAATCATGCTTATCATTGACTTTGATAACGCGAAACGGTTAGTTGAAAGTGGCGCCCCCAAAATGTATGAATGGCAAGTCGGACTTGGAATTCTTGTCACTGTCGTGTGGATTTACTTACAATTATTACGTTTCTTAATCGTAATATTCGGTAATCGTAACTAACGAAGAAAAAGAAAAATATTAATTTAATAAAATTAACCACCACTTAAACGGTGGTTTTTTATTCAAATAACATAAAAATTAGGCATATTTCATTAAAATTTATCACTAAACGAAACATAAGCGCTTAAGTTTAACTTTCTAAACAATTAACATTGACAATATATTATAAATATATTATTATTACTTACGGCATATCTGCCTTTTGTCGTCCCGGTAAGACGAAAATTGGTAAAGGAGAAAGAAAACGAATGCTACGTCAAACAACAAACGCAAAACAAGGAACAATTAATCGTACTTGGTACGTCGTTGACGCTACTGATCTTCCACTCGGTCGGTTAGCGAGCGAAGTTGCCATGACCTTAATTGGTAAGAACAAACCCGAATATACCCCTAACGTTGATTGCGGCGATTACGTCATCATCGTTAATGCGGAAAAGGTTAGTTTAAGCGGAAACAAACTTAAAACAAAAAAATATTACAACACGAGCCAACGCCCAGGTGGCCTTCGCGTACGGACTGCTGGTGAAATGATCGCTAACTATCCCGTCGAAATGGTCGAAAGAGCGGTTTGGGGCATGGTACCAAAAGGTCGTTTAGGCCGGCAAATGATTAAAAAATTATTTGTCTATGCTGGACCAGAACACAAACATAGCGCCCAACAACCAGTGGAATTACCGCTACGTTACATTGGAGGAAGTAAATAATGGCAAAGAAGAAAACAGAAATCTATTTAGGGACCGGACGCCGGAAATCAAGCGTCGCTCGCGTCTTTTTAAAAGCTGGTAAAGGAAGTATTATTGTTAACGATCAAGATGTTAATGAATACATGCCATACCAAACGCTTGTCATGGACTTAAAACAACCATTAACTTTACTTGATGTCGCCGATAAATTCGATGTGGTCGCTAATGTCCACGGTGGTGGCTTCACCGGTCAAGCTGGTGCGATTCGTTTAGGAATTGCCCGTGCCTTACTTGAAGCCGGATTAGATCGCGGAACGCTTAAGAAAGCGGGAATGTTAACCCGTGACGCTCGCGCTAAAGAACGTAAGAAATACGGTCTTAAAGGTGCAAGACGCGCTCCACAATTCTCGAAACGGTAATATAAAAATAAGATTGAGCCTTGGTCAAACCTTGGCTCTTTTTTATTGTTTTTTAAATATCCATTAAGTTTCCGATAAATTAATGCAATTTTTGGGAAAATAGTAAATATAAGGGTTGCAATATATATAAGGTTATTATATTATATATAAGCATCCGGATACGGGCCTTTAGCTCAGTTGGTTAGAGCGCACCCCTGATAAGGGTGAGGTCGATAGTTCAAATCTATTAAGGCCCACCATTCTTATGCATCAATCACTACAAAGTAGTGATTTTTTTTATTTATTGGCTCACTATGCATTTTCTATCACTATTTATTGCAATACAAATAAGGTTTTGCTATTATATTACAAGGCCCACGGACACTTAGCTCAGATGGGAGAGCGTTTCCTTCACACGGAAGAGGTCGGGGGTTCAATCCCCTCAGTGTCCACCAGAAAAAAAGCGCCGACGTGGCTCAATTGGCAGAGCAATTGATTTGTAATCAATAGGTTGCAGGTTCAAGTCCTGTCGTCGGCACCAGTCTATGCAAATGTGGCGGAATTGGCAGACGCGCTAGACTTAGGATCTAGTGGGGTAACCCGTGCAGGTTCGATTCCTGTCATTTGCACCAAAAACATGATGCCCACTAATATGGGCTTTTTTATTTACGCAATTATTATATATCTTTATAAACAAAAAAACTCCTTAGTGTCCCAAGGAGTTATTTTCTATTATTGATAGGTTAATTACGATAAATTAATTAAGAATAAATATATAGCGAGGAATTGGAGTATCGTGCCGATATTAACCCATAAGTGCCAGACGAAGTGGAAGTATTTTACTTTATGACTTAAAGCATAAAAGATTGTCCCAATTGAATAAGCTAGTCCACCGGCAAGAATAAGCCAAAAGCCCGGTACACTATCAACATAAAGTTCTTTAATAAATAATAATGCGGACCAGCCAAGAATTAAATAGATAATAAAGTGGAACGCTTGGAATTTATAAACCCATATTGATTTAAAAACAATTCCTAAAGCAATAACGACCCATTGAATAATTAATAAGGCAATGCCTTTTTCAATCCATGTCATGCCAAAAAAGGGAACTTGTAACGATGGGAGAACAAGTAAAGCGGGAGCGAAAGTGCCGCCAATTAAAATAAAGATTGATAAATGATCAAACCGTTTAAAGACCCCTTTTGCTTTTGTAAAACTTAGCGCGTGATATAAAGTTGACATTGTATATAAAATAAAGATTGATAAGCCAAAGACGAGCGAACCAGCAAGACCGCGTGGCGAATCTTGTTTCACTAGTAATAAAATTAAGGCGACTAAGCCAAAGATAGCCATCACACAGTGACTAACCGCATTAGCGATTTCTTCACCGATCGATTGCCGTCTTTTTTTCTTTTTTGGTTCGTCAATATTTTCTACTATTTCATTTTCTTTAGTTACTTCCATAAGTAGATCCTCCCACGATTCTTTCAATAAGGTCAAACATTATACTATAATGTATAATGAGAAATGTAAAGGAGTTTAACTATGAAGCCTTGGGAAATAATTTTACTTATCGTTGCAATATACGTTTTAATTATCTTTTTGTACTCTTTATTCGTTTATCTTTTAGTGCAAAAAACAATAGCCCGGCGAATGGATAAAAACCCTTTATTTAAATATTTTACCGCTGATGATTATATAGGACTTAAGGCAACCCCACTTTCTTTTAAGAATAGAAAAGGTGTTACTTTAAATGGCTTTGTCTATGAAAGAGAAGACGCTTTAACGAATGCCGTAATTGTTTTCTTCCATGGGCACGCTGCCGGACATTTAGCCTATACAACCCTTATTAATGACATAGTGACGAAAACAAGATACGAAGTATTAACTTTTGATTATATGGGATGCGACTTAAGTGAAGGAAAGAAGATGCCAAACATGAGTCAAGCATTAAGTGATGGCCATGACTTTTTAGCCTACATTAAAACCCTTGATGACTATAAAGATAAGCCGCTTATTTTAATTGGCCATTCATGGGGCGGTTATGTCGCTTCAAACTTGTATCCTTTAAATAAAGATAAAAAGATTATTAAAGTCGTATCCATTAATGGCTTAACGGATATTGCTTTAATGTTTAAAAAGATGGCGCGAGCTCCTTTTATGTTTATTCCTTTATACAATACTTTAACGTCATTTCATTACGGAAAACTAGCGTTTAAAACGACTAGAAAAAGCATTAAAGATACGCCAGTGCCGCACCTTTTTATTCATGGGGAAAAAGATGATTCGGTCCCCCTTATGCCTTTTGTGTCGAGTTTAGTGCTGCAAAGTGATAAACATAAACGGATTAAGTTCCATTTTGAAAGTGATCG
>JBAZCS010000013.1:0-23940 GCA_041654855.1 Bacilli bacterium | reverse complement strand
ACCGCAACTGCTGATGGTCACTATGTTGACTTCACAATTAAAGTTAGCCGTGAAAACGACATCGATGATAACGGCTTAAAAGTTTACCTTGGTGCTGGTACCGAAATTGTTGGTAAAGACGATAGCGATACCGATCAACAAGACTTAAACGATAGTGTTGTTGCCGCAACCCGTCTTGCTGTCCTTAATAAAGCCGGCGAAGTTATCTTACGCTGGGCTCCAGTAGAAGAAACTTCACCAAAATACTTAGTAGAAGGTAGTGGTGCTTATTCAACCTACACTCACGAACTCAAAAGTGACACTGAATTAAAATCAGGTGAAATTATTGACTATACCACAATTGCTGCTGCTGACGATGCTGGCTTCATGGTTGCCGAATTAGCAAGTGGTGATGCAACCGAAACCGAAATTACCTTCCGCGCCTGGATCGAAGGTGAAGATGCACAAACTGTTAACGACATTATTGGTGGTGTCTTCAACGTCAATATCGCCCTTTACGCGCTCGAAGCCTAATTAAAACCAAATTATATTTACCCCTTTGGCTTTCCCAAGGGGGTAATTCTTCAAAAGGATAAACCAAATGAAAAATAGAAAGCTAGGAATAGTTCTTACCATTCTTGTATTAAGCGCTGCGTCCGCAACGACTGGCACGCTTGCTTGGTTTACGGCCATTCGTACCGCTTCTATTACATATGGTGATGCTGAAATATATACGAACGATAAAAATTTACTTGTCGAATACAAGTCGTCCTTAAATGCGGCGATGAGTGATAGTTATGATGGCAGCACCCAAACCTTAACGTTAAGTGGTGCAATTCAAACAACCGACATTTCTGGTGATGGCTTAACATTTTATGAGCCAAAGTGGTCACAATTCCACAATGTTGCCCAAGAAATTAATGATGTTACCTTGGGCGCTCCTGGTTCTGCTGATGGGTTTTTAGTGGACTTTACAGTCACCTTAAAACGCTTACCATTAACGGGTGGAGAGGAAGAAGATCCAACCGGTCTAAAAGTATTCTTAGGACCTAACACAAAGCTTAGTCCGAAAGATCCTGCTAATAGTCGTGATGTTGGCATTATTAAGACATTACGGATGGCGGTCATTAATTATAGTGATGGACGCCTTGCCACCGGAACACCAAGTGTTACATTCTTATATGCCCCAGAAGCAGAAGCAAGTCCTACTTACTTACAAGCGGGAACCGGCGGAGCTTATGGTTCAGATAATCATGAATTTGCGACGGGTGTCGACTTAAAAAGTGCGCCCTTTACAAGAAAAAATACGATTGCAGAAGCGGAAGCTCTTTACCCTGCAGTCGCCGACTTAACTGGTTTAAATGTTGCAGACGGCGAAAAAGATGTGACCTTTAGATTTTGGGTTGAAGGTACCGACACTGATACAATTAATGATTATGTATTAGGAAAGTACACGATTACCCTAGATTTATATGCACTATCTGAAGAAGCAGATAATTAATGTATTAAATGTAAAGCTGGGAGTGAAAACTCTCAGCTTTTTAATTACTAAAAAACATATAAATGAGTGTGTATTTGCAAAGTTAAACATAAAAAACTATGAAATTGCAACACTGCAATATACATATATGTTTGACATTACTATTTTATTAATATAAAATCTATATACGATTGTAATAAATAGTTTTAGGAGTGCCAAAGATATGGGCGAAAATAGTAAGAAAAAATTCAAATTACCGGGGTGGGCAACATATGTCTTCTTCGGCTTAGAAGTGTTAGTGATGATTGCACTCGTAATCATTGCCTTTGTTACCATGAATGCAAGTGCTCAAGGAGCGGGAACTGGTTTTATTAAGTGGCTCGTCATGAATCAAGTAGGGTTCTTTGTCCTTATTGTTTTACCACTTATCGTTTTATTTCTCGTAAACATTTATTTATTAATTCGTATTATTAATGAACCGTCAGCGAAAAAATATAGTAGCTTATCTAATGAAGAACTATTAGAAGAAGCAAGACGGCAAGCGCGCGCTGAACTTGAAAAAGAACTCGCTAAGCAAAAAGAAGAAAAAGACGAATAAAAAAACTTAAAAGAAGATAAAACAAGCCATGAAATATGGCTTTTTTTGTTAAGAAAGTTGACAACCTTATATGTATAACATATAATAATTGTAGAAAAAGGCAAAACTCATGAAAGTGAGTGACGCAAAACTATAGGGCCTTCATTGATGGTAGCCAGTTGCCTCACGAAATAAAAGTGATCTTACTATTTCGGGCAATTATGGTTAGCGTCATTTTTTATTTAGTGATTTAAGAGCTCTTTAGTAAACTAAAGAAAAGAGAAAAATATTAAAATCGTGTTAAAATGGGAATGCGATTAATTGTTTTAACATTGAAAATGTTATTTAACACTAATTGAAATCGGAGAATATTGTGACAGATAAAGAATATCAAGTACCAGAACACGCACCTTATAATTTAGGAGAAGAGATTGTTAAAGAGGCGCGCCGTAAAAGAAGAGCCCGCTTACTTATTCGTATTTCAACCTTTGTCATCGTGGTGTTAGTTATTATTTCATACCTTGGCTTTGCATTAGGGCAATATTTTGCTAATGCGACTTCACTTTCCGTCCGCACCAGAGTGCCGCAAATTCGCTTTTCGCAAGTTGGCTTTAGATTATCAAATCCTATTGATTCCACTGATTCTTATAAATACAACTTACAACTAGATGATGGGGGCGGCGGTATTACCGGGCCAGGTTATGTCTATTGGACAAATCAAGATGTCTCACCACAAACGTTAAGCTTTATTTTAAGACACGAAAAATATAGTGATAATTCAAGACTTAACCCGGTAACTAGTCGGGCCTTTGCCAAAGACAAAGATAAAGATGAACCAATTACACTTTATGATCGGCCGCGCATGGTAACAATGACACGGTGGAATGTTGAAGAAACGATTGCCGAAACGCAAGATTATTTTGGCATTAAAGTATTATTTAGACTATTAATTGAAAATGATGTTGCCGGTCAAGTAAGCCTTGATAATATTGGGGTTTATTTTGCCCGCGATACAAAGTTTAGTGGTAGCAACAATATTACTAAAGCTATGCGCCTTGGTTTTCAATCAGCCCATACAAAAGACATCATTAGCCCTGGACGGAAAGAACCAAAAGTTAACAATTATTTAAACTATATCGATGTTGGGGGCCGTCTTGATTTAGATGGTAAGGAAAGTCCACCGGGGAAACACGGATATTACGATTACACTTTGGCGCTTGACGGAAGTATTTATGATGACGCACCCGGGGAACATCTTTATGAAATAGCATATGGTGATTATGAACCAGCGTTAACGAATGCGAACTGGGGACCAGCGCTTACTGAATCAACGGAAATTCCGGAAAATAATGATGTTTTTAACGCTGCATCCTTTAAAGGTGTCCGTCCCTTAATCAACGCCACACCGGCCCGCCAATATTATACGAACTTTGATAAATACACATTAATCAATAATGAAGGGGAAGCAATTGCCTATACGAATGAGTATGGTGTTGCCGAACTTGATATTAAAATATGGCTTGAAGGTTGGGATCAATTTACGACTGATAAGTTAGTCGGTGCCACCTTTGGGGCCCAATTACGATTCGAAGTTGCCAAGAAAGACTTAGCAAGCTAAGTAAAGGTGAAACTATGACAGCATTTTTTAGTTATTTACGCGAAACATTTGAAGCATTTTGGCTCAACTTTGTCCGCTGGTTAGAAGCGGTCTTTGTTGAACCATGGCGCTTAATTTTCCGTGACTTTAAAGATTACGGAACTATTTTCGACCGTTATGTCGCCCAATTTGGCGGCTGGGGTTGGGTTTTCTTCATTATTTTAATGCTCTTACTTTTAGCGCTTTTAGTCGGGATTGGCTATTTACTCTTTTTACTTATTCGTAGCCTCGTTCGCTTAAGTCAAAAGCAATATGAAAAGACAAGACTTGTTGCTGAAGTTCAACGTTTAAACAAAGAACTCTTCTTTGCAATTCAAGAGAAAAATGAAGTGCTAAAACTTAAAGCCGAATCGCTTGGCCTTGAAGATCCTTCACTCGCTGATGATAAAAAAGCATCAGTTGTTGCTGAAACATTTCCCAGACTTGCCGCGGTTGACCTTAAATATAAAGATAAAGATACTACGGTTACATTACCAGACATTGATCAAAATATTACTCTTGAACAATTAGCGATTCGTTATCGCTATTTTGCTGCGTCGCAACTTGGATTATTTTATGATATCGATATGGTTCGTGCGCTTTTTGCCGCCATTGGAACCGTTAAAATTATTATTTTAGAAGGTATTTCCGGAACTGGTAAAACTTCATTACCGTACTCCTTAGGGAAATTCTTCTTAAACGATGTTGCGATTTGTAGTGTCCAACCGTCATGGCGCGACCGCACTGAACTTATTGGTTACTATAACGAATTCACAAAGAAATTTAATGAAAGTGAATTCTTAAGAGCAATTTATGAAGCAAGTTATCGTAAAGATATAAACATTGTCATTCTTGACGAAATGAACTTAGCGCGGATTGAATATTACTTTGCCGAGTTCTTAAGTATTATGGAAATGCCAAATGTTGATGAATGGATTGTCGAAGTAACAAAAACCCCAGATGACATGAATCCAAGTCAACTTGTTAACGGTAAATTACTCATTAACCAAAACTTATGGTTCTTTGGTACGGCCAACAATGACGATAGTACCTTTACAATTACCGATAAAGTTTATGACCGGGCAATTAGCATTAGCCTAAATGATCGGGGTGCAGTGTTTGACGCGGAGTTTACTGAGCCATTACGTGTTCCGCACTCATATTTAAAACGGTTATTTAGTGAAGCACAAACAAATTACCCGCTTACAAAAGCAAACCTTGCCAAGTTTAATAAGCTTGATGAATATGTAGTTGCGAAGTTCCGCATTGGCTTTGGAAACCGTATTATGCGACAAATTAAAGTGTTTGTCCCAATTTACGTTGCTTGTGGCGGAACCGAAGTTGAAGCGTTAGACTTCATGTTTGCGACGAAAATCTTAAAGAAATTTAAAGCCCTTAACCTTGCCTTTATGCATGACGAATTAAATGCTTTAATTTCTGAAATTGAAAAGACCTTTGGTAAAAACAACTTTAAACAATCAATTCGCCAAATTAACGAATTTATTAGCATGACCTAGGAATAAAATATGGTAGAAACGGATAAGAAAGATTTAATAACTGAAGAAGAAGCGGCCCCACTTGCGCAAAGCACAGAAGCCGTAAATGAAACTCCGCAAGCGGAAAATGTTTCAGCGACTTCAAAAAAAGAAGAATCCGTTAAACCAAAAGAAGAAAAAACGCCTAAGGCAAAGAAAAAAACTGCCGCTAAACCACGTAAAAAAAGAGTGTTAACACCACTACAAATAAAAAAGCAAGAAGCAATTCGCGGTTATAAACGCTACGAAAAGGTGCGTAAACGCTATTATGGTTTTTTAAGACGGTCAAATAAAAATAGTAAACCAACGACTGATCTTTATAATATTTTAGCAAACACCCGTGCCGAAGTAAGCGGCACAACCCGACATGAAGTTAAACGGTTTAATAAAGACTTTATTGAACAAATTGAAAGAGTCATCCCGTCGCTTGAAACAATTGTCGTTTCCCCGCATAAATTTATTAATGAGTTTGCGGAAATTGTGCAAGTGGAAAAGGCACGGAAGATTACACCACGGGCGGTTAAGTTTATGGCGCAGAACGTTCAACACATTAGCGAAGTACTCGATGGGGGCCGCATTGTGCCGAAAAAAGTACTTAACGTTTATGTGGATGATGATTTAAAAATATATGAAAATCGCTTTATTATGACGCTTGTTAAAAGATTACAAGTGTTTATTGAATTACGCTATAAATATATTCAAGAACATGGTGATACAAAAAATAGTGACCAAATTAGCATTAAAAAGGAAGTAAAAATTGGGGACACTACTTTTGAGTTTGAAGGTAATATTAAAATGAGTGTACCAAGTGATGACGAAGGGGCAAGACAAAGCAATAGTGATTTACTAGAAAGACTAGCCCTTATTCGGAAACGAACTTCATTTTTAGTTAACTCGCCATTCATGAAAGAAATGGCTAAAGCTGTTCCTGTTGCCGACCCCATTCAACAAACAAATATTATTCGGTTAAACTATGCTTATCAAGATGCCTACAAACTATGGATGTTTATTAATCGGTATAATGAATTAGGTATTTCCTATACGACAACACAAGCCAAAGTTAATTTTGATGAAGCATATATGGAACGATTAGACCAATTAACAATGTCCGCCTTTTTAGCGCTAGAAACTGAACATGCGAATATTCAACCGCGTGACATTAAACAAAAAGTTATTAAACCCGTTATTAAACCAGGACAACTTGATTACGATATAAGTGATGAACGCTTCCTTGAAGGGGGATTACCAGTCGTTATTAAGTTACGTCAAGAAACCGCGGAACAAAAAGAAGCGCGCCTTAAAAGAGAAGCAGCGCGGGAAAAAGCGCGCCTTAAAAAGGAAGCCGCTCGGCAAAAAGCACGCGAAAGAGCTGCGCTAAAAAAAGCGCGGGAAAAAGAACGGGCCGCGAAACGAAAAGAAGCTGAACGTGAACGAGCCCGCCTTCGAAAAGAAGAAGCAAAACGGCGTCAAGAAGAGAAGAATCTTGAAAGAGCAAGAAAACGAGCGGAAAAAGAACGGATTAAAGCCGAACGTCGCGCTTATCAAGCTAAACTTCAAGATGAAGCAAGACGGTTACGGCTCGCACGACAAGAAGTTGCTAAACTAGCAGCGAAGGAAAAGAAAGAAGATGGCAAATAGTAACGTTATAGTTGAGAAACCAAAGAAAAAGAAAAAAACGATAAGTAAAATTATTGGTGGTATTTTCGCATCAATCGTTATCTTTTTGTTAGGTTTTCAAATTATTGGCCAAATAAGCGCAAGATCAAACCATGGTATTCCAAAGTATGGAAGTTACCAAACATTTCGCGTTTTAACGGATTCAATGGTCCCTACTTATAAAGTTGATACGATGCTCTTTGTTAAAGAAGTAGATGTAAAAACTCTTAAAGGACCAAGCGCTGAAGGCGTAAATGACGGTGATGTTATTACTTTTAAACGCAACTATGGTCCAAGTTATACAATGCCGGGTGACGGTCTTATTGTGACGCACCGGATTGTGAAAATTGAAGTGCAAGATGACGGAAATATTTATTTCCGCACATTAGGCGATAACTTAAAAGCGAAAACATGTGGGGCGAGTGGTTGTACGATGGCAAACGCAGATTATGTCCGCGACACTGATATATTAGGGAAAGTTGTTGGTCAAAACTATCTCTTTGGCAAAATAAGTAGCGTCCTCGCTAATCCGATTGTCATGGTCGCCCTTATTATTGTCCCCTTACTATTTATCTTTGGCTCTTCACTTGTTGATTTAATTCGTGAACTTAAAAAAGAAGAGCAAACAAGTGGCGAAGGCCATTTACCAAATGACGAATTTGAAAAAATCAAAGAACAAGAAAAACTAAAACTAATGATTGAACTTGAAAAAGAACGATTACGTAAAGAATTAAGCGAAGGAGGAGTAGAAGATGGCAATAAAGAGTAGAAATATAAGTCCGAATCGTAATTTAGCACGGAGTATTATTAGCTTAATATTCGTTATTATATGGGCGGGATTATTTATATACTTATCATTTTCCGGCTATAAGTTATTTCCGAGCAACGAAACTTTGGAATTAGTGGTCCATATTTTAATCGTTGTCTTAATGGTAATGAGCCTTATTTTTAATATTGTCTTCTTTGTGAAATGGAAAAATGCTTCAAACTTAATTCGCTTTGATTATGCAACGTTTAGTCTTGTTAAAAACATTCGGTCCGAGAAAGCTTTTCTATCGTATGTTGACCAACATATGAAACGCCATCCTAAACATAAAGATGTCATTATTGTCTTTACGGTTACAAAATTTAAAAAGACTGTGTTTACGCGTTATGGTTATGAACGGGGCGCGGAAGTATTAGAAGTCGTTTACCGCGCTTTTAATCCAATGCAAAAAAAATTCCCGCATTCAACATATGGGTATGATTATAATGAAAACTTCTTAGTGTTTTTACCAAATAGCGATTTACAAGCAGTAAAGCAATACGTTAACACTATAAGCACGGAAATTAATGATCGTCTCTTTGCCGAAAATAATGACGTTAAGTTTATTAGTGACTTTGGGGTGAGCTTTAGTAAAGATGAAAATAATGAAAACCTTTCTTCAACCTCAATGCTCCAACGTGCCTTAATCGCAAGTGATCATGGGCGGCTTGAAACGGAGTTAGGTAGTTTAACCGTGTATGAACCAAATATGTTTGAAAAGAATAAACGGAACGTTCAACTGGGCGTTGAAATTGAAAAAGGGCTTGAATTATCGCAGTTTGAACTCCATTATCAACCGAAGTTCGATATAAAATTAGGCCGTTTTGCTGGCGCGGAAGCACTTGTTAGATGGCGCCACCCCGAACTTGGTTTATTATCACCGGCAAACTTTATTTTATTTGCTGAACAAAGTGATTTAATTATTAAACTTGACCATTATGTCCTTGAAAAAGTTTGTGAACAATTAGATGATTGGCGCGGTAAAGGACAACGGCTTTTACCAGTGTCGATTAACATTAGTAAAAAAACCCTTTTCACCGGTAATATTGTTAATCATATTATTCGCGTTACCGAGAAATATAACATCAACCCAATGTTACTGGAAATCGAAATTGTTGAATCGCCGTCACTCCAAGATATATTACTGCTTTTATCGATTGTTAAAAAGTTTAAAGCTTTAAATATTAAGATTGCGATTGACGACTTTGGCACTGGTTATTCCTCGCTTAGTTACATTAAAAAGATTCCTTTCGATGTTATTAAAATTGATAAGGCATTCCTTGATGACGTCGATATTGATCAAAAGTCACGCCTTGTTATTAAAAACATCGTTGATTTAGCCCATATTTTGGACGCTTATGTCGTTATTGAAGGGGTGCAAGACGAAAAACAAGTGGAAATGCTTAAGGAGATGGGAGCGGACGCAATTCAAGGGTATTTCTATAGTCGACCACTTCCCGCAGCCCAATATCAAGAGTTTTTAGAAGATAACTTATTTGAATATAAAGCGAAAGTAGCAAGGAGAAGAAAAAAATGATTTTATTACTTGGTACGACTCCTGATGATATTCTTTATATTAAAAATCGTATGATTATGAGCGAAAAAGGTGCCTTAAAAGGTCAACACTTTTATTATGTTGGCGAATACGCTGGTAAAGAAATTTGCATGACTTATACTGGCAATAGTAACTTAATGGGTGCGGTCATCGCTAGTTATATGATTCGAAAGTTTGATCCATATTTAGTAATTGCGATTGGTAGTTGTTCAAGCGCAAGTGAAGGTTTAAATCAAGGTGACCTATTTATTGCTGAACGTGTTTATATCGGTGATATTGATTACGATAGCTTTGAAGATAAGATGTTTACAAGTGCGCTCCATATGTCAAGTTATTACATTACCGAAGACATGTATTTAAAACACTTAGAACGACTAAATAGTGCCTCAAGCAATTATCGCCTCGTACGCGGTCCGCTTATTGCCGCGAATAAGTTTTACACAAAAAAAGAAGAAGCAGACGCCTTAATTGCCGCCCAAGAAAACTTCCTTGTTGGTAAAGTTGCCTTTGATACGGAAATGGGGGGTATTGTTACATGTAGTCGCTTTTATGAAGTGCCATGGATTTTATTAAAAGCCATTAACTATGAAATTGGTAAAGATGATCAATTATTAAGCCACGTCCGTAAAGGAGTGGAAGCCCAGCCACGGGTTGGCGAATTAATTGAACAACTATTTAATTTCTTAAATACATCACTTGAAGATTCAATGTAAGGAAAGGGTAAGAAATGATCATTAATCATCATGAAATTGAACGCGAAATATCGCATACCTTAAAAACGATTTCCGTTGATAATGATTTTGTATTTCAACCCCCTTTAGAAATAAACGCGAAGACAAACGGCATTACGTTTGGTATTCCCCTTATTATTAACTTTTTTAATGATGCCTTTTATTTTCAAATTGCGATTGGTGATTATAAAAAAAGTAATTTTATGCAAATAAGTATGCGGCTTTTAATTGGTGAAATAACCTTTGACGGGGAAGTACTTAGTTTACTTAATAAATTAAACGCTAAATTGTTATATGCAAAAGTAATCTTAAATGAAGAAGGTGAATTTCCATATTTAACCTTGGAGCACGACTTTAACGCTGCAAGTTTAGAGCAAGTTAATGAATCAATTTATGATTTCTTAAATGATTTACTTGATGATGATGTTTCGCCACTTATGGAAAAAGTGTTAAAGAAAATGCGCGATTAAGGTCGCGCATCTTTTTTTGCTTTACGTTTAAGCACAAGATACGTTATAAGTAACAATAGTAAGGTCGCAACAAGATAGCCACTGAAGTTAATTAATACATCAGTGAAAGTGCCCGCTCTTCCAGGAACAAAACGTTGAATTAGTTCACTAACACTTGCGAAAAATAACCCAACACTTAATGAACCAATGATGATTTTAATAAGTTTATTATCTTTCAAAAATAAATAAAAAGTTAAAAAGCCAAATACACCATTAACAAAGAAAAGAGTAAAATGGCCAAGTGCCTTGCGCACTAACATTTGAAAGTTAGAAAAGTTTTGATCATTAATAAATGGTAAGGCGACTATTTTTAACTCGATTTCTTCACTTAACGCTGGATTTGCGTAGCTTTTAGCGGTAATAGTTACGGTTCCCACCTTTAAACCAACAACTTGAGCCCCAGTATCTCTTGGGGTTACACGGGCAATACTTTCGTCGCTTGAACTAAAGGTGAGTCTTTTATCAGTTACTTCAAGGTCAGGATATTCCGCTATATCGTGGCCTAATAAAGCACTTATATTTAATAGTGTACCTACACTAAATTCATTTTTAGGCGTACTCAAAGTTAATGATGTTGGTGCGACTTCTTCAAAAGTTAAAGTATGGCTACTATTAATGGAAAAGTCACTATTAAGATAAGCGGTAATGGTGACAGTGCCCCTTATTTTATAACCATAAAGGAAATATGAATCATCTTCTTTAATAATGCGGGCAATTGTTTCATCACTGCTTACAAAAGTAACACTTGGATCACTAACGTCTTCAACATCAAAACGATAAGTAAAGGGACTTTTACCGTAAACATACCCAATTGATGGCATATCTAAGTATATCGTTGATGGTTCGACTAAAGGAGAAGTTCTACTAGTAACGGTTATTTGTAGTTTAATATCACTTCCTATTACTCCAATATTAGTGTGCCCCGCACTTATGCCTTTAATAATGCCGTATTCATTGACGGTCGCAATCGTTTCATCTTCAGTGTAGTATTTTAATTTTTTAATGTCATAATTTATTTCGTCCGCGGTAATGATTACTTTAGTTGTAATTCCTTCTTCAATTGTTTCTTTTTCTAAATTCGCTTCAAAAGTAGGTGGTGCTTCTTTTTCATGGACAGTTACGAAAAAAGAAATCGTTTTTGCACTGTTTGAAGGAATAGCTTTAATAACTACATTTTCACCAATAGTGCGCGCTTCAAGTAAACCGCCTGGATAAACATCAACAACTTCAGGGTTAGAAGTCGTCCACGTTACGTTTTTATCAGTCGCGTTTTCTGGTAAAACTGTTGTTAACAACCGCCGGGTGACGCCAAGGGGAATATAATATTTTGAAGCTTCACTAACTTCTGTGCCACTACGATCAACGATGTTTAACGATTCAACGCTAACAAAACTCGGTGTCACCGGGGGTGTTGCTTTATTTACAAAAACACTCAAGATTAAAGCAATCAAACTCGAACGTGAACCTGAAGGACCGCCACTTAAGGAAGATTCAGCAATAATGACTCCGTTCGTTAGTAAGAATAAGGTTAAGACGAAGTAACGAATATTTTTTCTAAGCCAATTCATAACGTAATTTTAACACAAGAACATTTATGCAACCACATAATTGTCGTATTAGTTTATTTATTATTAAATAAGGAGTATTTTTAACAAACAACAAAGGAGGAATAAAATGCAATTAAAAACAAAAAGTAAAGTATATGTCGCGCTTATCTTTTTTACATTCCCCTTACTAATCCTTATGAACATATCGTGACCAATGAAGAACGGAATGTAAGGAAAATAAAATAATTATCATTATACACACATATCCTTGTGCGTTTTTTCTTATATCAATCCCCTTAAGCAAATGATTAGGAATTATTTCGATTTCGAACTATAATGAATATCGGAGATAATAAATATGAAACAACTATTAGGAATACACCACGTTACGGCGATTACATCAAACGCCGAAAAAAACTATGAATTTTTTACAAAAGTATTAGGCTTACGGCTCGTAAAGAAGACCGTTAACCAAGATGATATTTTTACATATCACTTATTCTTCGCTGATGACCGCGGTAATGCCGGCACTGATATTACATTCTTTGATTTTAAAGGTATTGGTAAGGCGAAATTTGGCACGAATGAAATTAGTCGCACTGGCTTTCGGGTGCCAAGTGACGAAGCATTAAAATACTATATTGCCCGCTTTAAGCATTACGGCGTTAAACACGGGGATATTATTGATGTTTTTGGGCACAAAGCTTTATTCTTTAATGACTTTGATGGTGCACGTTACGCATTAATTAGTGACCAAAACAATGTGGGGGTTAAAAGTGGCACCCCATGGTTACGCGGTCCAGTACCTAATGAATACGCAATCACTGGATTAGGACCAGTATGGTTTACTGTTAATGATCCAAAACGGATGGAAAAAGCATTAGTAGATGTTTTAAGAATGCGCAAAGGAGAAGTTAGTGGTAACTATCAATCCTACTTTATGGGTGAAGGCGGTAATGGGGCGATGATTATTGTTGAAGTAGCCGAACACGGAGGTATTGCCCGTCAAGGCTACGGCGCAGTCCACCACGTTGCGTTCCGTACTACCGATAAAGACCACTTAATGTCATGGGTCCCTGAATTTAATAAAGTACTTGCTCCCCATAGTGGATTTGTGGAAAGATTTTACTTTAAATCGCTTTATACGCGGCTTTATCCAAATATTCTTTTCGAATTAGCGACCGACGGACCTGGGTTTATTGATGACGAAGAGAGTTATGAAAACTTAGGAGAAATTTTAGCCTTACCGCCGCATTTACGGCATAAACGGGCCACGATTGAAAAAGCTATTGTCCCGCTTGATACAACAAAGTATCGGGACAATGAAAAAGAAGGGTGGGATTTCTTTAATGGAACCAAAGACAATTAGTGCCCTTTTAAAAACAAGTAAAAATTATATTGATTTATTAAGAAATGATGTTTTAAGTTACAATTTAAATTTAACAGAATTTGCGGTCTTAGAAGCCTTATATCAAAAAGGCAGTCTAAAAGTAAATGAACTTCATGAGAAAGTGTTAGTCAATAGTAGCACCGTTTCTTATACATTACGGAAACTAGAAAAAGACGGTAAAATATCACAACGAAAGTGTGATGAAGATAAAAGAATTATATATATTAGTCTAACAGGGGAGGGCGAAGCTTTAATAAGTAAAATCGCCCCCCGCCATTATACATATATTCAAACACTTGGCACAAACCTAACTTTAGAAGAAGAGGTAACGCTACGTGAATTATTAAAGAAACTAAATAAAGGAGATTAAGATAATGATCCACTATTTTAAAGATAATAAAAGTGATAAAACCTTCGTGTTACTGCACGGTACCGGCGCTGACGAACATGATCTCGTACCGCTAGCCCAAGATATTAACGGAACTTATAACATCTTAAGTTTAAGAGGGCGTATTAATGAAGGAGGAATGCTGCGCTTTTTCCGCCGCTTTGATATGTTTACCTTTGACTTAGAAAATGTTAAAGCAGAAGCAGAACACATTACAAAGTTTCTCACTAACTTCAAAAAAGAACATAACTTAAAAGACTTAGTGTTACTAGGCTTTTCAAATGGAGCGTCGATGATTGAAGCATTATTATTAGAAGATGATACGTTATATAAAGGAGCGGTCTTATTACAGCCGGGATTATTAAAGGAAGACTTAAAGTTTAAAAAAAATAAAAACTTAAAAGTATTTATAAGTGTCAGTGATAATGATCCTTATCTTCCCCTTTTGCGCCAACAAAAATTAGTGAATGCCTTAAACGAAAGTTATGATTTGTCTTTGTCGCGCCACAACAATGGCCACAGTCTAACTTATAGCGTACTTCACGACTTACGGAAGTGGTTAGACTAACATATGAACGCCAAGGGATAACGCCAGAAAACTAAAAACCGCAAACACAATCATTAAAGTATTATATAGTTTATTGCGTGGATGCTTTTGATCATATAAAAGAAAATAACTTAAAGATGTAATATCAATTACAATGAGAACCCGGTGGAATACCGGGTTTTTGTTATCTTTAACGAGCAAAAAGCGCATAATTACCATTAAAGGAATGAAAATAAATAAAATAATATAATAGGCGATTTGCAATAACCCAACGAGTGAATCAAACATGGCGTTTCCTCATTTTTATAACAAGATAAAGTAAAGGACTTAAGAAAAATAAAAGCGTGAATAAAGAACGCGTTAAAATATAAAAGGCGACAAAAAGAATAAAAGCATTAAGCGTAATAAACAATAGATGTTTAATATTCATAAGTTAAATCCTCGTATATTAAATAAGTTGATAAAGTTCTTGTTTCGTCAATTTCAATAATCCGCGCCCCTCTTTTTAAATTACCGTAGCCGTTATAACCACTGATGCGCCCATAGGTGAGTTTAATACCTTCATGGGTAAAGACAAAACTATTTTTATGATCATGACCGACAAAGATAGCTTCACTAACGCCACTTTCAACCATTACATCAAAAAAGCCAGTGTCAATATTTTGGGAATAAACGCCTTCACCGCGATGCCCTTTAACAAACGAAGCATATTCTTTTTCCATTGCAAGACGATGTTGAATAAGTGGCACATGGGTAAAGACGCTTGATTTTACATTATTCGTTTTATCAGCACTTACTTTTTCTTGAAACCATGATACTTGGGCCGGGCTAAAGTGATCATATTTAGAAACTCCCACTCTTTTTAAACTCCGTTGTTCGGTTTTTGAATCTAAAAAGTATAAGTTATAAAAAGGATTTCCTTCATAATAATAATTAAGGGCAAAATTACCGACGCCACCGCGATATAATAATGGGCCAACTTTAAAAAGTAAATTTTTAGCCTCATCAAAATCAATCGCCCCTAATAAATTGTTGTATTTATGAAAATCATTATCATGATTACCAAAGACAAAAGTCCAAGGCGTGTTATATTCCTCCATAAACTTTACAAATAGTTTATATATTAAAGGGGCAGTTACCGATAATGTTTGGTCCCCTGTAAATACAATAAGATCAGGACTCGTTTCTTTAATAACATTATCAATTAATTTGTATGTTAATTTATCAAACTCATCAAACCCATATGTTAAATGAAGGTCAGTAAATTGCACAATCTTTAATGATTCCTTACTTAAGTTAATCGTAAAAGGAAGGTCATCACTATATTCAATTCTAAAAGATTGTCCCTTAACGGTAAGTAAGGTCGACAATAAAGCAAGCGACGTATATATTCTTAGTTTCATATGTAAGTTTTATGGTTATTTAAAGTATATTCAAGCGCGGTTAGTTCATAAACATATTGAATATACGCACCAATTTTTTTGTGTTCAAGGCTTTCTTCTTTTACAAAGCGCATGCCAATCTTTTCCATGATACGGGCACTGCCAATATTTTCTTTATGACATGTCGCGTATACTTTTTTAAGGTTTAACGTTTTAAAAGCATAGGCAAGTAAAGCTTTGCCTACTTCCGTACCATAACCATTATTCCAATAAAGATCATCATACACCCATCCTAAAGAAGGGGGATTATTAAAGTCTTTAAAGATTAAAGAACAGGCTCCAATAACCGTGCCATCTTTTAAAGTTACTAGAAAGTCATGATTAAGACGAGCCGGGTTATCATTTTGCAGCACAACATTTTCGACAAATGTTTTTGATTCTTCATGCGTACTTGGTCCCCAAAACATAAAGCGGGTAACCGATGGTTTTTTGGCGTATTGATAAACCGCATCCACATCATTGAGCGTAAAAGGGCGCAAGATTAAACGTTTAGTTGCTATTTTCATAGTTTAACCTCAGTTTCAACACTTTGTCCTTTATGATAATGTTCTAAATTAGTGATAATAAGACTAATAATATTATCTAAAAAGCGATTACTATAAAAAGATATATGAGGTGTTAAGCGTAAGTTATCACGTTCCCAAAGCGGAGAATCAATCGGGAGTGGTTCTTTTTTGGTAACATCAAGAATCGCACCGCGAATCAAATCTTTTTTTAATGCTTCATTTAAATGCTCTTCCACAACAATTTCGCCACGCGCAATATTAATAAATAAGGCATTCTTATCCATTTTTTCAAACCAACTCATATCAATTAAATTTGTAGTTGCTTTCGAAAGGGGAAGCGCGACAATAATATAATCATAATTGGGAATAAGTGCTTTGACTTCGGCTAAATCAGTGTATATTTTACTAAAGTGCGGCGTTTTAATATTACGTCTACGATACCCTTCAACATTAACGCCCATCACTTTAAGCCGTTTGGCGATTGATTGACCAATAACCCCCGCGCCTAAGATTAAAGCGTTCGCGCCTTGTAATTCAATACTTGTAAAATAACGGCGCCATATTTTTTGATCTTGCAGTTTATGATAAACGGTTAAGTTGTAGTTGAAATTTAAAATTTGGCCGAGCACTAATTCACTTATGGCGACACTTGTTGTCGCACGCGCGTTTATTAAACGGATATTACGACTCTTAAGGTGATTTAAATCAAGTTCATCATAACCCGTGCTTAAAAGATGAATTGCCTTAAGACGCGGATATTCATCAAAGTTTTCCCGTTTTACAATACTTGGATAGCCAATTATTATTTCCGCATTATAATTTGTGTTAGGCGCAAAGGTAAAGTTTGCAAAGGGTAGCGCCTTTTGAAGTTGCTCTTTTGTTGCTTCACTAAAGTCAGTTAAGCCTGTAGGATTGAAATATATTTGCATAGTTTAATTATAGCAAGGAAGCAAAAATTCGTTAAATCTTTACATATAGTTGTTATAATTAAATTATAGAAATAGGAAAGGAGGTTTCAATTACATATGAAACTAAGAAAATTAATATTTCTTCCGGTGATCCTTGTGGCCCTTTCAGGTTGTGAATTATTCGCCAAACCAGTACCTAAAGAAGAAGCCAATAAACAAGTAGCCGCGGCCATGACCAAGTCGATGACTGAAAAACACGAATCAGTTGACGGAACCTTAGGTTTAAAATTAGACGCAACGTACATTGAATACGAAGATGTAGTAACATCGCCAAGTGTAGTTAATGAATTAGAAGCTGAGCTTGATGTTAGTTTTAAAGCCAAAGATATAAATAACCCAACATTCCAATTTGCAGGAACGGCAGAAGGCAAATTATCCGTAAAGGAAAATAACGTCGAAACAAATATGATTAGTGGAAACACAGCGTTATATTATGACGCAAACTGGTTATACGCTGATTATAAGGTAACCGTTAAAGAAGGTTCGACCGCGCCAACAAAAACCGAAGAAAACAAAGTAAAGTTTGAAGTTGGACAAATTAATTTACCGCCAGTGGAAGAAGAAGCAGGTGTTGCGGGTGAAATGGAACTTGAAACAATGCTCAACAGCGTGAAAAAGATTAAAGCACGTAAAGTTGGGAAAAACTTAGTCGTATCTTACGAAATTACGCAAGATGATATTGTTGAATTATTATTAGAATCACAAATCAAAATCGGTGAAGCGTTAGGTATGACTTTCACTTCGGAAGAAATCGAAGCGGCAAGACTCGACCTTGAAGAGAGTGTTAAAGAATTCATCGAAATCCGTAAAGCAGCCTTAAACCTCGTTGTGAGTGAAGCAGGCTTAATTACTAAACTTGATGTCGTCCTTGATCTTGATTTATTTGCTAAAGAAACAAGACTCAATGAAGTAACAGGCCAACCAGAAGGTGAATACAACACAAAAACAACAATTAAAGGTAGCGTTAACTTAGCAGTTAAATATAACCAACCAGTTACCATTACCTTACCAGACTTCAGCGGTTACGTTGAAATTGAATAACCATCGTTACCGTAAGTTAATTAAGTAACTAAAAGGCCAGGACTATCTCCTGGCTTTTCTTTTACATGATTTTAATATTCATTAAAACTTTTAACAATCCCATATATAATAGAACATAAGGAAATAAATATGGAATATTGGGATACTTACTTTAAAGATGGTAGTAAAAGTGGACTCATCGTCAAAAAAGGTGATAAACTACCGCCTGGTCATTTTCATATTATTGTCGAAACACTTGTTAAACATAGCGACGGCACTTATTTAGTAATGCAACGTGATTATAGTAAAAAAGAATACCCAGGTTTATATGAAGGAAGCGCAGGTGGTTCTTTAATAAGTGGAGAAACCAAAAAAGAAGGGGCCATCCGCGAAGTAAGAGAAGAAACGGGACTTATAATAAATGATGTAAGTCCAACATATTATTTTATGAGTGAAAAAGACGGCGTTATAAGTCAAGGCTATATTGCGATAATAAGTGGTACTAAAGATATTACTTATTTAAAAGGGGAAACAATTAATCATAAATGGTTAACCTTAAAAGAGTTAAAAGCATTTATTTTAACCGCTGAATATAATAAAGCGCACGCTTCCCGCCTTAAAACATATTTAGATACATTAGAAGATTAATAATAAACTTAGCAATTATTTGCTATAGAAGAGGTATATATGACAAATAGAAAAGAACGGACCAAAGGATTCTTTAAAACAACAATCTTAAGTTTCCAACATATGTTTGCTATGCTTGGCGCAACAGTGTTAGTGCCGATGCTTGTCGGTCTTGATGTTTCAATCACACTTATTACCGCGGGTATTGGTACAATCATCTTTTACTTTATGACGAAAAAGAAAGTACCGGTATTCTTAGGGAGTAGCTTTGCCTATCTTCCAGCGATGATGGCAATCATGAGTGGCAGTGGCCCGATTGGTTCAACGTTGTGGCAACAAAAAATGGGTGCTCTAGTGGTCGCTATTTTCTTTACCGGGTTAGTTTACCTCGTTTTTGCGGGGGTAATTACCCTTATTGGTGTGGAAAGAGTACGCAAAATATTTCCCCCACGCGTTGTCGGACCAATTATTATCGTCTTAGGAATGCTTTTAGTGCCGAAGATTTTATGGAATAACATTATTGTCCCGTACGCGCTTAATTCCGGGGAAGCGTGGAAATCATGGACGACTGCGCTTATTACTTTAATAACAATTATTGGCATTAGTGCTTTCGCCAAACCAAAGTCCTTTTTTAAAGCTGCCCCAATCTTGCTTGGTTTTTTTGTAGGTTATATTTACGCCGCGATTATTGGCTTAGTGGACTTTTCTTCATTACAAAACGCTGATATAATCGTCTTCCAATCAATTGGGGATAAATTAGGGTTTTATCGTTATTTACGTTTTGATTGGAGTGCGATTATTATGATGGTGCCACTCGCCTTTGTAACTTTAATGGAACATATTGGCGATATAAGTGCAAATAGTACTGTCTGTGGTAAAGACTTCTTTGTCGATCCTGGCATTAACCGTACCTTAGCAGGCGACGGCGTTGCTATTATGGCCGCAAGCTTATTAGGTGGCCCGCCGCAAACGACATACGGCGAAAACACGGCTATTTTAGTAATTACCGAAAACTATGAACCGAAAAATATATTTTATGCGGCCGTGTTAGCTATCTTCTTTGGGGTCTTTTCGATATTTGGTTCAGTTATAAGCACTATTCCGAGTGAAGTAATTGGTGGCGCCTCAATTATCCTATTTGGGATGATCAGTGCTTCGGGCTTACGGATGGTAATTGAACATAAAGCGGACATTGGACAAACGAAGGATTTACTTGTTGTTTCGATTACTTTAGCGGTTGGTCTTGGCCTTGGCGCTCTAAGTGTCGCAAGTGACATCTTAGCCCAAGTTGGTACAACTTTTGACGCCACGCTATTAAAGATAATGATTGGAAATATTGAACTTTCTCCGCTAGCGGTCGCTACGCTTGTTGCTGTATTTCTTAACTTAGTAATTCCTGAACCAAAAGTAAAAGCAGAAACTCCTATTTTAGAAAATGAAGTAAAAGCGGAAGATGAAGTAAAAGAAATAGCCTAACCCTATTTTATTTATTTAACATGGAAATTTTATGGGTTTTTGTCTGTAAGCAAATAACCATTTTAAAAAGCAATGTCATTGTATAATTAATAAGGTAAAAAAGGAGGAATTATATATGAGAAAGATTGGAATTATCGTTGGTTCACTTCGTAAAGATAGTTATTCAGGCAAAGTGGCCAAAAACATTGAAACATTATTAAAAGGAAAGGCTGAAGTTAAATATATCGATATTAGTAAGCTTCCCCTTTACAATCAAGATTATGATGGTGTAATCGAAACACCAAAAGCATACGTTGAATTTCGTAGTGAACTAAGTAGTGTTGACGCGATTGTCGTTGTCACCCCAGAACATAACCGCACCATGCCAGCGGCACTTAAAAACGCCCTTGATGTTGGCAGTCGGCCATATGGTAAAAACTCATGGAAACATAAAACATATTTAGTACTAAGTCAGTCACCTGGTAACTTAAGTGGCTTTGGTGCTTCTAATGAAGTAAAAATGGTATTAAGTTTCTTAAATGGTCGCGTCATGCATCAACCAGAAGTATACTTAGCAAACATTAACACTTTACTTGATGAAAAAGGCGTCTTTATTCCAGATACCTTAAAATTCATTGATTCAGTAGTGGCAAAGTTTCTTGAATTTTAATAAGTAAACTTAACAAAGTATTAAGCCCGTCGATGACGGGCTTTTCTTTATATAATCAATCATTAAAACATTACAAAAAGCAGTCATAACAAAGAATATGTAAAATAAGTGTAAAAAAGACTTGACATATTTTAAACACCAGCATATAATGTTTCTAGGAGGAACTATGCGAAAGATAACAGAATTTATTACCATTACCGAACTAGCGCCCTTACTTAGTATTACGCGACCAACCTTATATAAATATGTCGTTGATTACGAAGCAGGGGACTATCGCAATATTAAATACGATATTGTCGTTATATTTGACTATATTGCTAAAGAAGCAAAAAACAAAGTTGATATCATTAACTTTATTAAAGCGCAGAGTGAAGAAAAAGATAGTCCGCTTATTAAAGAAATAAAAGCATTACTAAAAAGTGATGCAGCGTTTAAAGAATTATTAACTTTCTTAGTGAAACATATAAGAAGTTATGAAGAAGCACTTATTACCTTAAAGGAAGGAGAAATTAAGCATGAATAATTTTAATATTAAAGAAGTGCAAACCATTACGTATTCATTTAATCTTTTACGGATTAAAAATGATCTTGCCTATCACGAAAAAGAAATGGGACGCACCAAAGAAAAAACGATTGGTGAAAGTGATGACTTTTTCCAAAAGCTTGGCAAAGACTTTAGTAACACCGTAAATAAAAATGTCTTTGAAAGCAATTTAAAACAATATAACCTAAAACAAAAACATCTCCAAAAAATTGAAACTTTCATTAAAGAAAACGATGTAGAAGTTATTAGTGATCTTAATGAACTAGCGATTTATATTAATGAACTATTTAAAGATGATGTCGCAGATATTAGAGCGGTATTCGTTGCCTTTAACTTAATCTTTACAAGTCCCTATTACGGAACATCGATTAAAGAAGCAGTGAAAAAGGAAAGTTTCAACGAGGTGGCCGAAGCCCTTAAATTACCGAAAAACTTCTTTGTTGATTACGAAAAAGATTTATTAAAGAAATATCACCTCATCAGTGGCAAGTATCCAAATGATTTACTCGCTGATGCCTTATTAGTAGGTACTCTAGCTGGTATCGCTGCCTTCTTTATTTCCCCAGTTCTTGGCGTATTTACCGCTGGAGCAGTGACAACCCTCACTTTAGGAGGAATGATAAGCGCGGGAGTAATTATTGGTATTTTAGCGGGAAGTGCAAGATACGGGGCTAACCTTGCGGAAAATCGCAGTGAAGTACGCAAAGCTTTTAAAAGCATGAGTGCCGAAGAAACAGACTTTATGCTCTTACAAAAACTCGCGGTCATTGAAGCCCTCGCTAAATATCAAGGGGAACCGACAGTAGATGAAGCGATTCAACAATTGATTGATGAACTAATTAACTTAAAAAGTGATCTTGATTTAGCCTTATATGGCTTCCGGGAAAATAAAGACAATATTAACACCCGGAAAAAAGATAGTTTCCATCGCTTTGATAAACAATTACTTAAAGTATTAAAAATCTAAAGCACTAAACAAAAGAAAAGGAACGAATCACATCGCTCCTTTTCATTAACTAATTAGTTACTTATTATCCAAAGAGTTTTTTCTTGGAGATGAAGTAGTATCCTGCTAAGGAAGATACACCTAATGCACTAATAATAAGAGTTGCAGTTGCACTATTGTCACTTGAAGGAATTCTTCCGGAAACGCTTGAATCAATTGGGGTATTAATTGGGGTAGTAATATTATAGAAAGCCTTTAAGAAGTTAAGACGATCCATACCGGTTTTACCGCCACCAACATCAAGTGCAGCATATTGATTTTGTTCAAAGGTTGGTAAATCATTATATGCATCAATAGCAGCTTGGGCTGCTTCTACACTACAAGCTTCTGCGTCAGTATCAATTGTCGCGGCAAAGGCACTTACTGCTGTTGTGGTTTGAAAAGACCCCCAAACATTCCAACCTCCGCCTCCATATCCGGTTAAATGGAAAACATTATTATCCAAAGGATTAGGTAGTTCTATATCAGCAGTTTGATTCCACACACCATCTTTATTGCTATTTACACGAACAAAAATAACATGTGTTGTATCCGGTTGAACGTCGTAATAAACTAGGTCATTAGTAGAGTCCCATTTCACAGGTACTCCGAACCAACTAGTGTAATCACCATTCGGGCCCCAATAGTGAATATAGGTTGAAGCTCCATCAGCATCCCACTGATCCTTATTAACAATTTTTGCCCAAACCCGTTTTGTGGTAGGCGAAGCGGCGTCAGCGCGCACAACGTCTTTATTTCTTTGGGCTAAACCAAAGCCTAGCGAACCAAGCAATAAAGCAAATGTAAGATGTTTAAATAATTTTTTCATTGTCAATCCTCCTTTTATAAAAGGTAGTAAATACACATTTAGGATAATTATACAAAGAATTAATATCTATTGTCAATAGAAAAAGTGTTGAAAAAGTGCACTTTTTTGCTACTTTTTGTAGGAAAAACAGCCAAAAAACGCAAAAGATTAAATTATACAATAATATTTTGATTTGGAATAATATTCCAGCATTTAGTGAATATTCTTATAGAAAGTATAAAAAGCAGACTAATAATAGCCTGCTTAGTATTTATTATTTATTAATAATAACTATTTTTCTTTTGGTTTTTCGTCAACGACGGCTTCTTTTAAGGAAGTTAAGAGTCCGGTAACGTTTTGAATTTCACTTGGCACGATGATCTTAGTGGCTTGCCCACGGGCAAGATTTTCTAATGCTTCAAAGCCTTTAAGGGTTAAGTATGCAGGACCAGGGTTAGCTTTATTAACAAGTTCAATCCCTTTCGCGTTAGCGTTATAAACGGCGAGCAGTGCTTCAGCTTCCCCTTCCGCTTCTTTAATCATCTTTTGTTTAGCAGCTTCGGAACGTAAGATAACGGCT
>JBAZCS010000012.1:0-25986 GCA_041654855.1 Bacilli bacterium | reverse complement strand
AGAGCAGTTAGAAAAGATATATTCAATGATACAGGATGGATAGTATCAAGTTACTTAATGTATCAGTGTTTTAGAGAAATGGGCATCTATTCTAAAGCGCGTAGAAGAGCATTTAGAAGACCAAAAGGTGTATCGGATAAGTTTCCAAATGTCATAGGTGGAAATTGGCAAACAAGAAGACCATTTGAGAAAGTATGTACAGATACAACCATGATTATACATCAGAAAAAGAAATATGATTTAAATCTTCACATCGATGTTTTTAATAATGAGATTGTAGGATATGACCTAGCTAATTATCATCATGGTAATGGTGTGATGAATCATTTAAGAAGTTTAGAAGATATCTTACGCATCAAAGAACAAAGGGGATATGGTGAAGACCATACCGTCATACATAGTGATCAAGGTAGAGTTTATTCATCCGTTAAGTTTGAGAAGACACATCAAACATATCCAATCACCAGATCAATGAGTCGAGCAGGGACGCCTACAGATAATCCAGTCATTGAATCTCTTATTGGATGGATCAAAGGTGATTTGAAACACTATCTAAAATTACATGACTTTGGTGATATCAAAAAAGTTATAGAAATCTATGTAGAATATTTTAATCATCATAGAGTAGCTTATCGATTAGATTACTTAACACCAGTTGAATATCGAACTATAAAAGGCTTTAATTAAAAAAGCCACACATCTAGAAAATGATTTATGATAAAATATAAGTATCAAGGATATAATAATATCACTTTTTATTTCTCAAAGGTGGTACCTATGTGTCCTAGAAAATCATAGCAGTGCATATTAACTTAATAGTAGTTAGTAAAGAAAATCGATATTATTATAAATCGCTACACTTAGTTTAATTTTATGATTGACCTTTGGGTCATTTTTATGAAACGATAAAAAATCTTCAATAGAAAATGATAAATATTTTGTTTTTCGCTGTGGAGAGATAAATATGGTAAATTGCGGTTAGCACACTGATTTTAAAAGAAGCTTTAGAAAAAAACTCTATAAGATTTATCTATATTATGGTATCTTATTTATATAGAGGAGAAATATTATGTCAGCATTGGAAATTGTCCTTATTAGCGTCCTTGGTACCCTTGTTTTACTTGTGGTCCTCTATTATTTTTTATTGACAACAAATAATCAAAATCGCTTACAAATCTTTAATGTTTTAAATGAAGACCCGGTTGTTGATTCGATTGTTTTTTTTGGTGATAGTCTCACTGACTTTTTCCCGCTGCAAGACTTTTTCCCTGATCAAAAGATATATAACCGTGGTATTGCCGCGGATACGACAAAGAAGTTACTAAAAAGAATTCATAACATTATTGAAATTAAACCGCGGAAAGTGTTTTTACAAATTGGTACGAATGACTTAGGGAAGGGCATTAAAGTTAAAAAGGTAGTCGATAATATTATTAAGATATGCGAAATCCTTGAAAGCGAGATTCCTGGAGTTGAAGTTATTGTTATTTCTCTTTACCCCGTATCGCACCGGGTTATTTGGCTTTCTCCGATTATAAGTGGCTTACGGACGAATAATAAGATTCGCGAAGTTAATCATTTATTAAAAGAAAAGTGCCAAGAAAGAGGCCGAAAATATTTAGATATTCACCAAAAGCTTATTACCCCGAAAGGACGACTAAAAAAAGAGTATACAATCGAAGGTTTACATATATCGGGTTTAGGCTATAAAATAATTGCCGAAGAGATTAGACCACATTTATAAAAAAATATTATTATCTTTCTTGTAAAAATATTTAAGTATGTTATTATTATCACGGCCATAAAAAAACCGGCGAGGGACAAGCCTAGAAACCCGGTTGGCGTTAAGTAAATTACTTAATAGCTTCTTGTAATATGGTTCCCTACCCCCACGCATTATATTCTCACTTCGGTGAGTTTTTTTATTTTCTTAATTATATTTAGTCTTTCATTCTTAATTTAGGTTATAATTTAACTATTACATTTATCGAGGTTTAAAAATGAAGAAAAAATTAATTCCTTTACTCTTACTTACGGTTTTAGCAAGTTGCACGAAACCAAGTCCTAGTATTATTCCTTCAAGTGAAGATTTAGGGACAACCGAAGTAACAAGTGAGGTTAGTAAAAGTGAAGACATTAAAACGAGTGAAGAATCGGTTATAACCGAAGATCCTGTAACGACAGGAGAAGATCCAATTACGACAAGTGAAGACGAATCGACAAGCGAAGACGTTACGACGAGTGAAGATGAATCAACTAGTGAAGACGTAGTTACTTACTCAAACTTAAGTGAAATAAGTAATTTGGCGCTAACTTTTAAAAGCTTACGTAATGAAAAAGGCGTGTATAAAAGTAGTTATTACGCAGCGTTTACCGCGCAACTTTTAACTTTACAAGATTATTTAACGACGCAAAGTGGTTATAATAATCGCTATAAAGCTTTTGTCGCTAATGAAACGGGGCATTTAACGGTTAATCTAAATTTAACGCAATATAACGCGCTTAAAGATTATAAAGATAAACAACAAGTCTATGATTTTAAAGGTTATATTGGCCTTTATAACGATGAACCAGAAGTTGATATGGAAGGGCTTGGTAATCCCGTTTATAAAGCGGGGGTTACTTTAAGTTATGATTACAAAGCTTTTGCCGAAGAGGGCGTTAGTGTTAATGACTTACTAACCAGAGTAAAAGCGACTCCCTTTAACTCGAAAGGTATTAATTGGAGTGCGAAAATATATAAGTATCACTTAAAATACTTAGATAAAGTTGAAAATCCTATTGCCTTATTTAGTGATGGCGCTAATGTTATTCAAATGCATAGTCACGATAAGATTAATAACGCCTTAAGTATTGGTAATAGTTATTATATTTATGCCCGGGAAGGTTTATTTAACTTTAAACCTCAACTGGAATATGTTGGTTTAGAAAGTGCAGATGACGTTATTGTTGATTATGCGGCGATGAAAAATGATCTTACAGCCACTAATTTATACGCTTATAAATATGAATTAGAAAAACCATCAGCCTTAAATAGCAATCTAGCCTACGCTGATCAATTAGTGAAACTCTTTTATTTTGAAGGCTACGCTAACTATTATACAAAAGACGGCATGGGTTATGTCGTGCTTGAAGATACAGTTAAAGAAGGTCCTTACAGTTCTTATACCACAGCGCTTGGCGCAAAAGCGATGTTTGTGAATAACGACCATTCGGTCCGGCTTTGGGATGCGAATGACTGGGAAAATTGTCCCTTTGATGATTACATTGACGCGGTCAAAGGAGTGAAAACAAAAATTAGTCTCTACTTTGTCGGTTACGTCTATAACACGATGAAATATTGGCAAGTCCAAGTATTAACGAATACGATTACCCCACTAAGTTAAGAGAATAATGAATAAAGGGTCATCTCCTAAGATTGGCCCTTTTTTATGGTAAAATATGTCTAATTTAGGAGGTAAACGATGGTTAAAGAACGAAACAACTTATTCTTACTTGATAATTTATATAATGTGCGTCATTTAGGTGGAATGATAACCGAAAGTGGCGGCATTACGAAAACATATAAATATATAAGAGGTAGTGCGAAAGGGTCATTAAGCGAACAAGAAAAAGCGCACTTTTATGATCTTGGCACCCGCGTCATTGTTGACTTACGCTACACGAATGAAATTGATAAATCACCAAGTCCCTTACGCGGGTACGCGGATATGAAATACTTTCACGTTGATATGATGGGTGAATTTTGGCAAATGCGTGAGCAAGGTTATAATGACTTAAGTGATTTATATATTGATTTACTTGATGATTCGCAAGCTAAAATTCTTGAAGTTTTTAAAATCTTTATCGCCCATAAAGATGAAGGCATCTATTTCCATTGTACCGCTGGGAAAGATCGCACCGGTATTATTGCGATGCTCATGCTTTTATTAGTCGGAGTGCCGCGTCAAGAAATAGTAAATAACTACGCTGAATCTTATGAACATAATAAACATCGGCCCGGTTATAAATATATGAAAGAAGAATGGCGTCGTTTTACATGGTCTAAACCTGAATATATTGAACGAGCGATTAACCATTTAAATGATAAATATGGGGGTAGCGCCAAATATTTAGCCCATATTGGTTTATCGCCTAGTGAAATTGAAACATTAAAAGAAACCATTGTTGAATAGCGAAGATTGAAAAATGTCGCAAAAATATATACAATTAAGAAGTAATTGTATTATTTAGTAAATAGATGAGGATGGCGTAAATGGATAAAATATTGGACTTTCTTAAATCAGAAACAGGCACGTTAGTCCTCTTTTTTACTTTTTTAATTATTGTCTTTGTTATTTATTTTATTGTGCAAAGTAAGAAAAAGCCAAGCGAAAAGATGCGTGATGAAAAAAGGGTATTAACCTTACCAGATCCAGCAGAACCTAAAACAACAAGCGAAAAACCAATAGCTGAAGAAGAACCTTCGAGTGCAAAAGGGGAAACAAAGGTTGTTGAAAGTGTGAAGGTAAGTGAAGAAAAGACCCTTATAAAAGAAGAAGAAAATGTTGAAAGAGGGGAAGACCCTTACGCGGCGATTAAATATAGTTATTCTTATTACGCACATTTAACAGTGGCCCCACCTGAAAGTCAAAAGCGTTATAACGAAATAAAGAAATTTATTATGACGTATGAAGGTATTAATCCAAGTATTACCTTTAAAGAAGAACGCTTTATTTATTTAGGGAAAACGATTATTAAGTTTCGCATTATTAGTAATGTCTTACGTATCTATTTAGCGCTTTCCGCTGAAGAAATAAAAACTATTAACATTAAAAGTAAAGACTTAAGCACCATGAAAGAACACGAAAGAACGCCGTCTCTTATAAGGATAAGCGGCAATACTGGTGTAAAAAGAGCCATTGAAGCAATTACGTTATTAATGGAAAAACAAAATATAAACAAATTAAGTGATGCGCATGACGAAAATTACATTCCGGAAGAAAAGAGTGTAGAAGAACTTATAAGTCTTGACTACATCCGTATTAAGAAATAATGAAAAAGATTGGTTTAGTGCTTGGTGGTGGTGGGGCTAAAGGTGCGTATCAAGTTGGCGTTTTAAAAGCGCTTGATGAACATAAAATGCTTCGCCATGTCCGGGTTTTTTCCGGCACTTCCATCGGGGCAATTAATGGCTTTTTACTTATGAATAAAATAAAACCCGATAAATTAAGACTTATTTGGGATGAATTTAATAATTATACAATTTATGGTAAAAATAAGTGGAGTGAAACCTTTAATGTTTTTGGTCTTTATAACACTGACGGAATCGTTAGTAAGATTGAACCTTATTTTAATGAAAAAGCATTTCGAAAAAGCAAACTTCAAGGGTATGTCACCTTAGCAAGAGTGCCGGAAAAAGGCTTTTTTGCTAAGTTTAAGCGCAAAAACTATGTAAAAGAAGTCGTACATTTAAATAAAAGTAATGATCCCCTTGGGGTTACGCTTGCGAGCGCAGCCATTCCTTTTGTCTTCGGCACGAAGAAAGTTGAAGGCGTAATATACGTTGATGGTGGTCTCGTTGATAACTTCCCGCTTGAGCCCTTACTCGAGGCTAAATGTAATATTATTCTTTCCATTGGCCTAAATAGTAAAGATACCCCAGTCGCGCCGCTCAAGGATGCCCTGCAAATTAATTTTTCGCCGCTTACTGATTTTGGGAGTTTTCCAAAGACGTCCCTTGATTTTCATCCTGATAAAATCGAAGGTTATTACAATCAAGGCTATAGTGATGCCAAAAAGCTTATTGCCTATTTACGAAAAAATAAATACTTATGGTTTTTCGGACGAATTCGTTTAAAAAAAGGCCACCTTGTCACTTTACATAATCTTGAAGAACTTAAATTAGTAACTTAGCTTTCTATTTTTTGTTATTGTTTACAATAAATGGCATAATATGCTTATGAAAAAGGGATTATTTCGTTTTTATAAGGTCGTGTGGAAAGATGCTTTATTAGCGATCTTTTTTATTTTATTAGAAACAGTCTTAGAAACTTTTGTGCCCTATATGTTTTCGCAAATTGTCGATGTAGGTATTGTAAATAATGACTTAAATTATATTTACTTTTGGGGCGCAATGATGATTCTTGCCGCGACTTTAAGTTTTATCATTGGCATTATTGGCGTGCGCTTTATTGCCCGTGTTGGTCAAGGCTACGGGGCGGAATTGCGACGGCAACAATTTATTAAGTTACAAGAACTTGATATCGAGAAACGCAATGAATTTGCTGTATCTTCTTTAATTACCCGTCTTACAAATGATACGTACACCATTCAAAACGCAATTATTATTGGGATGCGTGGGTTATTTAGAGCTCCCTTTATGATTACAATGGTCTTAGTGTTGAGCTTTAGCCTCAATGCAAAGATGGCGATGATATTTGCCGTTACCTTGCCCATTGTTACTATTTTAATGCTAACGATTGTTTTTACCGTGCGCCCCATTTACGAAACTATGCAGCGGCGCTTTGATGAATTAAACCGGACCTTACAAGAAAACTTCCAAGCAATCCGCGTTGTGAAAGCCTATGTTACTGAAGAAAAAGAAATTAAAAAGTTTAATAAAATTAATAATGATTACCGTAAAGTCGCGACTAGTGCCTTTACGACTGTGTCGTTAAATATTCCTTTCATGCAGCTTGGGGTTTACGCGACAATTGTTGGTCTTTTATTCATCGGTGGTAATCTCATTAACACCGGAGAAGCTAAAATTGGGGAAATAACGGGCTTATTAACGTATGTATTACAACTATTAAATGCTCTTTTAATGCTAGCGCAACTTTTAATTATGTTTAGTAGGACTTTAGCCGCTAGCGCGCGCATTAAAGAATTATTGAATACCGAAAATACTTTAGTGTTTAATGATAACAGCACCCTTAAAATTAATGATGGAACGATTGAAGTGAAACATTTAAAGTTTAAATTCCCCGATACCCCGGAAAACATTTATATTTTAAACGATATATCCTTTACTTTACGAAAAGGGGAAACGCTTGGCATAATTGGCCAAACCGGAAGTGGTAAATCAACCTTAGTCCATTTACTCGCCCGTCTTTATGACATTAATGACGGGGATATATTAATTGACGGCTATCCGCTTAATGAATTTCGGGAAGAAGAAATATTAAACGCTATTAATATTGTTTATCAAAATAACATGCTTTTTAGTGGTTCGATTATTGATAACTTACGGTGGGGTAATGAAAAAGCTAGTGAAGCGGATATTGAAAAAGCTTTAAAAGCAAGTTTAAGTGATGAGATTGTCAATAAACTAAATGACGGCTTACATAGTGAAGTTGGACAAGCGGGCGCTAATCTTTCGGGCGGACAAAAACAGCGATTAAGTTTAGCAAGAGCGCTCCTTAAAAATCCCAAAGTTTTAATCATAGACGACGCTTTAAGTGCTATTGATACGATTAATGAAGCGAAAATTCGTACTAATTTAGCAAAGTATTATCCTAATTTATCGCTTATTATGGTGAGCCAACGCATAAGTGCGATTAAAAACGCTGATCACATTTTAGTGCTCCATGAAGGAGTAATTAATGGTGAAGGAACGCATGACAATTTATTAAAGAATAATGAAATATATAAAGATATTTATGATACCCAACTTAAGGGGGCTGAAGTATGAAAAAGAGAAATCGTCCCCAAAATATGAAAGCGACTTTAAAGCGCTTAATGAAGTATATTAATTACCGACCATTTACCTTACTTTTCATCATGATTCTCGTTATTTGGGCGGGTTTTGTTAATGTTTACGGTATTTATCAAATGCGCGAAGTTATTGATAAATATATTGTTAATTACGACCGGGTTGGTTTAGAAAAAGCTTTAATTCGCTTAGGATTATTCTTTTTAAGTGGCGGGGTTGTCACCCTTATTTATAATCCACTCATGGTAGGCTATTCACAAAGAGTAATCACACAAATAAGAAACGACTTATTCGCGCATAGTCAAAAACTTCCCCTTAGTTATTTTGATAATACGACCCGGGGTGAGATTATGAGTTATTTCACTAATGACGTTGATACATTAAATGAGGCGCTTAATACTGGTCTTACTTCAATTGTGTTTTCGTTTGTTACTGGGGTGGGAACGATTGTCTTTTTATTCTTAATTAATATTTATTTATCCCTTATTGTTATCTTCTTTATTATCGTGATGTTTATTTTTATCTTTGCGAACAATCGTAATTTACGGAAACATTTTGGGGATAATCAAAAAAGTGTCGCCAGTATTAATAGTTATATTGAGGAAATGATTGTAGGTCTTAAAGTTAGTGATATGTTTAATCATCACGCGGCAGACTTAAAAGAATTTGACCGCCGGAATACTGAATTATTTAAAAGTGGCGTTAAAGCGCATACGAGTGCTTTAGCGAAAACACCCATTATTGTTAGCTTATCGTATTTTAATTACGCAGTCAGTGCAGTCATAGGGGCAATCTTTGTCTTAAACGGGCTAAGTTTAGGCTCTTTAAGTTCTTATCTTCTTTTTGTGCGCCAAAGTTCGAACCCCTTTAATAACTTTACCACGCAACTAAACGCTTTATATAACGCCCTTGCTGGTGCGGAAAGACTCTTTGCTTTTCTTGATTTAGAAAAAGAAGTTGATGAAGGGACCATTAGTCTTGTAAGTGCAGTGGAAATTGACGGTGAAATTAAAGAAACCGAACATCCGACGAACGCTTTAGCGTGGAAAATCCCCATTGGCAACGGACAATACGAATATAAAATCTTTAAGGGTAGAGTCGATTTTATCGATGTAAGCTTTGGTTATAAAAAAGAAGAACCGGTGTTAAAAAATATTAGTTTATACGCTGATAAGGGAGAAAAGATTGCCCTCGTTGGTAGTACGGGCGCGGGTAAAACTACGATTATTAATTTAATTACGCGCTTTTATGAAATCGATAGCGGACAAATAACGTATGACGGTATTGATATTAAAGATATTAAAAAAGATGATTTACGGCGCTGTGTTAGTGTTGTCATTCAAGATACCCATCTTTTTAGCGGTACCATCTTTGATAATATCGCTTATCCAAGTCGCTACGCTACTATGGCGGAAGTAAAACATGCGGCCGATGTTGCTAACGCAAGTTATTTTATCGAACGCTTACCGCAAGGCTATCAAACATTACTTCATGATGATGGGGCAAATTTAAGTAGCGGAGAACGCCAACTTTTAGCGATTGCCCGCGCTGCTATTTTACAACCCCCAGTTTTAATCTTAGATGAAGCGACCAGCTCAATTGATACAAGAAGTGAAAGACTGATTGAAAAAGCAATGGATCAATTAATGGAAGATAAAACGGTCTTTGTTATCGCTCATCGCTTAAGCACGATTCGTAACGCCAAAGCAATTATTGTCCTTGAAAAAGGTTCAATTATTGAACGAGGAAGTCATGAACAATTAATCGAAGTGCAAAAAGTTTATTATCATTTATATACTGGTCAATTTGAGTGGACATAACGCTTTTCCTTCTTTTATGCATATGCATAACTTAGGAAAATGCTGATTTCTCGTATATAATATAAGCGAAATAAAGGAGAAAGTTTATGCGTATTAATTTAATTGGATTAGGAAAAATGGGCCTTAATATTGCCCTAAACATGAAAGAAAAAGGCCATGAAGTTCGTGGTTACGCTCCAAGTTTAAAAACGCGGGAAAAAGCGCGGGAAGCAGGAATTGATGTTTATGATTCTTATCATGCATTATTAAAACGCGAATCAAAGAAACCATTAATTGTCTGGCTTTTAGTGCCTAATAGTATTGTGACAAGTTTACTAAAGGAGTTGATTCCGCTTTTAAAACATGGCGATATTGTCATTGATGGCGGTAATTCTAACTTTAACCGTTCGATTGAACATTATGAAATGCTTAAAGGCTACGGCATTGATTTTATTGATCTTGGCACAAGTGGCGGCCAACATGGGGCGCGCTACGGCGCTAACTTAATGGCAGGGGGCGAAAAAAGAGTCATCAGTGTCATGGAACCAGTTTTTAAAGATATTGCTGCTAAAGACGGCTATTTACACGTTGGAAAACCGGGAAGTGGCCATTTTGTAAAGATGGTTCATAACGGGATTGAATACGGCATGATGCAAGCAATTGGTGAAGGCTTTGGCTTTTTAAAGGCAAGTGAATTTGATTTAGATTACGCTAAAATTGCCGCGTTATGGAATCACGGTTCAATTATTGAATCATTACTCGTTAAAAATATCGCCGATGCTTTAGCGAAAAGCCCTGAACTTGCTGAGTTTGAAGGACGAGTTGATGATAGTGGCGAAGGAATGTGGATGGTGGAAGAAGCACTTAAAAATAAAGTAGCGATCCCCGTTATTACCCAAGCATTATTTGCCCGTTATAAGAGCAAGGATGACGAAAAATTTAGTGAAAAAGTAGTGGCCGCCATGCGCAATGAATTTGGAGGCCATGCGGTTTATAAAAAAGATGAGTAAACTTATTATTACGCTTTTTGGCGCTACTGGTGATTTAACGCTTAGAAAACTTTTACCGGCGCTTGAAAACATAATAAAAAATGAAAAACACCCTGAAAATGTCACCATTTTAGCCATTGGAAGACGAAAGTTTACAAGTGAAGACTATTTAAACTTTGTCGTTGAAAGTAAACTATTTAAAGGTGATATTAACTTATTACGTAAACATTTAATTTATGTCGAAGTTGATGCTTATCAAAGTGCGACCTATGAAAACTTACACTTACTTTATAAGGGGCTTACAAAAAATATAGCTGATGTTCGCACCATTTTCTATTTAGCGGTGTCACCGGAACTATTCATGCCAATTACCGAAAACTTAAAAGCGAATAAACTTATTAAAAAAGGTGATTTAAATACGATCATCGCTTTTGAAAAACCATTTGGCCATACCTTTGAAGATGCTTTATATATTAATGAATATTTAGAAAAAGAATTACACCGTAATCAAATATATCGGGTCGACCATTATTTAGGAAAAGAAATGATTCAAAACATTATTGATTTACGATTTTCTAATACATTAGTGAGTGCCTTATGGAGCAATAAATATATAAGCGAAGTGAAAGTTATCGTTAGTGAGAAAGATGGGATTTTAAATCGGGGTGCATATTATGATGAAGTAGGTGTACTTAACGATATGGTGCAAAGTCATTTATTGCAAGTGCTTGCGCTTTTAATTATGGATATTCCAAAGTCTTTATCGAGTAAAGATATAAGTAAGGCGAAGATTAAAGCACTTAAGAAAGTAAAATATGACGCTAGTAATTCTCTTCTTGGCCAATATGATGGTTATCGACAAGAAAAAGGGGTAAGTGAAGATTCACTTATCTCAACGCTTGCCTTTTTAACCTTTGCGGTTGAAGATAAACGTTTTGCAGGGGTGCCCTTTTATTTATTTACGGGTAAAAAACTAGCGAAGAAAGAAGCATATATTGAAGTTATCTTAAAAGATGCCCCCGGAAGTCACTTATTTAAAAACACAAGCGCTAATCGTCTAATTATCGAACTAGCGCCCGAATCACGTATTAGTTTAGAAATAAATGGGCGCACTGACGGCAATAATAATGAAGTGAGTAAGCTCGTGCTTGACCATTGCTTTACGTGTTTATTCCCTTCTGCAGTCAAAGAAGCTTATGAAGCGTTATTTATTGAAATGATAAATGGGCATCGTACTTTGTTCCCGAGTTGGGAAGAAATATCAGTGTCCTGGGATATTATTTGCCAAATCCGTGATGAAAAACCGCGCTATATAATTTATGAACCGGGTTTTAATTTAGGAGGTAAAAATGAGTGAAATTTATGATGTAACAATGCTTATTAATGAAAATATGCAAGTATATAAAAATAGAGAATCAAAAAAGCCAGTCTTTTCCGTGGCTTCCAGTGTAAATAAGGGCGACTCGACAAACGAAACAAACGTTCTTTTTAACGTTCATACGGGAACGCATGTTGATTTCCCGCGTCACATTTATAACGACGGCAAAACGAGTAAAGACTTTGATATTACTACTTTTATTCGCCCGGTTAAAGTACTTGATTTTACGTCCCTTTCGGAAATGATCACTGTCGAAGACTTAAAAAAGCACGATATTTTAGCGCGTGACTTTATCCTTTTGAAAACTAAAAACAGTTTAACCGAACAATTTGACTTTAAATTTATCTTTTTAGAAAAAGATGCGGCCCAGTATTTAGCGAGTCTCAAAGTAAGCGGAGTTGGGATCGATGGGCTCGGTATTGAACGTGATCAAGCGGGGCACCCTACGCATAAAGCATTAATTGATAACGACATTTGGATTATTGAAGGGTTACGCCTTAAAGAAGTACCGGAAGGTCATTATAATATGGTGGCCTTGCCGCTTAAACTTGATGATGTCGATGCTTTACCGTTAACGGTAATTTTAACGAATTAACCTTTACTTTTATACAAAAGTAGAAAATATAGTAAAAAAGTATGAATATTTGCTTTAAGTTATAATAACTTAAGACAATTTTTTCCAAGTGCTCTATAATTAATAACTAGTTAGGATGGTGGAATAGCGTGAGAAAAAGAAAAAAACAAATTCGACCGCGCTCGCTCTTTGCTCTTTATAAAGGGCATGGACTAGCGATTTTTTTTGTATTGCTCCTCGTTATTTTCCATCGCGTTACGTATTCTTTTGTGCCGCTATTTACGCAATATATTTTAAAGCATTTTGAAACAAATGGCAATGTAACTGGTGTTAACCTACCGCCGTTTCTTTTAGAAATTTTTGCCCAAGGTAAGGACATATTTCAAGTTGTACTCTATGTCGCTATCGCCTTTTTAGGTTGGCAATTAATTCGCTTTGGGATGATGATTATTGAAAGAACGCTTCAAGGACACGTCCAAGAAAAGATTGCTTTACAATTGAGGGTAAATCTTTTTGATCATGTGCAATCACTTAGTTACCATTATCATAATAATAGTGATACCGGGGACTTAGTGCAGCGGGTGACAAGTGACGTGGAAACAACAACTGGATTTGTCGTTGTCCGGTTTATGGATGCGGTTGGCCTTTTATTTACGCTTGGGAGTGGAGCGTATCAAATGTATTATTTAAGTCCCTTATTAATGTACATTGCGCTAGCGACCATTCCTTTATATGGCTTTAGTTCCTTTTTCTACTTCCGCAATGTACGGAAACTTTATGAAGAAATTGAAAATAAAGAAGCGGAAATATTAACGGTTGTGCAAGAAAACGTTCATAACATGAAAATTGTTAAAGCGTTCGCTAATGAAAAATACGAAATTGATAAGCTCGAAGTTAAAAATAAAGCCCATAAAGATGCTTCTATTAAAACGAATAAGATTGTCGGCTTATATTGGGGAGCGATGGACTTTGTGTCGTTAAGCCAATATTTAATCATTACAATCGTGAGCATTTTCTTAGCGCGTAATGGACAGATGGATATTGGCGACGCAGCAGCGGCGTTAATGCTTGTGGGCCTCCTTATTTGGCCAATTCGTGGGTTAGGACGCTTAATTAATGATTACTCGATGGCTAATGTCGCTAATAGCAGAATTAATAAAATCTTAGCGGAAGAAAGTGAATTTTTAGTTAATGGTACATTAGAACCAAAATTAAGTGGCAAGATTGTCTTTAAAGATGTGTCCTTTAAGTTCCCAGGGGCGAATGAATACGCATTAGAAAAGCTTAACTTTACGATTGAAGCGGGAGAAACAGTCGCCTTTGTCGGCCGGACAGGAAGTGGGAAAACAACAATTATTAATTTACTGATGCGCATGTATGAATATGAAGGCTCTATTACCCTTGATGGCGTCGAGTTAAAAGATATTGAAAAACACTATTTACGGAAAAATATGGGGGCAGTTTTACAAAATCCTTTCCTTTATTCACGGACAATTAAAGATAACATTGCGATTACGTCCCGTAATATCACAATGGACATTATTCAAAACGCCAGTGAAATTGCCACGATCGCTAGTGATATTCAAGGCTTTGATAAAGGCTTTGATACGATGGTTGGGGAACGGGGAACAACTTTATCGGGAGGCCAAAAGCAAAGAGTGGCGATTGCCCGCGTATTAGTGAGTGATAAACCAATCTTAATTTTTGATGATGCGTTAAGCGCTGTTGATAACCGCACTGATGTTTTAATTCGTCGCGCCCTCGCCCAAAAAGAAAATAAGTCGACTAACATTATTATTACCCACCGTATAACAACGGCGAAAGAAGCCGATAAGATTATTGTTTTAAATAACCGTACTATTGAAGCTATCGGGGTGCATGAAACGCTTGCTAAGGCAGGCGGATTATACGCAAAACTTTGGGAAATCCAAGGTAATTTAGAGGCTGAGTTTTTAGCGCTTGTCGCAAAGGAGAGTAACTAAAATGGAACATTTTAATGAGGATCAAGCATTAAAAAAAGTTACGTTTAGTGTTTGGCGACAAATATTAAAAGTAATTTTGAAAAGTAAGAAAGAATTAATTCTTTTAATTATTTTTGCAACCATTCTTTCCTTAACCGAAGCACTTATTATTCCGCTTAATGAATTTGCCATTACAAACCTTATTAGAACATTTAATGAAGCCATGTTTTGGCCGTTTATTATTGTTAGTGTCATCCAAATAATGGTGTTTGCCCTCTCGGTATATGGCTTTATCTACATTGGTTCAAAACTTGAAGCGAAAGTGCGTTATACATTAAGAGCCGAATCGTTTAAAAACTTACAAAAACTACCTTTTAGTTACTATGACACGACAAAACAAGGGTGGATTATGGCGCGGATGACAAGTGATACAAATCGGTTATCACGCATTGTTTCATGGGGTATATTAGATATTACATGGTCCGTCTTTTATATGTTTTTTACGCTCGTCATTTTATTTTTACGTGAATGGCGCTTAGCTTTAATTATATTAATGATCTTACCAATCTTAATTTTAATTGCCTTCTTATTCCGGCGCAAAGTGCTTATTTTAAATCGACGGTCTCGCTTCCATAATAGTCAAATTACTGGGTTATTTAATGAATCATTCTTAGGAGTTAAAACGACAAAAAGCTTAGCGATTGAAGATGAACTAAGCGAAGAATTTACGAAGGAAGCCCACACGATGAAAGAAGTGACCGTCCATGCAACTTTCGTTAGTGCCCTTTTCTCAAGTTCGCTTTTAGCCGCTTCTTATACAGTTGTTGCGGCAATTATGGTTATTGGTGCGTGGTATATTACAAACGGTAATATCGGGATGACGATTGGCACGCTTTATATTTTTATTCGTGCAGCGATGAACTTTTTTGAACCAGTGTTAAACTTAACGCGTTTTGTTAATGATTTACAAGTGGCGCAAGCAAGTGCGGAACGGGTTTTACAACTCGTTAATGAAAAACCGGAAATTGATGACCGCGATGATGTAAAAGATGTCTATGGTGACCTCTTTAATAAACGAATTGAAAACTGGGAAGATATTGTCGGGGAAGTTGAATTTAAAAATGTGACCTTTTTCTATAATCCCAAAGAAGTTATTTTAAAAGACTTTAATTTAAAAGTAAAAGCTGGACAAACAGTAGCGTTAGTCGGCCATACAGGAAGCGGTAAAACAACGATTGTAAATCTTTTTGCGCGGTTTTATGAACCACGGAAAGGACAAATCCTGATTGATGGTAAAGATTATAAAGATCGGAGTTTAAGTTGGCTCCATAGCCGTTTAGGTTATGTTTTACAAATGCCTGAGTTATTTTCCACCTCGATTAAAGAAAACATTCGTTACGGTAACTTAGACGCTAGTGATGAAGATGTTATTAAGGCTAGTGAAGCAGTGGGGCTTGATGAATACGTGAAAACGCTTGAAGATGGATATGATACTTTTGTCGGCGAAGGCGGTAATTTAATTTCCGTTGGCCAAAAGCAACTCATCTCCTTTGCGCGTGCCATATTAGCAAACCCCCGTATTTTAATCTTAGATGAAGCGACAAGTTCAATTGATAGTGAGGCGGAACATAAAATTCAAGAAGCAACGAAGACCCTTTTAAAAGGCCGTACGAGTTTTGTTGTCGCGCACCGGTTATCAACCATCGTTAATAGTGATCTTATTATTCTATTAGACCAAGGGGAAATTAAAGAGATGGGCACACACGCTGAACTGCTTAAAAACCGTGGTCCTTACTTTGAGTTATATCGTAATCAATTCATTGCTGAACGTAGTGAAACTTATTTTGAATAATTAATTAATTAAATAGTGCATATTTATAAACAATCCGCTTTTCTATTGGTAAAATAATACTGCAGGGGGGTATTGTATATGAAAAGAACCTATATTGTCGCCAAAATGATGTGCAGCGGTTGCGCGCGAGCAATTGATGCCAAACTTAGCAAGGTAAATGATATAAGTTATGAAATAGATGTTGAAGACAGAACCGTGACTGTTTATTTTACCGGTAACATTGATGATTCTAAAGTTATCACCGCGATTAAGAATGCGGGCTATGAGGCGCACCGGCTTTAATATGAAACAAAAATATAAAATTACTGGCATGATGTGTGCTGGTTGTGTCGCTAATGTTGAAAATAGTGTCAAAGATTTAAAAGGCATTAAAGAAGTAAACATTTCCCTTTTAACGAATTCAATGGAAGTAACATTTACGGACAATGTAAATGACCGCTTAATTATTGATGCAGTTAAAGGAAGCGGATATGACGCTGAAGTATTTGCAGCACAAACGATTAAAGAAATAAGAGAAGAACGTAGAGCACACTTAAAAAGCCAATTTAATATACTTATTATTTCAAGTATTCTTTTAGTTATCTTAATGTATGTGGCGATGAGACCAATGATTGGTTTACCGCTTCCGTGGGCAAATGACTTACATTTAGTGACTATAGGGGTGCAATTAGGGCTTGCTTTTATTATTGCTATATTAAATTATCATTTCTTTGTGCGCGGATTTAAGTCCCTTTTTAAAGGTAAGCCTAATATGGATGCTTTAACCGCTTTAGGGTCAAGCAGTGCCTTAATTTACGGTATTATCGCCTTTATTATTACCGCGATTAGTCTAAATAACGGCGATCACGCGAAAGCGATGGCATACGCGCATAATGTCTATATTGAAGCAAGCGCGATGATTTTAGTCTTTATCTCGATTGGTAAATACTTAGAAGAATTAGCGAAAGTCAAAACGAAAAGTAGTTTAGAAAAGCTAATGGGTTTAGTGCCAGATAATGGCTATAAACTAGTGGACGGGGAATTTATTATGGTTCCGCTTAGTGAAATTGAAGTCGGCGATATAATGCGTGTTAATCCGGGAGCAAAAATACCGCTTGACGGGGAAATAGTTGATGGCTACGGCAATATCGATGAATCTGCCATTAATGGCGAAGCCGCTCCTAAATATAAAACAATTGGTGACGAAGTAATTGGTGCGACGACAAATCGCAGTGGTTCTTTTGAATTTAGAGTTACCCGTACTGGGGAAGACACGATGTTAAATCAAATCATTAAGATGGTTGAAGACGCGGCGGGGAGTAAGGCGCCGCTCCAAATCCTTGCTGATAAGATTGCGGGTATTTTCGTGCCGATTATTATTGTTTTATCGCTTATTGTGTTTGCGGCATGGGCCATATTTAGTAATGTTGAAGTCGCGTTTAACTTAGCGATTACGGTGCTTGTTATTAGTTGTCCTTGTGCGCTTGGGCTTGCGACCCCTGTCGCTGTGATGGTCGGGACCGGTAAAGGAGCCGAACACGGTATCTTAATAAAAAACGCTAAAGCATTAGACGAATTAAATAAGGTTGCCGCTGTAATATTTGATAAAACAGGAACAATTACCACGGGCTTTTTAACGGTTAATAAAGTAACGATCGATAACGATACTTTAAAAGAAACTGCCGGGGTAATAATGGGGTTAGAAAGACTAAATGATCACCCCCTTGCTTTAGCGCTTATTAGTTATTTAGAAGAAAATGGCCACATTGAAGAAAAAGTAAGTGACGCGCATTATATGCCAGGACTTGGAATGGTTGGGAAATATCAAGATGATGATTACTTAATTGGTAACGCAAGATTACTACATGAGAATGGTGTGCAGTTTAGTGCACCTAGTGATATTGGTACGCATATTTATGTTGCTAAAAATGGCGTATATTTAGGAGCATTTATTCTTCAAGATGACATTAAAGAAAGTAGCCTTTTAACGATTAAAGAGTTAAAGAAAGCTGGAATTAGACCAATCTTATTAACTGGTGATAACGCGCAAAACGCTACTCATTTAGCGCAAAAACTTGGTATTTTAGAAGTATATAGTGAAGTATTACCAGACGAAAAAGCAAAAACCGTAGCCTTAATACAAAGTCACGGTTTAACTGTTGCTATGGTCGGAGACGGTATTAATGACGCCCCCGCACTTGAACAAAGTAATATTGGTATTGCACTTGGGAGCGGGACACAAATTGCTTTAGATAGTGCAGATATTATTTTAGTAAATGATGATCCCTATGATGTATTAAAAGCAATTAAACTCGCGAAAAAAGTTACGAAGACAATTAAGTGGAATTTATTTTGGGCATTCTTTTATAACATCATTATGATACCGATGGCGGCCGGATTATTTAACTTTGCAATCTTTAATCATTTCGTGTTAAATCCAATGATTGCTAGTGCTTTAATGTCGGTCTCAAGTATCTTTGTCGTTATTAATGCTCTCTTTATAAAAAGATTAAAGATGAAAAAGGAGTAAAGTACATGAAAGCTAATGTCAAAAAAGTAACAAGAAAACTAAATATCGCTAAAGGACAATTAGAAGGAATTAGCAAAATGGTCGCAGAAGATGCGTACTGTCTTGATATATCTAATCAACTTTTAGCCGCGATTGCGCTTTTGAAAAGTGTGAATCATGAAATCTTAAGTGCCCACTTAGAACATTGTATATTTAATAGTAGTGAAGATGAAATTAAAAAGAAGTTAGGGGAAATTGATGCCCTTTTAAAAAGAATTGTGTAATAAAAACCGAAATTAAGATACAATTATTAGTATGAAGCATAATAAATATATTATTTACTTTGCCGAAAGCAAACCAATGGCGGAAAGTTTAAGTTTAAAAACCGGCGTTCCGCTTTTTGAAATCGCCCTTTTAGAATATTCGTTTGGGGAATTTAGTGTTAAATTGCCACCAGTGCCGGAAAATGGTGATGTTTATTTTCTAATTCAAGATAACGGTAGTCCAAGTGACGTATTAATGCGGGTGATGATGACGCTTGATACACTAGAAAACACAAACCCACATCGGGTTAACTTAATCGTTCCGTATTTACCTTTTAGTCGCCAAGATAAAAAGCGGGCGGATAACCGGGCGGTTGCTAGTCGCGTTGTCGCTAATATTTTAAATAGTAGTTACATTAGTAATATTTTTACTTTTGACTTACATAATCCGGTAATTACCGAATACTTTAAGACACCAGTTTATAATTTAACGATGCTTGATAACTTTGTCGCTTATTTCCAAAGTCTTGATTTAAAAAATGTCGTCATTGTCGCTCCTGATCATGGTCGCTTTAACGCCGCAAAATATGTAGCGAGTGCTTTTAAAAACGCTAGTTTTGTCCTTATTAATAAAGAAAGAACTTCAACCCATACAGTCGAAATTAAAAGTATTGAAGGTGACACTAAAGGTAAAACCGCTCTTATCATCGAAGATATCATTGATACAGGTAACACATTAGTCAGTGCAGTCACTGCGCTTCAAGAACAAGGCGTAAAAGAAGTTTATGTCGCCGCTACCCACGGTGTGCTTAGCCACAATGGGCTTAGTAAAATTAAAGCGCTTGGATTAAAGAAAATAATCATTACGAATACGATTAACCAAAAAGATAAAGACCCAATCCTAGAGATTTTACCAATTGAAGACCACCTTGTTTCTATCATTAATGATTAATTCGGTAAAACTCTTTTATAGTCTTAATTTACAACGCTGAAGATTTGTGTATAATTGAATTATATAGAAAAGGGGATTATATATGGTTTTAGGATCAGAACAAAAATATTTATGTCTACTTTGTGGAATGATTATTGATAATCCTGATTATTGCGAATATTGTGGCGCAACATCAGAAAATATTGTTCCTTATAACGAAGAATAAATATTATTACACTTCAAAGAAAACATGGATTCGTCCATGTTTTTTATTTATAATAAAAAGTAGTATAATATATATAACTAAAATGAGGTACTAATTATGAGAATTCGTTTCATTAACGCCTTAATCCTAACTATGGAAGACAATCGTCCATTATTTAACGGTGAAATCCATGTTAAAGATGGGCGCATTGTTTATGTCGGACCAAGTCTTGATCTTGATGAACCTTTTGACCGCATCATTAACGCAGAAGGCAATTTACTCATGCCGGGCTTTAAAAATGTGCACACGCACTCGCCGATGACTTTCTTGCGAAGTTACGCTGATGACTTACCACTTTTTGAGTGGCTTCATGAAGCGGTGTTTCCACTTGAAGATAAACTTCAACCTGGGGACCAATACGTTTTAGCAAAAGTAGCGTTTGCCGAATATTTAACAAGTGGCATCACCCTTTGCTTTGATATGTATTATTCGCCATTAGAAACGGCGCGTAGTGCGATAGATGTTGGTTTCCGCGCTGCTCTTGTAGGAACAGTAACCCAATATAAAGAAAGTGTTGAAGAAATGAAAGCGGCGTATCATACGATTAATAAGATGCATCCCCTTGTTTCTTATCATCTTGGTTTCCACGCCGAATATACATCAACACCAGAAATATTAAAAGAACTCGCTAAAGCAGCCCATGAATTAAAAGCCCCAATTTGGAGTCATATTAGTGAAACAAAACAAGAAGTGGAAGATTGTATTAAAAGACACGGGGTTACCCCGGCGGTTTACATTGATAACTTAGGTTTATATAAATATGGCGGTGGTGGCTTCCACGGAGTCCACTTTACGGACGCAGACTTTGCTGTTTATAAAAAACGGAACTTAAGTATTGTCACTAATCCTAGTGCGAATACAAAACTTGCAAGTGGGATTGCTCCGATTAAACGTTATTTAGATGAAGGCATAAATATCGGGATTGGCACTGACGGTCCCGCTAGTAATAACGCCCTTGATTTCTTTAAGGAGATGTGGCTGGTGACAGGACTTGCTAAACTACGGGAAATGGACGCTAGTGTGGTTGATGCTTATGACGTTCTTAAAATGGCAACCGTTAATGGCGCCACCTTACTTAACATGCTTGATGCCCGTTATTTAAGTGAAGGTAGTGTCGCCGACATTATTATGATTGATTTACATCAACCAAACATGCAACCAATTAATAACATTGAGAAAAACATTGTTTATTCAGGTAGTAAGGCTAATGTATTAATGACGATGATTAACGGGAAAGTGCTTTATGAAAACGGGCAATTTTTCCTTGATGAACCAATTGAAGAAATTTATCGGAAAGCCCAAGAAATTACCGATCGCTTAAAAAGTAAGTAAATAGCGAAGCTATATTAGACATAAAATTTGCATTATATTTTTTTGGTGGTATAATATTTATACATCGCGGGGTAGAGCAGTGGTAGCTCGTCGGGCCCATAACCCGGAGGTCGTAGGTTCAAATCCTTCCCCCGCAACCAAAGAAATTAGCGACATCTCCACAAAAGAGATGTCTTTTTTTATAGTTAGTATCGTATATATTTAGGTTAAGTTCAATTTATCCTTATAATAGATATGCAGAAGTAGGAGGTATTTATTAAGGCAAGACGCAATAAAAACTATAGTGCAGATTATGTTCTTTACCAGGCAACACGGAAAGTACGCCGTTCGATCTTTTGGATGGTAATGTCAATCTTTCTCTTTTTATTTTCCTTAATCGTTTATATTTTCTCCCCCATATTTCACGCCTTTGCCATTATTTTCAATCATTATTGTCATCGTAACGTTTGGCTTAATTTTATTATCGAAAGACTTTGCAGACATCTTTAATGATAACGGAGGCGCAGTTGTTTCCTTTATTGAAAAAGCAAGTATTGGCCTGATGATTTTTGCGCTTATTCTTTTTGCGCTTAGTCTGCTCTTTTATTTATTAAGAATGCGGCGCCTCATCGCCTTATTAGAGATAGCCGTTACTCATGTGAATGAAGATGACATTATTGATGGTGATGTTGCACAAAATAGTAAGCCTCATGTCCTTGAAAATAATGTTATCTACGCTGATATAATTGATAACGATAATAGTAATTAAATATCTATAAATTTATAACTATTTGAAATTGTTTATATAGTAAGCACCCTTTTCTTTTACGATTGTATGTAGTTTTTTACTATGTTTAGGTTATAATTATTTAGTAAGCATTTACAGCCGTTAAATATACCCCATGGGGTATAATAACGCGGTAGGAGAATTAATATAATGGATGAAAAAAGAATTGTCGTAGTCGGGGGAGTCGCTGGAGGCATGAGCTTTGCCACCCGCTATAAAAGATTACACCCCTTTCATGAAGTAATAGTTATTGATAAAGGACCTTATGTTTCCTTTGCTAATTGTGGGCTTCCTTATGCCCTTGGCGATGTCATTACGAAAAGACACCGGCTTATTGTCGAAACAAAAGAACGACTCGGCGCGCGTTTTGAAATTGATGTTTTAACGGAAACGGAAGTGACCGCGATATTTCCCGATGAAAAAGAAGTGGAGATTAAAAGGGGTAGCGAAAAAAGCCGTTTGTCATATGACGAACTAGTGCTCTCGCCGGGCGCGCGACCCTTTATGATTGATATTCCTGGTTTAGCCAAAGAAGATACATATGTGTTACGTAATATTCCCGATTTAGATCGGCTGCAAGAACGCGTTAACCGTGATGGTATTCATAAAGCTATTGTCATTGGCGCCGGTTTTATTGGCTTAGAAGTAGCTGAAAACTTACGCCATAAAGGTTTTGAAGTTATTATTGTGGAAAAAGCAAAACACATTTTACCGCCGTTTGACCGGGAAATGGCAGAGTTTGCCCGCCTTGAAGCAATTAAAAATGGCATTACTGTATATGCTGATGATGAAGTAGTGGAAGTTAAAGATAAAGTCGCTTATTTAAAAAGTGGCGCAGAAGTCGATTTTGATTTTGTCGTCATGAGTATTGGCGTCATTGCTGATACTGACTTTTTAAAGGGTAGTGGCGTTAAAACGAATAACCGGGGCTTTATCCTGGTTGATGAACATTATAAAACAAGTGTCGATCACGTTTACGCTGTCGGGGACGCTATTTTAGTAAAACATGAAATTACCGGTGATCTTGTTAGCATCGCCCTTGCAAATCCGGCCAACCGCCAAGGACGGCAAGTCGCTGACCATTTAGGAGGTTATAAAACCTTTAATCGTGGTAGCTTAGGTACCGCGATTTTAAAACTCTTTGATCAAAGTTTTGCCTCGACTGGGCTTAATGAAAGACAAGTTAAAGCGGCGAAGTTACCATATCAACCACTTTACTTACAATGGTTTGATCATGCGACATATTATCCAGGTGCGACTGCTATTTATTTAAAAGTAATCTTTAATCCAGAAACCGGCTTAGTGTATGGGGCCCAAGGTGTTGGCCAAAAAGGCGTCGATAAACGCATTGACGTTATTGCGACGGCGATTAAAGCAAAAATGCCGATTACGGAATGGCCAGAACTAGAATTTAGTTATGCGCCCCCGTTTGGAATGGCTAAAGACATTATTAACTTAGCCGGTTATTACGCAAGTAATGTGATGCTTGGCATTACCGATATTGTTGAATACCATGAATTAGAAGCTTACGTTAAAAAAGGTGCGCTTGTCGTCGATGTCCGTAGTGAAAGAGAACGGGCTAAGCACGGCTATATTAAAGGTTCGATTAATATGCCGATTGAACGCTTCCGTGATGAATTTGAAGATTTACCACTTGATAAAGAAATTATTCTTTATTGCGAAAGTGGCACCCGAAGTTATAACGCGGAACGGATATTAAAGGCTTCTGGTTATACGGCTTATAACTTAAATGGCTCCTACGGCATTTACAAAGTAGCGATGCCGGAGAATGTTATTAAAGATGAGTAGTTTTAAAACGATTATGGCGAATGATTTATCACAATTAATTCGCCAAGGTAATAAGTTAAGCATTATTGATGTCCGTGAACCTTTTGAATATCAAATGGGGCATATTCCGGGGTCAAAAAATATGCCGCTTAGTAATTTTGAACTTGAAGCATTAAATAAAGAAGAAGAACATTATCTTTTATGTGCGACGGGGGCCCGCAGTTTAGAAGCAGCGAAAGTTTTAGCAACATACGGCTATAAAATTATAAATGTTATGGGGGGAACTTCGGCCTATAACGGACGAATGGAAAGATAAGGCCACAAAAATGTGGTCTTTTTTCTTATATTACATATAGTAATTGAATAAAGGGCTAAGAAAGAATAAAATACACATTATGAAAAGACACAATTATCAACTGCATATATTACTTTATGTCACCCTCTTTTTAAACATAGTATTAACGGTGATAAAGTTATGGGCGGGTTATCAATATATTTCGCCGTCGCTTATTAGTGACGGTTATAATTCTTTATTTGATGTCGCCATAAGTGTCATGCTTATAATTATTTTAAAGGCTTCAAATCGAGCACCAGACGCCAATCACCATTATGGGCATCAAAAATATGAAGGATTACTATATTTTGGCTTAGGATTATTTATTTTGTTTAGTACGATCTTACTCGGGGTCGAAGCTGTGACCGGTCTTGTTTCCTTTTTAAATAATGAACCATTTAGCGCACCTAACATTATCGCTTTATATGTTGCTATTATTAGTGTCTTAATTAAAGTTGTGCTCTTTGTAATTAATTATTTAGCGTTTAAAAAGTTTAAAAGACCGGCCCTTAAAGGTGATGCTTATAATCATCTTAGTGATATCTTTGCGACCGCTGTTAGTATTATTGCCATCATCTTAGCCCAGTTTAATTTATTTATCTTTGAATTCATTGGCGCGCTTATCATTATCATTATTATTGTAAATACCAGTGTTAAAATCATTAAAGAAGCAGCCTATTATTTAACCGATGCTTCACCAAGTAAAAAGACAATTGAACGCATAAAAGAAGCAATACTTATGCAAATAGGGGTTATTTCTGTCGATGACCTTAAAGTACGCCGCCATATGAATAATTATTATGTTGATGTTGAAATTGGTGTTAGTAAAGACTTAAGTTTTGAAGAAGCGCATTTAATAAGCGAAAATGTGCACCATTATGTGGAACAAAACTTTAAAGTTTTACATTGTCACGTTCATATGAACCCGCACTAAGGAATGTTATTTTCCAAATTATATAATTTGGTACTATAATACTTGCATTAAACACTAATATTTATTATTATATGTAAAGCCGGATCAGTGGTGTAGTGGTTAACATGTCTCCCTGTCACGGAGAAGATCGAGGGTTCGATCCCCTTCTGATCCGCCAGGCGCCCCGATAGCTCAGCAGGTAGAGCAATGGACTGAAAATCCATGTGTCGCCGGTTCAAGTCCGGCTTGGGGCACCATCTGGTAATATAACATCGTATGTTTACGATGTTATTTTTTTTGCTACTTTTTTTAAATTTATATGTTTTAGGCTTATAAAACGCAATTTAAACTATATCACTTATGCTATAATTAATACATTGATAGGTGGTACTTACATGAATAAAGTTGGTGTGAGGAATTGGTTGTCGCTTATAATTGCAGGATTAGTTGGTCAATTAGCGTGGGCAATTGAAAACATGTTTTTGAATTTGTATTTATTTGAACAAACACAAGACGCAAGTTTTGTGCCGTGGATGGTGGCCTTAAGTGCCGCGGCAGCAACGATAACGACATTATTTATGGGAGCGTTAAGCGATCGCCTTGGGAAACGGAAAGCCTTTATTAGTTTTGGCTACATTGCCTGGGGTATTTCGATAAGTT
>JBAZCS010000011.1:0-29743 GCA_041654855.1 Bacilli bacterium | reverse complement strand
CCACGAGCATTATTTCATTTTTGTTTTGCGGGAACCTCGAGTTTTGTCCTAGTAGGTCATAAAACTCACGAATATATGCTTCATCTCCTGGTAATTGGGTAAATGTACCATTTGGTAATGGTGTAAAGCGATTATAATTCGGTCTACTTACAGAAATCGCGTCCCCAGTCGGTGGTTTGGCGATAATTTGCATTTGTGACGGATAATTAATCATCGTACTTACCGCTAGTCCATCGGTTTTTAATGAGTCAACAAGAGTTAAAAACTCTTCCGTAATAAAGTTTTTATTAAAAGTAAAGGTTTGGTTTTCTTTATCTTCTTCGTCATAGACTAAAACTTCTTCGCCTTCTGGAAATAAGTTTTCGGTGCTTGGTCTTTTAACCCCCGTCGAAATATCGATCGTTTCGCCAAAGACGGCAAGCGGGTAGCTCGCCATCGTATCCCGTTCCATACGGTCAATATAGCCTTGGAAACCATTACTAACAGCGGCAACTAAGCCAATACCAATAATACCAAGTGATCCCGCAAGGGCAGTTAAGATGGTGCGTCCTTTTTTCGTCAAAATGTTTTTATAGCTACTTTTAAGAGCGGTAAAAAAAGACATCGCCGTCCCTTTGTTTTGCTCGTGTTCAGTTACTTCTTTTGGTGAAGTTTTTTCTTCTTCACTTGTGTCACTTGTAATTTTTCCGTCTAACATCCGAATAATACGGTCGCTTACTTTAAGCGCTAGTTTTTCGTTATGAGAAACCATAATAACGAGTCTTGTTTTACTAATTTCTTTTAATATACCAATTACTTGTTCACTTGTTTTGCTATCAAGAGCGCCCGTTGGTTCGTCCGCTAAGACAATTGTTGGATCATTTACAATGGCGCGAGCAATTGCGACACGTTGCAGTTGTCCACCAGAAAGTTGATTTGGCTTTTTGTATAATTCACTTTCTAGTCCGACATCAATTAACGCTACTTTTGCTTTTTCACGACGCTCTTTACTACCCATTCCCGAAAGGGTAAGAGAAATTTCAACGTTTTCAATGATGCTTAAATGAGGAATTAAATTGTAACTTTGAAAAACAAAGCCGACACGGTGATTACGATAAGCATCCCAGTCTTTATCTTTAAACAATTTCGTCGACTTCCCTTCAATAATTAAATCACCCGATGTATATTTATCTAAACCACCGATTAAGTTTAAAAGGGTTGTCTTACCACAACCTGACGGACCAAGAATTGTTACAAATTGTTGTTTAGGAAATGATAAATTGATGCCTTTTAAAACATGAAGCGGTTTTTTCGCAACGTAATAATCTTTAAAAATATCTCTTAATACAAGCATAAATAAACCTCCTTTAAAGGTTTTGTTAATACATTGTCTAATTTTTTCCTTATCTTTTCAAGATAAAATGGCTGGATTTTAAATATTCAAACTACATTTGTCGTTTTTTACGGAAAAAGTCTTGAATAATCGTTTTGCACTCTTCTTTTAATACTCCCCCGGTAATTTCCGGGACGTGATTTACTATTTTTTGATCAAAAAGATTAAAAGTTTCGCCAGTCGCTCCCCCTTTTGGATCGTTCGTACCATAGATTATTCTTTTAAAGCGGCTCCACATAATGGCGCCAGCACACATTGCACATGGTTCAACAGTGACATATATTTCGCACTCCGTCATCCGCCATGTTTTAAGTTTTTTACTTGCCTTTTTAATGGCAATTATTTCCGCGTGGCCTAGCGGGTCATTATTTATTTCGCGCTTATTAAAACCACGCGCGATTACTTTGCCATCTAAAACAATAACCGCTCCGACGGGAACTTCGTCAATAAGGGCCGCTTTTTGCGCCTCTTTAAGTGCTAAACGCATGTATTTTTCATCTTTTTTCATCATATAAATTAAAACCACCGCACATGATTAAGTAATCTTAAGGCTGCTACGTTCCCGTCCTGACCTGGTTCGAAGATTAACCATCGCGATGGCACCTTCATTATAGCAATTAGTCTTTAATATGTAAAACGCTAACGCCTAGGAATGGACGGAGAACTTCCGGCACAATTACCGAGCCATCTTCTTGTTGATATTGTTCAACAATAGCGGGGATTAATCTTGAAGTTGCTAGCCCCGAACCATTTAAAGTATGTAAGTATTCAACTTGGTTCGTTTCTTGATTGCGGTATCTTGCCATTCCGCGGCGTGCTTGATAGTCGCGAGCGTTACTGACACTACTTACTTCTTTATAAATATTCATTGATGGGATAAATACTTCAATATCGTAAGTACGGGCCATTCCGTGACTGCAATCACCGGCCGCTAGTTTACTAACTTGGAAATGAAGCCCTAGTTTTTCCACTAAGCCTTGCGCGTGAAGCACCATTTCTTCAAACGCTTTATTTGAATCTTCAGCTTTTGTATATTGGAAGATTTCAACTTTATTAAATTGATAGCCACGAATCATTCCCCGTTCTTCGGTCCGATAACTACCCGCTTCTTTGCGGTAACATGGCGTGTAGGCAAAATATTTACGCGGTAATTCTTCTGCTTTTAAAATTTCATCACGGTGGAAGTTAACGAGCGCCGTTTCACTTGTTGGTAATAAAAACTTTTGCGGTTCCGTTCCTTCAAGCCAAAAGACGTCTTCTTTAAATTTAGGAAATTGTCCCGCAGTAAATCCACTTTCATAATTTAATATATGGGGCGGTAAAATCATTTCATAACCAGCTTTTAAATGTTCGGCCATGAAAAAGTTTAATAATGCCCATTCAAGTTGGGCGCCGATGCCGGTATAAATCCAAGTTCCGCTACCACTAATTTTGGCAGCTCTTTTGTAATCAATAATTCCTAATGATTCACATAGCTCAACGTGGTCTTTAATTTTAAACGTAAAATCACGTTTTTTACCAAAGGTATATACAACTTTATTGTTTTCTTTTTCGCCTGGTAAAAGATCGTCATCTGGCATATTGGGGAGCGCAGCTAAAATATCAAACACTTGTTCATCTAATAGTTTTAATGTTTTTTCTCGTTCTTCGTTTTCGCTTTTTAACACTTTTACTTCTTCAAAGATTTTTTTAATGTCGCCCCCTTCTTTTTTAACAATGGGTACACTAGCGCTTAATTTGTTTAATTTAGCCTTTGTTTCTTCAACGACAAAACGGATTTCCCGTCTTTTTTCATCAAGTTCTAAAAGTTCTTGCGGATTAAAGTCCCAACCTTTTTTAAGTAATGCTTTTCTTACTTTTTCTGGTTCTTTACGAATTAGGTTAATGTCTAACATATTAGTTCTCCTTTTAATAAAAAATAAAACGCCCTATATTAGGACGTTACATTAACGTGGTGCCACCTAAGTTTATACTTACGTATCTCATTTTCGTTTTAACGCAACGAACGAAGCGATTAAGCTTTATTCTCCAAGGTGGAATTCATAATTACTCGTTCCCGCCTTCCCACTATCAGCGAGTCACTTCTTAACTCCTAATTATTACTAGCCTCTTCACCGAACATCTTTATTTTACAAATAAAAAGTATTTATTTCAATAAACGCGTGTATATTTTATTAAATAAGTTCATTATCGCTTCCATAAATGAATCTTTATTAACTTTTTGCGTATAAGCATAACCTTTTTCACTCAGGGCTGCGAAGTCTTTTCCGTCCATCGCCATCGCTGCTTCTTCAGCGTTATTCACTAAAACGGCTTTTTCACTATTTATAATTTCAGAAAAGACAGTCTTTTTGTTCATAATTAACGGTACTTTTAAATACATTGGTTCGTAAAGGGTCATCACATTCATCTTTTCAAAACCTAAGTTAATAAAGAAACTCGCACCGATAAGGCCGCTTCGATATACGTCTTCAGGCACTAGTTCACTAACAATTAAGTTTTTGCTCGTCAATTTATTTAACGCTCTTAATCGTAATCTGTCCAGTGTCGAAGTTCCGGCACTAATGAGGGCATAGAAATTATATTCAGGCATCATCCCTGCTAACACGTTTAATTGTTCAAGTTCATGTCTCGCCCGCACATTCATAACTGAAATCGTATACTTTTTATCATCAGCGATTCTAAAGTAACGTCTAAAGATATCTACTTTATTTGTCTTTAATTTATCTAAGCGCGACACTCCGACTGCTCCGGGGATTACAAAGACCGGAATCTTAACCCCTAATTTTCTTAAAATAAGTCTTCCTTCGTTTGTTGGGACAACGACTCCATCCATCATATTAATGACATCAAGGCGGGAATTTGGAATATATTCACTACCATCTTTTTTAACTTCAATAATGCGTGCTTGGTTATCATTATTAGCCCAAAACATCCAAAGTATGGTTGGAATGCTTAAACCAATTGCGTTACGAATCGCTAGTGTACTTGCCGCGTTTAAATTAATAAAGTTTGCAATATCGACGTCTTTATTGATTTTATCGATAATTGTTACTTCATTATTTCGGCACGCTCTTTTAATAATACTTTCAAGCATTGCCCCTTCAAAGAAGATATCAACCTTCTTTCGCGGAAAATACACTAGTACTTTCATAACCTTTTTTTATCCTATTCTTCGTTTTCTTCGCCGTCATCATCGATGTCGCCACCGACACCTTTTTCCACGACTGCAAAACTGGAAACGACGTCATCGGCCCGTAAGCGAATTACGCGAACACCGAGTGTGTTACGACCAGTTTCATTAATTTCTTCAAAGTTTGTCCGTACGATCATTCCTGAATTCGTTGTTACAAATAAGTCTTCGTCACCGCGAATTGCGCGAATCCCGGCTAAAGTGCCCGTTCTTTCGCTTTCTTTAATCGTAATTACCCCTTTACTACCTCTTCTTGTTAAGCGATAGTTATCAGCGTGCGTTAATTTACCATAACCTTTCGTTGAAAGGGCAAAGATTAATTCACCTTCAAGACTCGTGGTAACGCCGACAACGACTTCACCTTCTTCTAAGTTAATACCACGGACCCCAGCAGCGTTACGACCCATGGAGCGAACGTCGGTTTCTTTAAATTTAACCATTTTACCGTTACTTGCCCCAATGCCAATTGTGGCGGTGCCGTCGGTTACTTTAACATCCATTAATTCATCGCCTTCTCGTAAATCAATAGCGATCTTTCCGCTTTGGTTAATGCGCGAGAACTCTGTTAATGTTGTTCTTTTGGCAACACCGTTACGAGTGACATAGAATAAGTAACGATCAGCGTCATATTCATCAATGCTAACCATCGCTCTTACTGATTCATCTTTTTCAAAGCCTAAAAGGTTAATGACTGGTAAGCCTTTACCTTCCCGTCTAAATGCTGGAATTTGATAACCGCGTTTCCGATACACTTTTCCTTTATCAGTAAAGAATAAAACATCGGTGTGCGTTATCGTGTGTAAGATGATATCGACAACGTCTTCTTCTTTCGTACGCATTCCTTTAACGCCGACCCCACCTCTTTTTATCATTCTAAATTCTTCAGGGTCAACCCGCTTAATATAGCCTTGTTTTGTAAGGATAACGACGATATCTTCAACTGGAATTAAGTCTTCATTATCAATATCCGCGACATCATCACTTAATTCAGTCCGTCTTTCGTCACCGTATTTAGCTTTAATTTCATCAAGTTCGGTTAAGACGACATCAACCATGTTTTCCCGCGCCGCTAAAATGAAGCGGTAGCGATCAATAGCGATTAATAGTTGTTCGCGTTCTTTATTTAATTTATCTTTTTCTAACCCCGTTAACCGTCTTAGGGTCATACTAAGTACTTCACGAGTTTGAATTTCGCTAAAGTCAAAGCGGGCCATAAGTTTTTGTGAAGCGTCTTCGCCTGATTCACTATTTTTAATAATGGCGACTATTTCATCAATATTATCAATCGCTTTTAAAAGTCCTTCCACGACGTGATCACGCGCTTCGGCTTGGGCTAATTGATAACTTGTCCGTCTTCTTATAATTTCCACTTGGAAGTTTAAGTATTCTTCAATAAGTTGCTTCATATTTAAAATACGAGGTGCTTTGTTCACTAAACAAAGGTTAGTAATTTTATATGAAGTTTGTAATCTTGTTTGTTTTAGTAAGTTATTTAAGACAACTTCAGGAACAACATCACGCCGTAATTCAATAACGACCCGAATACCTTCTTTATTTGATTCATCGCGAATATCAACGATGCCATCAATTTCTTTATTGCGCACTAAAATTGCAATTTGTTCGATTGTATTAGCCTTATTAAGCTTATATGGGAATTCATCAATCACAATGGTTGTACGATCGCCTTTTTCTTCAAAGTGCGTTTTTGCACGGACAATAATGCTTCCTTCCCCGGTTTCAAAATAGTCTAAGATTCCTTTACGACCAAGAATGGTTGCCCCGGTTGGAAAGTCAGGACCAAACATTGCTTCTTCCATAATTTCGCGTGGGGTAACATCTGGTCTTTCGGCTACTAAACGAATCGCGTTAATTGTTTCTGTTAAGTTGTGAGGCACCATGTAAGTTGCCATTCCAACGGCAATACCATCACTGCCGTTAACAATTAAGTTTGGCATCCGTGACGGTAATACTTCGGGTTCTTTTTCACTCCCATCATAGTTATCGATAAAATCTACAGTGTCAAGCTTAATATCGCGCACCATTTCGGTTGCAATCTTACTCATCCGTGCTTCGGTATAACGCATCGCGGCAGCTTCGTCACCATCGACACTCCCAAAGTTCCCGTGGCCATCTACTAATGTATAACGAAGGCTAAAGGGTTGGGCCATCCGCACTAAAGTCGAATAAATAGCTTGGTCACCATGTGGGTGATATTTACCCATGACGTCTCCGACAATCCGTGCACTTTTTTTATGCGGTTTGTCTGGTGTCATCCCCGTTTCATCCATGGCATAAACAATACGGCGGTGGACTGGTTTAAAGCCATCGCGTACATCAGGAATAGCCCGACTTACGATAACCGACATTGCATAATCAAGGAACGATTTTTTTACTTCATCGACAACGTCAAGCGGGTGAACCCCCGAATCAATACCTTCTAATTCGTGTTTTTCTTCTTCTTCAATTGGTAAATCCTTTTTATTATCTTCACTCATAACTTGCTCCTTTTTAAATGTCTAAGTTTTTCACAAAGAGGGCATTTTCATTAATGAAGTCTTTGCGAGGTTCAACTTTTTCACCCATTAACTCTTCAAAGATTGTATCAGCGGCAATCGCGTCTTCAATTTGCACTTGGAAAAGTTTGCGGTTTTGGGGATCCATTGTTGTTTCCCATAATTGTTGGGCATCCATTTCCCCAAGCCCTTTATAGCGTTGGAATGGATAGCCAGGTCTTAAATCAAGATCAACTTTTAGTTGTTCTAATTGCTCATCGTTATAGCAATAATATTTTTTACCGCGATATTCAACTTTATATAACGGTGGTTGCGCAATATAAACATAACCATGTTGTAAAAGTTGGCGCATAAAGCGGTTAAAGAACGTTAATAAGAGTACGCGAATGTGACTACCATCAACGTCGGCGTCTGTCATAATAATAATTTTATGATAACGAGCTTTTGAAATATCGAATTCTTCGGCAATTCCCGCGCCAATCGCTTGAATCATGTTGCCAATTTCGGCGTTTTCATAAATTCTTCGCTCCTGGGCTTTTTGCACGTTTAAGATTTTTCCGCGTAATGGTAAGATTGCTTGCGTGTGCCGGTTACGACCGTTTTTGGCGCTACCACCCGCACTATTACCTTCAACGATAAAGAGCTCAGCTTCTTCAGGGTTACGACTTGAGCAATCCGCTAACTTACCCGGTAATGTTGTAAATTCAATACCATCTTTGCGGCGAATTCCTTCACGCGCTAAAGTAGCAGCCCGCCGTGCTTTGCTTGAAAGCATAATCTTTTCTAATATTAATTTTGCTTCGGTTGGATTTTCCATTAAATACTCTTCAAGTTTATCGCCCACAACTTGTGAGACGACACTGCGGACATCAGTGTTACCTAATTTACCTTTCGTTTGCCCTTCAAATTGGGGCGCAGGGTGTTTAATAGAAATAATTGCGGTCATCCCTTCGGCGACGTCTTCATAAATAAAGCGATCATCTTCATTTTTATGGAATTTATAATCGCGAGCGTAGTTATTGAATATACGTCCCATTGCGAGTCTAAACCCTTGTTCGTGCGTACCACCATCACCAGTTTGAATATTGTTAGCGAAACTGAAAATTGTTTCCTTATATTCAGTCGTATATTGAATGGCAACTTCCACTAGAATATGACTTTTATTTCCGGCAACTTCAACGTCTCCTTTACCTTCAATAAAAATGACATCTTCCGTAATTGGGGTTTTTGTTTTATTAATATGGGTAACGTATTCAGCGATTCCCCCTTCATAATGGAACTCTTCACGTTTTACTTCTGCTTCTCTTAAATCTTCAATGACAATTTTAATGCCCCGATTTAAATACGCCATTTGTCGTAACCGGTTGCTCACTGTTTTATATTCAAAGGTTACTGATTCTTGGAATATTTTGGGGTCCGGTTTAAAGGTAACTTTCGTTCCTCTTTTATCGGTTTTACCAATTGCTTGGAGCGCGCCTTCGGTTTTTCCACCGTCTACAAATGAAAGGTAATATTCTACGCCATCTTTATAAACGTTTACTTCAACTTTTTCACTTAAAGCGTTGACAACTGCTGCCCCTACACCGTGGAGACCACCTGCTACTTGATAGGCACCTTTACCAAATTTACCACCAGCATGTAAAACAGTAAAAATCGTTTCGACTGCTGATTTGCCCGTTTTTGAAACGATACCGGTCGGCATTCCCCGGCCATTATCGCTAACGCTAACGGAGCCGTTTTTATTTAAAGAGACGATAATTGTATCGCAAAACCCGGCTAAAGCTTCGTCAACCGCGTTATCAACGATTTCCCACACAAGGTGGTGTAATCCCGGAATGCCGGTTGTCCCAATATACATTCCAGGACGTTCACGAACGGCAACTAAACCTTCTAAGACCTCGATATCTTCAGCAGTGTAAGACTCTCGAGCTTTTAAATCTTTTTTAGCTTGTTCTAATTCTTCATCGACAACATGTTTTTTGTGTTCATCACTCATGTTAGTTAATCCTCCTAATTTCTTTCGTGTCGGTTACTTCATATATTGCATGAGCGTGGTTATCATAACGCGTTGCAGTAATGAAGGATTGCTTACATTTAAGTAATAAATTTATTAATCGTTCTTGATGATTTTCGTCTAATTCACTTAAGACATCATCAAGAATAATAATCGGCTTTTTATGGTCTTCTTTTTCCATAAAGTATGGGGCGAGTGTTAAGGCGATGGCAATCAATCTTTTTTGCCCCTGTGAAGCGTGTTCTTTGACGTTTCTTCCATTTAAGATAGCAATAAGATCATCGCGGTGCGGACCTAGCGTTGTTGACTCTAGCGCCTTTTCTCTTTGGCGGACACTTTCAAGAACTTTGCGACCACTTTTTAAGATTGTTTCCTTACTCCCTAATGAAGAACTATATTGTAATTTGAGATTTAGGAACTCATTTGTTAATTCTTTAAGTATTTTATTAACTGAATCCGCTAAATCTTTAATATAGGTCATTCTTTTAGCGACGACGATTGCCGCTTCTTCAAGAAAGGGGGTGTCAATGAGTTTTAATAACTCTTCACTGTTTTCTTGTTTTAGGAGTGCGTTGCGTTCTTTTAGCAGCTTTTCATAACGCGAGAGCGCTGCAAGGTAGACTTCATCTTGGCGCACGATGTTCGTATCGATAAACCTTCTTCTTTTCGCTGGTGCGTCATCGAAGAAGAGTACGTCTTCGGGTTGGAAGGTTGTACAACTTACATAACGACTAAGGTGCGATAGTTTCGGAATTACTTTTCCGTTCACTAACACTCTTTTGCTTCGTTCTTGTAATTCGATTTGAATCTCAGTGCGGCTTGGAGTGTGGATCGTGGCGACAATGATTGCTTTTTTCGTGCCTTGACGAATTAAGTTTTTCGTTTCATTTGTGCGGAAACTTTTCGCAAAACCAAAAAGATCAATCGCTTCCACGATGTTTGTTTTACCGACTCCGTTATCGCCAATAATGACATTAAGGCCACTTGTGAAAATGGCACTTAGCTTTGGGTAGTTACGGTAATCCAGTAGTTCAAGGTTACTAATCAACATGTTCGACGATGGCAACTTTCTCGTTATAGGCAATTTTTTCACCGCCATAAAGTTTACGGCCGCGTCTTGTTTCAATGACTCCATCAACTTTAACTTCACCGTTTTGAATAACGATTTTAGCGTGACCTCCGGTCGTAACTAAATCATATTTTTTCAATGCTTGTTGTAAAGTGATGTAGGCCAAATCTTTCATAAATAGTATCGCTCCTTGCAACTATAGTACATTATACCACATAACGAAAAAAGGGAATATAAATATTCCCTTATTTTTATGACTTTTATTGCGTTTCTAGCGCTATTTTTCTTTGTTGCGACAAATTACTCATAACGCCCCGCTTTTTTGTCCTAAAGGCGTCTAAAGTGCCTAAGTTCTAATCGGAGTGACGATTAAGACGAGTGAATCATCTTCGGCTACTCTAATGCTAAATGGTTTGTTGCTACCGTTAAAGCCAATCGTTACTTCTTCAGCTTGGGCAGCTTTAATCGCGCTGGCCACTAAAATGTAATTAAAGGAAATGTCTAACGGTTCACCAACATATTTACAAAGCGGTACTTCTTCTTTTGCGGTTTCAGCGCTTAAAGTTGAACGCGCGCTTATGACAACACTTTCCGGGCTTAAGGAAAGTTTTACAATGTTATCTTTTTCTGCAGCGTATAAAATCGAAACCCGGTCCATTGCTTTTAATAATTCATTTGCGTTTGCTTGTAAAAAGCTTTGGTATGTCTTTGGAATAATGCTTCTCGTTGGTGGATATTCTCCAGCGACTAAACGGGAAACGACTAAGGTATTATCAAACGTGAATGTAACTTTATTGGGAGAGGCACTTATTTCCATTGTGTCAACCCCGATCATTGTTTCTAAAAGTTTAGCGATGTCACCCATAATACGAGCACTGACATTAGCGACAAAACTAACATTATCTTTTAAATTTACAACTTTATTCGCAAGTCTTGCACTGTCCGTTGCAACTGCAGTTAATGTTCCTTTGTCAGCGTTTAAGTTTAAGGCGGTTAAAATGGGCCGTTGTTCTTTCGTGCTTGCCGCAAAACTTGTTTGTTCAACAAGCCGAATAAACTCTTTCGTATTCATTTCAAAACCAGTGCCGTTTTTACTTAAATCTAAGTCCGGATATTCTTTACTGTCAATCGCTCCTAAACGATATTCAGTGCGGCCATCACTAATTTGGGCAATTGTGCGATCAATAACTTCAACACTTATTTCGTTGCCTTCCATTTTCCGAATTGATTCGTTTAAAGTTTTCGAAGAGATGAGCGCTTCACCCGGAATAAACATACGAATTACTTCAAGGTCATTAACGCGCATTGGAATATGCGTTTTAATGGCTAGTTCACTGTTTGAACCAAGTAAGGTTAATCCTGTTTCATTTAATGTTAAGTAGAGGTTGCCAAATATCGGAATAGGTGATTTGGCTAAGGTTGGTCTTGAAGCAATAGCAAGGCCTTTTAGAAATTGTTCACGATTGATTTTGAATTTCATTTTTAATATTTAATTCCTTTCAAATATATAATGATAATAATAAGGGGTGTGGGAAGTGTGGATAACTCGCCACTTCGGGGTCTTTGTTCCATTTATTTTAACATAGAAGCGAACGCTTTATTACATAAAACTATTGTAAGCGTTCTTTTATTTCGTTAATTGCCTGAACAATTGCCGGATCGGTTTTCAACTGTTTTTCCACTTTTACGATGGCGTTAATCACAGTACTATGATCTTTACCCCCAAAAGCTTTACCAACCCGCACAAACGGAAAATCTAAAATTTCCCGTGTTAGGTACATGGCGATATGGCGAGCAAGGGCAACTTGACTTGTGCGATTACGACCAATAAGTAAGGCTGGTGTTAAGTTATAATAATCAGCGACAACGTTAATAATTTTCGTTTCACTTAACTTTGTAACCGCATCTTTAACGTTAATTAAAGATTGGACAGAGTTAAGGGCTACTTCCATCGTAACGTGCTTTGTGGGTGCGATACTTATAACATAAAATAATAAGCGATTTAAGGCTCCTTCTAGCTCCCGAACGTTGTTTGGAAAGTTTTCGGCAAAGAAAGTAATTACTTCGTCATCAAAGTCTTCGATTTCAAGGTTATTGATGACGATTTTCTTTCGTAAAATATTTTTTCTTGTTTCAAGATCAGGCGTTGTAATGTTTATTTGGAGTCCGCTATTAAAACGGGTCACTAAACGGTCTTCAATACCTTGTAATTCGCTAGGATGACGGTCGCTTGTTAATACAATTTGTTTACCAGCGTTTACAAGTAAATTAAAAAGATGGAAAAACGTTTCGCTAGTCGATGGTTTATTCGCTAAAAATTGCACATCATCAATAAGTAAGACGTCTAAAGTACGGAAGAAATCTTTCAAGGATTCGCCAGGGTTTTCTTTAACATAGCGAATATATTCTTCCGTAAATTCATCAGCGGTTACATATAATACTTTATAATTAGGGTTATTTTCTTTTACGTGGTTGCCAATCGCGTGTAAAAGGTGGGTTTTTCCTAAGCCGGAAGCACTAAAAAGAAAGAGTGGATTGTATAGTTTTCCGGGCGAATTAGCGACAACAATCGCGGCTTGATAAGCTTGTAAGTTACTCGTTTGACCAACGACAAAATTATCAAAGGTTAAGTTTGGATTAACTTTAGCATTTTTAAAAAACACTTCTTTTTTTTCGGGAATAACGACACCAACCCGCGAAATCTCACTTTTCTCAATAAAATTTATCGTGTAATTAGATTGGGTTATTTCCCCGACTGTTTGTTCAATAACATCACGATATGTTGTATTTAACATTGACTTCGCTAAACTCGAATTAGCGATCACCGTTATTACATCATTATTAATAGAATGAATGTAAGTGTCGGGGAAGAATGCACTATATACGTGCCGGTCTGGGAGCCGATCTTGCAGTTTTGCTAAGGTACGATCCCATATTTGGGTGATTTCTGAAATTGTCCTACTCATAAACTATATGCCTCCGCATTTCTAGACATAATTTACCATAAATGTGGGAAAAATAAAGCAATATCAAACAAGCATTAATTTGTCCACAATAAACCTCCCTTTTTTATATGATTTTATGTAGTTATCCACTAAATCCACAAAATCACGCTGTGGATAACAATGTGGATAACTTATCCCATGTGGATAAAGTGGACAAAAAATAAAGTTGTCAACATTCATTGAAAGTTATGCACAGCCTTTTTTAATCATATAATCATATTTTTATGTAAAAACCACACATCTTAAACAGTTTTCCACATAATTGTGCATATTTTTGTGGTATTGTTGTGAAAAAGAGTGAAAATGACGTAAAAACCTATAATTTATGCCTTAAAACCCTACCCTCTCCCCAATAACAAAATAAATGAACAATATTATTCTTAAGGGCTTTGGTTGACTTTTACTATGTAAACCACTAAAATTAATCGCGAACAACTATAAGTTGGGATTGAAGGAGAGATACTATTATGAAAAGAACATATCAACCAAGTAAGATAAAAAGAGCCCGGGTTCACGGCTTTCGGGAAAGAATGTCGACCCCAAGTGGCCGCAAAATCATTCGTGCGCGTCGCGCTAAAGGCCGCGCTTCTTTAACGGTCTAAGTGTAGAGTTACCTTTTGGGGAGCAAAGTGAAAAGGGACCATCGTATTTTAAAAAATGAAGATTATCAGGTAATAATTAAAACTGGTAAATTAGTGAGAACTCCGCTTTGCTATGGTTATTATCGACCAAATGAACTTGAAACATTACGCGTGGGAGTCGCTGTTTCTAAAAAGATTGGCAACGCAGTAACGCGTAATAAAATAAAACGACGCATTAAAGCAATCGTGAGACCGTACACAAAGACGCATGGTGGTGATTTTGTGCTTGTCGCGAAAAAGGATGTCTTAGAATCATCGTTTACCGACTTAACAAACGCCATAATGAAGATATTTTCGGAAAACGGAGAAAAACATGAAGAAAAGAAATAAAAGATTTTTAAAGCTAGGGGCAATTGTTGCCGGCCTTTTTGTGCTGTCATCTTGTACCGCTAGTTTTTGTTCACCGACTGATATTGCCCATATGTTATATAACCAAGATGGGCAATTAGTAACGACAGTTGTCGAAGGCGTGGAAGAAAAAACGCACACTCCGACAATGCTTACGATACTTGAGGGAGCCGAAAAACAAGGTTTCCGTGTCCCAAGTATTGAATACTATGAAAAACTTGACCAAAAAGTTTTAGATTTTTCACTTGCTAAATTTGATAACAAAGACGGATTAGCGGGTGAAGAATTAAATAAAGCAGCCCTTAAAAAATGGGGACACTTAAAATTCTTAGGTACAAAAGATGCGACTGTCGCAAGTGAAGGAACAGCGCTTTGGGGCAACTGGACGATTTGGACCCATGAAATTGGTCAAGAAATCGGAATTGAAAACATTCCTGACCGCGACTTCGCTAATTACTATAAGACACAAATATATAACAAGATTAAAGCTTCTAGAGCGTGTATTGCTATTTATGATGGTGAATATGGACCGGAAGATAACAAAATACCCGTCGAAGCAAAGACGTGGGGCGGGGCCTTTAATAAAGGACTCATTGAAGGACTATTTGTCTATCCAATCGCGGCTTTACTTGAAGTATTGACGAAAGCTTTTGGCGCTGGTGGTTGGGGTCAAATTTTAGCGATTTTAATTACAACTGTTTCGGTGCGGGGTTTATTAATCTTAGTAACGCTAAAACAAACAATTGGGGCGCAAAAGATGCAAACATTGCAACCAGAACTAGCGAAAATACAGCAAAAATACCCTAATTCTGATAAAAACCAATATGAAAAACAAGCCCTTGCCCAAGAGCAAATGGCGTTATATAAAAAGCATGGTGTTAATCCGCTTGGCTCAATTTTAGTAATGTTATTACAATTCCCCATCTTTATTGCCGTTTGGGGAGCGATGACGGGATCAGCAAGCCTTGCTAGTGACTCGGTTATGGGCCTTAACTTAAGTGCCTTACTCGGTCAATCAATGATTAACAATTGGTTCCAAAGTGGTTGGTGGACCGCCTGGGTGCTCTTCACTTTAATGACGATTGCCCAATTTGTTTCCACAAGACTTTCAACCTGGCTTAATAAAAGTAAACGAAAAGCAGTAGAAAAGACGACTGTTAATCCTGCCGCTGCTAAACAACAAAAACAATCAAATATGATGATGAACATAATGCTTATTATGATTATTGTAATGTCCTTTACCTTACCAGCAGCGATGGGGGTTTATTGGTTTATCGGTGCCCTTATTAGCATCGCACAAACCTTAATCGTCCACTACGCGATGAAAGGAAAGAAATAATATGCGTATATTTGAAGCAAAAAACTTAGATGAAGTATTAAAACTTGCAAGTGAAGATCTTGGTATTCAAGTTGAAGACTTAATTTATGATGTTTTAGAAGAAAAGAAAGGGTTATTTAAATCATCAATTAAAGTTAGTGTTTATGAAACAACTGATTATATTGATTACGCTGTTAACTATTTAAAAACAGTGGTCGAAGCGCTTGGTTTTACACCCGAATTTAAAACGGAACTTGATGGCGATGTCATTAAAATTGAAATGAGCACGAACCACAATTCCATCCTTATTGGTAAAAATGGCCGTACATTACTCGCCTTAAATGAAATTGTCTTAGTCGCGTTAACCGCTAAATTTAAGAAAAGGATTCGCGTACTTCTTGATATTAATGAATATAAAGTTGATCGTTACCGTAAAGTAGTAAGCATTGCTAAACGAGTAGCAGGCGAAGTTGCAAAAACAAAACAAGATGCGACGCTTGAACCAATGCCAAGCGATGAAAGAAGGGCCATCCATAATGCCTTAAGTGAATATCGTAATGTTACGACAGAATCAACGGGCACTGGACGTGAACGGCAAATTGTTATCCGTTATCGCAAAGTTGAAAAAACAAATAAGTAAAACGAATAGAAATGAAAGACCACCTAAAAGGTGGTTTTTTGTTATTAAAAGCGTGAATATGCTAAAATATCTTTATGTTAGATACGATAGTTTCACTAGCGACACCCCCGATGATGGGAGCGTTAGCCGTCATTCGGCTTTCCGGCCCAGAAGCTTTTAGTGTTGTGACCAAAAGTTTTACAAAAGACTTAACAAAACTAAAAGATAAGGCGATTGTATACGGCAAGCTTTTTGATGATGAAGAGTTAGTCGATGAAGTTGTCGCTTTTTGTTTTGTCGCTCCCCACTCTTTTACTGGGGAAGATGTTGTAGAAATTAGTTGTCACGGCAGTATGCTTATCGCAAATGAGATTATTTCATTGATGATTAAAAATGGCGCCCGTTTAGCGGTTCCAGGTGAATTTAGTAACCGTGCCTATTTAAACGGTAAAGTGGATCTTGTGCAAGCGGAAGCTATTAATGACATGATTAACGCCACGACGAGTGAAGCTAAAAAGTTATCACTTCTTTCACTTGTCGGCGAAACGAGTAAAATTGTTTATCCAATTCGGGAACGACTCGCGGATATTTTAAGTCTAATTGAAGTAAATATTGATTATCCAGAATACCAAGATATCGAAGAAGCTAATTACGCGTTAGTGATTAGTGAAGTTACAGCCATCAATAAAGAAATAGGCCGCCTTATTCAAGAAGGCCGCCAAGGCCAAATTATTAAAGAAGGTATTAAAGTGGCAATCGTTGGCGCACCAAATGTTGGTAAATCATCATTATTAAATGCATTATTAAAAGAAGATAAAGCAATTGTCACCGATATTGCCGGCACAACACGAGATGTCGTGGAAGGAGAAATTAATCTTGATGGTCTCAAACTTCTACTTTTAGACACCGCGGGTATTCGGGAAAGCAGTGATATTATTGAAAACATTGGCATTCAAAAATCAAAAGCATCAATTGCGGCTGCAGATTTAGTAATTCACGTAAAAGATGCGGAAAATGTTGACCTTGAAGATGAATTTACTAATTTAGTGCAAGATAAAAAAGTTATTACTGTATATAACAAGGCCGATAAAGTTAAAAAAAGAGAACAAGGTAAACTTTACATTTCCGCCCTTGAAAATGATTTAAGCGCCCTTGAAAAAGCAATTCATAAAGCCATTGGTGTTGATAAAGAAAGTTATGTACGGCCAAGTTTAAATAACACTCGCCAATTAGGGCTGCTTCGTAAGACATATGAACAATTAGAAATTGCCAAGCATGAAGCGGAGATTGAAATTAGCCTTGATCTAATAAGTGTGTCGCTCGCCCAAGCGTTTTTCACAATTAAAGAAATATTAGGAGAAAACGTTGATAACGATTTAAGTAAAGAAATCTTCTCACGTTTTTGTGTAGGAAAATAATATGTTTTTTGATACTCATTGCCATTTAAACGACAAAGCTTTTAAAGATGATATTGAAGGTTATATTGAGCGCGCTAAAAAAGAAGGTGTTTCGCGCCTATTAATTATTGCTTGGGATGTAGCCTCAAGTAAAAAAGCCATTGCCATTGCTGATAAATATAATAATGTATACGCCGCAGTTGGTATTCATCCGGTTGATGCAGTTAAGACGCCACGGAGCGACCTTAAAAAGATTGAAGCACTTCTTCATCACCCTAAAGTAGTGGCCCTTGGGGAAATTGGGCTTGATTACCATTGGATAAAAGATGAAAAAGAAAGACTAATTGAAAAAGAATTCTTTATCGCGCAAATAGAGCTTGCGAATAAATATAAAAAACCGGTCGTTATTCATATGCGGGACGCAATAAACGACACATACCAAACACTTAAATCTAATCGCCCGCTATATAACGGTATTATGCATTCCTATAGTGGTCCTAAAGAAATGGTGAAAGATTTTATTGACCTTGGTTTTTATATTGGTTTAGGGGGACCGGTAACTTACTTAAACGCTAAAGAGCCAAAAGAAGTTGCCAAAGTTGTACCAAGTGATCGTCTCGTTATTGAAACTGATGCTCCTTATCTTTCTCCTCACCCGTTTAGAGGACGGTTAAATGAAAGTAAAAGAATACCCATAATTGCGGAAATGATTGCGACCCTCCGGGAAGTAAGTGTTAATGAAATCGCCAAGATTACAACCGAAAATGCTCGTCGCTTATTTAAGATATAATGAGAAAAACTTTGTTAAATACTATTTTCGTTGTCGAAGGCAAAAGTGATAGTGAGCGCCTACATAAGCTTGGCGTTCCTTACATAGTAAGGACAGAAGGGACAAAAGTTCCACGTGAAACAATTAATCATCTATGTGCCTTAGCTAAAAAACATCAAATTGTTATCTTAACTGATCCGGATGGACCAGGTGAATATATTAGTGAAATAATAGTTAAAAAAATACCACAAAGTATTGTTTTAAAGATTGATAAAAAACTAGCAATTAAAAGTAATAATGTAGGAATTGAAAATGTTGGGTTACCAGCCTTAAAAACTATAATTGATCCGTATATAAATAATATATTTATGACGACTTCCTTATTAAAATTTAGTGATTTATTAAGTTTAAATTTAACTGGACCGCAATCCAAAGAAAACAAAGCTAAACTAGCGAATAAATTTAGCTTATTAACTAGCAGTTTAAAAAACATGTATACACAAATGCTGCTCCTTGATTTAAACTTTAATGATTTAGTGGAGGCCCTTAATGAAGAAAAATGATGTTATTGAAATACTAACGATCAACAACTGGTCACCGCAAAAGGCGAAAGGGCAAAACTTTTTAATTGATGATGACATTAGTCACAAAATTTCCCTTCTTCTTTCCCCGCATTATGACAACGTTTTAGAAATAGGACCCGGCCTTGGGTCATTAACTGAACATTTAATAAAAAAGGTAAATACTTTAACGGCAATTGAGTTAGATTGGGGCTACGCTAAATACTTAAAAGAAAAGTATCCAACCCTTAATATAATTGAAGGTGACTTCCTTAAATATGTTGTTCCACGTGAAACAAAGGGTGTCATTAGTAATATTCCATATTACATCACCACAAAAATCATTGAAAAGGTAATTATTGATACTCCTAATCTTCAAGTGTTTGTGTTTATGACCCAAAAAGATTTAAAAGATCGCTTTTTTGCCACTCCGCATAGCAAACAATATGGTCCGTTAGCGATATTACTATCATTAACAGGCACTTTAGAACATAGGTTCGTTGTTACCGCAGATAAATTTTATCCCTCACCTAATGTCGATTCAGCGGTGTTTTCTTTTATGCGCAAAGAAGTAAATTTTGATATTAAAGAATTTTACGCATTTTTAAAGTTTATGTTTTTAAATCGACGTAAAACAATGATGAAAAACATGAAGACAAAATATGATGGTGAGTTAGTAAGTAACATATTTAAAACACTTGAAATTCCCTTAGATATTAGAGTAGAGGCTCTAGCACCAGAGCGATTACTTAAAATCTTTAACTTAATAAAGGAAAAGCAATAGGATATAAGGTAAAAATGCTTAATATGGGGTATCATTAAGTCATGATAGTAACATCAAATGCACGGTTAACGATCAGCGTAAAAGCAAAACGAAATAACAATACAGGCGCTATTGATTTAACAAGCGTTGTTTTACCAATTTGTTATCGTGATACGATCGCGATCGATTTGTTTGATTCGCATTTTATGGATATTGTTCATTATGCGAATCAATCACTGCACATTAGTGAAAAACCAATTGTCGATGTTGCGCTACGCAAAATGCGGGAAAAGTATGGTTATGATGAAACTTTTTCAGTGAAAATATATAAAAACATTCCAACTGGACATGGTTTAGGGAGCGGGGCGAGCAGTGCGATGACGGTTATTAAAGCGGTGTCACGCCTCAAACGTTTAAAACTAAGTGATGAAGAGTTTCTAGAAGTCGCAAAATCAATTGGCCAAGACGTTCCATTCTTTGCCGTTAATAAACCAGCGTTATTTGAAAACACCACACAAAACATTACGCCTTTTAAGTTTAATATCAAAACTCATGTCTTACTTATCATCCATCCAACGATTATTGAAAAGAAAGAAATGATTGAACGGTTTTTTGATGTTGGGGAAAGTTCGCAAAAAGACATTAATAAAGTAATAACCGCTGCAGAAACAGGGTCTTTACGGGATGTCGGTAATGCTTTAGTGAATGATTTTAGTGACATTATGCTACAAGAAATACCAGAATTAAAAAGTGTTATTAATGAACTTAAAACTTTAAATGTTGAAGCTTATGGCATAAGTGGAGCGAGTTCAACCATCTTTGCCCTAAGTAACAATCGAAATTTGTTAAAATATATAGGCGATAAATATCGCAAATTAAAATATGAAGTTGTGCTTACACAAATTTGTAAATAGGAGAAACATATGAAAACACACGCTATTATCCTTGCCGCTGGCAAAGGCACACGCATGAAATCATTAAATAATGAAATATCAAAAGTAGGGTTTGAAATATTAGGTAAACCCTTAATTAACTGGGTGCTTGATGCCGCCCAAAGTGAAATAACTGGTCGCACCGTTGTCATCGTCGGTTTTGGTGGCAATCATGCGGCGAAACTAGTCGAAGGAAAGGCCGAAATTGCTTGGCAACATGAACAAAAAGGAACTGGCCACGCTATTATGCAAACAGCGCCATTACTTGAAAAAGAAAAAGGCCACACGTTAATATTAAGTGGCGATGTCCCACTTATTACGAACAGCGCCCTTAAAGCGATGATCGAAGAACATACAAAAGGCGGCTTTGATTTAACAGTTTTAACCGCAAAACCAGCAGATCCATTTGGTTATGGGCGCGTAATGCGGACTACAAATGGCGAAGTATTAAAAATTGTTGAACAAAAAGACTTAGAAGGTGATGAACATCTTGTCGATGAAGTAAACGCTGGGATGTATATTATTGATAACCAAAAACTATTCGCCGAACTCGTTAACTTAAAACCAAATAATAAACAAGGTGAATTATATTTAACTGATGTTATTGGTTTATTTAAAGAACGTGGTTATAAAGTCGGCGCCCACGTCTTAAAAAACGCTGAAGAAATGCTTGGCACAAATGATCGGGTTCAACTTGCGGAAGCAGCGGAACTTCTTAAAAAACGTATCAATCGCCAACATATGTTAAACGGTGTCACCATTGAAGACCCAAATAATACATATATTGGCCCTGATGTTACTATTGGTCAAGACACGGTTATTAGTCCAAATACGATTATTTTAGGAAAAACGTCCATTGGAGTTAATAATCATATTGGTCCAAGTACTTTCTTAGAAAACATGGTAATTGGTGAAAATAATGAAATTATCCAAAGCCATCTCGTTGATAGTGAAATAAGAAATGGCGTAAAAGTAGGACCATTCGCTCGTATGCGCGGACACGCTCTTGTTGAAGACAATGTACGCATTGGAAACTTTGTAGAGCTTAAAAACTCCCGCTTCCACGAAGGCGTTAAAGCAAGTCATTTATCATATTTAGGGGATGCAGAAATTGGCACGAAAACAAATATCGGCGCGGGTACAATTACCGCTAATTATGATGGTGTCAATAAATCACGAATCACTATTGGTAAAAACTCCTTTATTGGATCAAACGCAACATTGGTTGCCCCCCTTAAAATTGAAGAAGGAAGTTATGTTGCAGCCGCGTCAATTATTAATAAGGATGTGCCAAAAGATTCCCTAGCCATCGCTCGCTGTCGACAAGAAACGAAAGAAGGCTACGCTAATATAATTAGGGAAAAACAAAAAAAGAAATAGAAATTGCTAGATTATAAATTAAAAGGTGCGCAAAATGCACCTTTTTCTTTTCATAAAAAAACCTCCTACCGAAGTAAGAGGTTTTAGTTTACTTTTAACTATTAATTATTTAACAGTTTTCTTTAAGTTAGCGTGAGCAGCGGCTAAACGTGCAACTGGAACCCGGTATGGGGAACAGCTAACGTAGTCGAGACCGACACTATCAAAGAATTCGACCGAGACTGGGTCACCACCATGTTCACCACAAATACCTAAGTGAAGATCTTTATTGGCGGCACGACCGCGTTCAACGGCGATTTTCACTAATTGACCAACACCAGCTTGGTCGATAGTTTGGAATGGATCTTGTTCAAAGATACGGGCTTCAAAGTAATCTGGGATAAACTTCGTTGCGTCATCACGGCTAAAGCCATATGTCATTTGCGTTAAGTCGTTTGTACCGAAACTGAAGAATTCAGCTTCAAGGGCAATTTCATCAGCAAGTAAGGCAGCGCGTGGAATTTCAATCATCGTACCAACGTGGTAGCGAAGTTTTTGGCCGCTCTTGGCGACTAATTCTTCAGCCGTTTTAACGACGATGTCTTTAACGTATTTTAATTCCTTAACGTCTAAGACTAATGGAATCATAATTTCTGGGTGAATTTCTTTTCCAGTATCTTTTTGGGCACGTAAGGCAGCGTTAATAATCGCTGTTGTTTGCATGACCGCAATTTCTGGGTAAGAAACGTCTAAGCGGACACCACGGTGACCCATCATTGGGTTAAATTCGTGGAGTAATTCGATACGTTCGTGAACTTGTTTTGGATCCACTTTGAGTTCTTTCGCAAGGGCAACAATTTGTTCTTCTTCTTGCGGTAAGAATTCGTGAAGCGGTGGGTCAAGTAAGCGAACAGTAACGTTCATGCCAAGCATAACTTTAAAAATTTCATAGAAATCTTGTTCTTGGAATGGAAGAATTTGATTTAATGCGGCAACTCTTTCTTCTTTTGTTTTAGAAAGAATCATTTTGCGCATAAAGAAGATACGGTCGGCGTCAAAGAACATATGTTCAGTACGGCAAAGTCCGATACCTTCGGCTCCAAAGTCGCGACCATGTTGGGCGTCAAGTGGAGTATCAGCGTTAACGCGAACGCGAAGTCTTCTATGTTTGTCTGCAAGTTCCATAATACGAGCGAAGTAGCCGGTTAAGACTGGTTCGACAAGTGGTAAGGAACCTTCATAAATTTGACCAGTTGTTCCGTCGATGGAGATAACGTCATTTGTCGTATAAACTTTGTCACCAACTTTCATTGTATGACTATGTTCATCGATAATAACATCGTGAGCACCAACGATACATGTTTTACCCATACCACGGGCAACAACAGCAGCGTGGCTCGTCATGCCACCACGAGCGGTTAAGATACCTTCTGAAGCAACCATACCCACGATATCTTCAGGGGAAGTTTCACTTCTAACTAAGATAACTTTTTCACCAGCTTCTTTACGTTCAGCGGCATCTTTTGCATCAAAAGCAATTTTACCAGTTGCCGCACCTGGGGAAGCAGGTAATCCACTGGCGATTGGTGTTGTTTTCGCTAAGACTTTTTGGTCAAAGCCAGGGTGGAGTAAGCTATCAAGTAAGCTTGGATCAACCCGTAAGACAGCTTCTTCTTCAGTGATTAAGCCTTCATCCATTAAGTCACAAGCAATTTTAAGGGCGGCATTAGCCGTTCTTTTACCATTTCTTGTTTGTAAGAAGTAAAGTTTTCCTTCTTCAACGGTAAATTCCATATCTTGCATGTCACGGTAATGTTTTTCCATTGCGTGAACAGTTTCTTCAAATTGTTTGTAAACTTCTGGCATATTTTCATCTAACCATGAAATTGGAAGTGGAGTGCGAATACCGGCAACGACGTCTTCACCTTGAGCGTTTGGTAAATACTCGGCAAAGATGTGTTTTTCACCAGTTGCTGGGGAGCGGGAGAATGCAACACCCGTACCACTTGTTTCGCCTTTGTTTCCAAAGACCATTGATTGAACGTTAACGGCAGTACCCCATTCGTATGGAATGTGGTGCATTTTCCGATAAACATTAGCGCGTTCGTTGTCCCAACTACGGAAAACAGCGGTAACTGCTTCAATTAATTGGACGCGTGGGTCGGTTGGGAAGTCTTCTCCTAATGTTTTCTTGTAGAACGCTTTGAATTGTTTTACTAATTCTTTTAAGTGTTCAGCTTTAAGTTCAGAGTCAAGTTTAACTCCAGCTTTTACTTTCATGTCTTCAAGCATTTGGTCCATTTCAGTTCTTGGTTGATTACGGACGACGTTGAAATACATTAAAATAAAACGCCGATAGCTATCATATGCAAAAGTTTCATTTCCTGTTTCTTTTGTCATAACTTCGGCGACTTCATCATTTAATCCTAAGTTTAAAATTGTATCCATCATGCCAGGCATTGATACACGTGCACCTGAACGTACGCTGACGAGTAGTGGATTAGTTTTTCCACCAAAGGTTTTTCCCGTTTCTTTTTCAAGATTGGTAATTGCCTCGTAAATTTGTTCAATAACATATTTTGGTAATTTTTTACCTTCGGTGTAATAAAGGTTACAAGCTTCGGTTGTTACAGTAAAGCCTTCCGGAATAGGAATGCCAACTGAGGTCATCTCGGCAAGACCAGCACCTTTACCGCCCAGAATATTTTTGCCTAACTTGTGGGCATCTTTATTCTTGAACGAATAGACATATCTCTTTTCTGCCATATATTTCCTCCTTTTTTCTCTAGCAGTATTTAACATACTATCGATACATATAATATCATAGATATTAAGTAATTAACGCTTTAATCACTCTAAAAGTGAAAAAAACAAGTAAAAAAAGACAATATGTATTTATTTGCTACAATAATAGGTGCAAAGGAAAAAATGCTCCAAATGAAAAATGATGAAAAATTAGTACTTGCGGTTGACTTTGGAACACAATCATTACGAGTATCAATAGTCAATCAAAAAGGCGAAATAAAAGCGATTATTAAAAATAAGTATAATGACGCTTATTTTAGTAGTGAACCAGGTTTTGCGGAACAAGATGTTAATTATTATTGGATGGAATTATGTGATGCGACTTCCAAATTAAAAGATACGCATCCTGAATTACTAAGTAAAGTATTAGCGATGAGTGTCACAACATTCCGTGATAGTCCAGTCTTTTTAGATGAAAACTTTAATCAAACGCGACCGATGGTTTTATGGTTGGATCAAAGACAAGCAACTTTAAAAAAGAAATTACCGTTTATTAAATCACTTCTATTCTCCATTGTCGGGATGACGGAAACCGTTCATTTAAACATGAAAAGAACACCGGCAATTTGGGTCCAAGAACATGAAATGGAAATATGGGAGAAAACAAAGTATTATGTGAATTTTTCAACATATATTAATTACAAATTACTTGGTAAATTAATTGATAGTGTCGCGAATCAAACAGGGCACTTTCCAATTCACTTTAAAAAAGGGAAATGGTATAAAGATCGGGCGCTTAAAAATATTTTCCAAATTCCAAATTCGAAACTTGCGACAATTGTAAAGCAAGGAACAATCATGGGATATATTGATGAAAAAGTAAGTGCGGAAACCGGTATTCCTGTTGGTGTACCCCTAATTGCGGCCGGTACTGACAAGGGTAGTGAAGCTTTAGGCACCGGTGCGTATCGACGCGACATTGCTTCGATATCTTATGGCACTGCTTCTTCGATCGCTGTTGCCAATAAAAAATATATTGAACCGGAACTCTTTTTACCAGCCTACAGCGCACCCGTCTCAGGTTTATACCATATGGAAGTGCAAATCTATCGTGGTTACTGGACAGTGGGTTGGTTTATTCGCCAATTTGGTAGTGATGAAACATTAGAAGCACGCATTGAAGATTTAGCGACGGAGGAAGTACTTAATAAAAAGATGTTAGAAATTCCCCCAGGTTCACAAGGTCTTGTTTTGCAACCATATTGGGGACCAGGCTTAAAAAGACCAGAAGCTCGGGGCGCGATTGTCGGCTTTAGTGATTTCCATACGCGTATTCATATATATAGAGCAATTATTGAAGGTATTGCCTTTGGGCTTAAAGAAGGACTTTTAACGATTGAAAAAAGACAACATAAGAAAGTAAAAGAAATAAGAGTGTCGGGCGGAGGATCGCAAAGTGATGCAATATGTCAAATAACCGCTGATATCTTTGGCATTCCTGTAAAAAGAACACAAACATATGAAACAGCCACCATTGGTACTGCGCTTGTCACATTTTATTACTTAGGAGAATTTGCGTCATTAGAAGAAGCGACTAAAAAAATGGTGCACATTGAAAAGACATTTTATCCTGATCCTAAAAATCATAAAAAGTATAAAGAAATATATAAAGATGTATACGCGAAACTTTATCCAAAACTTAAAGGTGTGTATAAGAAACTTCGCAAACATAAATGGAGATAAAGAAAAGGCCTTCCGTAAAAGAAGGCCCTTTTTGTTAACTAAAGTTTACTAATCTTCACTATTTTCTTCCGCACTGCTATCAATACCAAGGAATTGGGCGTTATATAAACTCGCGTAGAAACCACCTGTTTTTAATAACTCATCATGCGTGCCAGTTTCAATAATACTGCCTTTATGCATCACTAAGATCTTTTTGGCGTTGCGAATCGTGCTTAAACGGTGGGCAATAATAAAGGTAGTGCGATTTTTCATTATTTCATCCATCACGGATTGAATTGCAAATTCAGTCCGTGTATCGACACTACTTGTTGCCTCGTCTAAGATTAAGATTTTTGGTTTAGAAATAATAGCGCGCGCAATCGTAATTAATTGGCGTTGCCCTTGCGAAATGTTTGTGCCATCTTCATTGAGAATAAATTCATATTCACCCGGTAAGGTGCTAATAAAATGGTGAGCTTTAGCGGCAGTCGCCGCCGCAACTACTTCTTCATCAGTAGCGTCACGGTTACCGTAGCGAATGTTATTTTTAATTGATCCTTTAAAGAGCCAAGTGTCTTGTAAAACCATGCCGACACTGCGTCTTAAGGCGCTGCGGGAGTAATCACGAATATCGACTCCATCAAGGGTAATTGAACCGTCACTTATTTCATAAAAGCGCATAATAAGGTTAACAAGCGTTGTTTTTCCAGCGCCTGTTGGTCCGACAATCGCAATCGTATCACCAGGATTAACGTGTAAATCTAATTCTTTAATTAATTCTTTATCAGGAGTGTAACTAAATTCAACGCCTTTAAAGCAAAAATCGCCCACAACATTTTCGTTTGATGTTAAAGCGTTAGGACGATCTTTTTCTTGTTCTTCTTGTCCTAATAGCGTAAACACTCTTTCTGCGCCCGCAAGTGTTGTTTGGATGGTGTTACTAATTTGTCCGATTTGGAAAAATGGTTGCGAGAAGTTATTTAAGAATATTAAGAAGGGGGCGAGACTAATAACGTCGTTAGTGACCCCGGCGACGATAAGTACGCCGACAAACCCTAAGTTACTAATAAAGCGCATCGAAGGGAAAATAAAGGAACTAAGCCATTGCGACCAGAAGTTTGATTTTGCCATTGAGTCATTAACAGTAACAAAAGTATCATATTGCTTTTCTTGTTGATTAAAAAGTTGCACGACTTGTAAACCAGCAAAGTTTTCTTCAACATGGCCTTCGAGTTCTCCAGTTTTCTTTTGAAGCGTAACGAATTGCCGTTGTGAGTTTTTAGTTACTAAGAAAGTTACAAAGATGGAAAGTGGTAAAGTGGCTAAGGCAACTAACGCTAAACGCCAGTTAACTACAAACATTGCAATAAGGATGCCAAAAAATAGTGTTACGGAGCTTACAATCGTTGTAACTACTTGGTTTAAGGATGAGGCAATCGCGTCAACGTCATTCGTGCCAATCGATAATAGTTCCCCATATGGATGTTTATCAAAGTAAGAAAGTGGTAAGTTATCAAACTTATCGCGAATCTTATTACGTAATTTATAAGCATAATCACCTGATATCCGAATAGCAATAAAAGTGGCAATGGTTGAAAAAATCGAACTAAGGACGATAAGACCAAAGATAACTCCAAAGTCTATGAATAGTTTAGTCCAGTCTAAACCAAGGTTAGGATTCGATAAGTCTTTAAAATAGTAACCAAAGCGTGAACTACTTTGGGAGAAGGAAGACATAATTTCCCGTAATTGGAGAGGAACAAAGATATGACCAATGTTTGCGGCCACTAATAAGATAAATATAATAAAGAGCCGAAAACGATATGGTTTAAATTCGCCAATTAAGAAACGAAGGGCTTTTTTGGAGTTTTTGGGACGCTGTAAACCGGCAGCGCCACCGTGTCTTCTACCATGTGGTCTTGCCATACTAGTGTCCTCCTTCCGTCGCTAAGGTTTTAACCATATCGCGTGATTTTTTAATTTCATCAGGATCAAGTTGTGAGGCGACAATTTCTTGATAAACCTTGCATTTTGTAAGTAATTCAGAGTGTGTACCTAAACCAACAACGACTCCGTCATCAAGGACCAAGATTTGGGTTGCGTCCATAATCGAACTAACACGTTGGGCCACGACAAAGATTGTTGATTCTTTAGCGTAGCCGCGTAAAGCGGTTCTAAGTCTTATGTCAGTTCTAAAGTCAAGGGCACTAAAAGAATCATCAAAGACATATATTTTCGGTTTACGCACGAGAGCGCGGGCAATGGCAAGTCGTTGTTTTTGACCACCACTAAAGTTTTTACCACCTTGTGATACTGGGGCATCTAAGCCTAATTCCAGTTTTGACACAAAGTCGTAAGCTTGTGCTACCCGCAACGCCTCCCACATTTCTTCATCAGTAGCGTCTTCTTTGCCAAAACGTAAGTTATCGCGAATTGTTCCGCTGAAAAGAATTGCAGTTTGCGGCACAAATCCGATTTCACTTCGTAAATCATTCATACTAAAGTTACGAATATCATAGTCATCGATTGTAATATTACCAAGACTTACGTCAAAGAAACGCGGAATTAAGTTAATAATAGAACTTTTACCTGAACCAGTAGATCCAACAATTGCTGTCGTTGTTCCTGGTTTTGCGGTGAAGTTAATGTTTTTTAATGTTGGATGTTCAATATCACTAAAGGTAAAGGTGACATCATTGAAGTTAACAACACCGGTAGTAATTAATGATTTATCAAGTGGTTCGACTGGATCTTTTACTTTTGGCCGCACATTAAGTACAGCATTAATCCGTTTTGCACTAGCGGACGCTTGGGGGAACATAATAAAAGTAAAGCTTAACATAAGGAATGACATCATAATGTTTTGTACATACATTGATGCAGCCATTGTTTCAGAAAACGCATTATCGTCATAGGGGATTTTTCCCGTAAGCATGTTGTTTAAAATAACGAAGCCCATAAAGTAAATGGCAAAATACGCTAAGTTAAAGAATATATTTACCATTGGTTGGACAATAGCCATAATGTTATTAACTTTTATGACTGAGTCCGTCATTTGTTGGTTCGCTTCTTTAAAGAAACGTTTTTCCCGTTCTTCTTGGTTAAAGGCGCGAATTACGCGCACCCCTGTTAATCCTTCACGGAATAAAAGCGTAACGTAATCGAGTCGTTCTTGAATTTGCATGAAAATTGGGGAGGCGACAACAAAAGTAAGAATCATAATAATTAAAATGATGGGTAACACTACTAAAACAATGTAAAAATACATTGGATCAAGATTTAATAGTTTTATGGAGCCAATAATTAAAAAGATTGGGGACATCACAAAGACACGGTTGATCATAAACGCAAAGTTTTGTACGACCCGCGTGTCGTTTGTGACCCGTGTTAATAAACTTGCGGTG
>JBAZCS010000010.1:0-32532 GCA_041654855.1 Bacilli bacterium | reverse complement strand
TCTTTTTTTTGTTATTCATTTTCTTTTATTTTATCCAACTAATCGTTGATTCTGTTCCTTTTTGAAGCCGCTCAATATTCGTGCGATGCTTTAAGATTAATAAAATACATAAGCCGATAAGCGTTGGGATATAGTAATAAAGATTACGGCTCGCCAGCGGATAAAAACTAATTTGCCGTAACGGTTCAATAAGGAGGAAAAACGATAAAAGCGTTAAACTTCCCGCCGTTAAAATAGAAGCAAGACTTACAATGCGCCGCCATTTTAAAAATAAATAATAAATAAGAAGGCCTACAATAAGTAAGACCCAGTTCGTGGCGACGATAAAACCACCGACGACACTGACCGCTTTCCCCCCTTTAAGGCGATAGAAGACGGGGTAGCAATGGCCAAGCGCTGTTAAAATCATCGCAAAATGAAGAGCCGCGTTATAATCAATGCGCGTTCCTAAATTGGTAAAAAGAAAGATCACGGTAATAAGCCAATACGCGACGACGCTTTTCATAACGTCAAGCACCATGACCGCCGCGCCGACTTTACGACCAAAAACGCGCCCCGCATTCGTGCCCCCAGCGTTTTTAGAACCGTATTCGCGAATATCTTTTTTTAAAAATAATTTACTAATAATAATTGCATTATTGACTGAGCCAATTAAGTAACCAAGTAGGCCAATCGCAAAGTAAAGTAACACATTAACAAAAGTTTCCATAATTGCCTCCTCTTAAAGTATAAAACAATAATAAAAGTTTATGAAATAATGTGATTATTTGTTATAATAACAAAGAAATGTAAGCGCTAAAGGAAGAAAATCAATGGTAGATAAAAAAATAGATCAACAATATACCGCCGACTCGATCCAAGTTTTAGAAGGACTTGACGGTGTCAGAAAACGTCCCGGAATGTATATCGGGGCTACGAATATCGTTGGGTTACACCAGCTCGTTTGGGAAGTTGTAAATAACTCAACCGACGAAGCAATGAGTGGTTATGGCGATAAAATTAGTGTCACTATGCATAAAAACGGTTCGATTACGATTGCCGATGAAGGGCGCGGTATTCCGACCGGGATCAATAAACAAACGGGTCAACCAGCGGTGCACCTCGTTTTTACCCAACTTCACGCTGGGGGTAAATTTAGTGAATCAACGTATAAAACAAGTGCGGGTCTCCACGGTGTGGGGGCGGCAGTAACGAATGCCCTTAGTGAATGGCTTGATGTTACGATTTATCGCGAAGGTAAAGTATTTCATCTCCGGTATGAAAATGGGGGCAAAGTTGTCGTCCCGCTTGAAGTCGTGGGTACTACGAATAAAACTGGAACTGTCATTAACTTTAAAGCGGACGCGAAAATTTTTGGTAATCTTGAATTTAAATGGGATACAATTACAAGTCATCTCCAACAAAGTGCCTTTCTTTTAAATAAAGTTAATTTTGTCGTTAAAGATGAAAGAACGGGTTTAAGTGATGAATTTTATTATGAAAATGGCTTAATTGAATATATTGGCATCATTAATCAAAATAAAACACCACTTGGCAACATTATTTATTTTGAAGATGTGTTCACAAATGGCGGCAAACTTGTCCATCCGATGGAAATGGAAGTTGCGCTCCAATATTGTAGTGATGATTATAATGAAACACTTTTATCATATGTTAATAATTTAAGGACGCATGACGGCGGCACTCATGAAACGGGTTTTAGAACGGGCTTAACCCGCGCCGTTAATGATTTTGCGACGATGCACGGCTTAGTGCGCAAAGGGGTCAAACTTGACGGTAACGATATTCGTGAAGGTATGACCGCGATTATTAGTTTACGCATTCCCGAAAGTATCCTCCAATTTGAAAGCCAAACAAAAGGAAAACTTGGCACGAATGACGCGAATAGTGCCATGAATAACTTTATTTACACAAAACTTATGTATTACTTACAAGAAAACCATGAGTTTGCCGTCAATTTAGTGAAAAAATGTGTTGATGCGCAAAATGCCCGCCTTGCCGCCCGGAAAGCAAAAGAAAGCTTACGGAAAACGAAGAAAGTTAAAAATGAAATTGTCTTAAGCGGGAAACTTACGCCCGCGCAAAGTAAAGATTATAAGAAAAATGAACTCTTTATCGTTGAAGGTGATAGTGCTGGCGGTACCGCCAAAGCAGGACGCGACCGTATTCACCAAGCGGTCTTACCATTACGCGGTAAACCGTTAAACACCGACACAAATACGATGGAGAAGATGCTTAAAAACGAAGAATTCGCCACCCTTATTAGCACAATCGGCGCCGGCTTTGGTCAAAACTTTGATTTAGATGATGCGCGTTACGGCAAAATTATTATTATGACGGACGCTGATACTGATGGCGCCCATATTCAAACGCTTTTATTAACATTTTTCTATCATTATATGAAACCTTTACTTAAAGAAGGAATGATTTATATGGCCGTTCCCCCTTTATATCGGGTTAGTAAACAAGTAAATAAAAAGCTCGTCTTTGAATATGCTTATGACGATCAAAGTTTAGAAGAAGCAAAACAAAAGATTGGTCCTGGTTATAAAATTACGCGCTATAAAGGGTTAGGAGAAATGAATAGTGATCAACTATGGGAAACAACCCTTAACCCTGCGACGAGAACCCTTATTCGCATTAGCATTAATGATCCCTTACTCGTGGAAATGCGTGTCCGTGTGTTAATGGGGAAAGACGCATCAGTGCGCCGGAAGTGGATTGAAGAAAACGTTGACTTTAACGCCTATGATACGTTCCTAGATGAGGTGAAATAAGATGGCAAAGAAGAAAAAAGTAACAAAAGAAGTAATAAACGAAACAATTATTGATTTACCAATGGATGAAGTCATGGGTGATCGCTTTGGCATCTACGCAAAGTATGTTATTCAAAATCGGGCCATTCCCGATGCACGTGACGGCTTAAAACCAGTGCAAAGACGAATCATTTACGCGATGCACGACGAAGGCACAACTTTTAATAAGCCAATGAAAAAATGTGCCCATACCGTCGGGATGGTCATGGGTAAATATCACCCCCATGGTGACTCAAGTATTTATGAAGCGTTAGCGCGCATGTCACAAGATTGGAACTTACGCTATCCTTTAATTGATTTCCAAGGTAATAACGGGAGTATTGATGGCGATAGTCCCGCTGCCTACCGTTATACCGAAGCCCGTCTTAACGAACTTGCCGGTGAACTAGTGTTAGATATAGAAAAAGATACGGTTGACGAAAGTTTAACCTTTGACGATACAAGCTTTGAACCGCTTGTTTTACCGTCGCGCTTCCCAAACCTTTTAGTAAATGGCAGCCAAGGTATTGCTGTAGCGGTCGCCACGGAAATTCCGCCTCATAATTTAAAAGAAGTAGTCGACGCCATTATTTATACCATTACCCATAAAAACACAACCATTAGTGATATTCGTAAATTTATCTTAGGCCCCGATTTTCCTACCGGTGGCATCATGTATAAAGGTGAAGGACTCGATGCTATTTACGAAACCGGGCGTGGCCGGGTGGAAGTCGAAGCGAAAGCGACGATTGAAAAAGATAAAAATGGGCAAAACATTATTATTACCGAAATACCATATCAAGCTAATAAAAGTACGATTTTACGGGAAATAGGCCTTATTGAGCAAAATCATAATGTTGATGGTATCGTTGAAGTACGCGATGAAAGTGACCGCAGCGGGCTCCGCATTGTCGTCGAACTTAAAAAAGAAGCAAATGCGGAAATTATTTTAGAGTATTTATATAACCGCACCCAATTACGGACCGGGTATAACGCAAACGTCGTTGCGATTGCCGATAATCGCCCTAAAACCTTAAATATTTTAGAATTAATTAATGTCTATATCGAACACCAAGTCGAAGTTATTACAAGACGCAGTAAGTTTGAACTCGCCAAACTTGAAAAACGGCTCCACATTATTGAAGGCTTAATTAAAGCCATCAGTGTCGTAACCGAAATTATCGCTTTAATTCGTAAAAGTAAAGATAAAGCTAACGCGAAAGTTAATATTATTGACGCTTACGGCTTTAGCGAAGAACAAGCGGAAGCAATTGTCATGCTCCAACTTTATAAATTAAGTAACACTGATATTACGGTCTTAAATAACGAAAAAGAAGCGATTATTAATAATATTAAAGAATTAAAAGATATTTTAAATAATGAAAAAAGCCTTCATAACGTCATCATTCGCGACTTAAAGAAAATTGTTGCTAAATTTGGGGACGAAAGACGGACACAAATTATGGAAAAAGGTGAAGTCATTCAAATTGATAAACGTGATTTAATTGCCGATGAAGATGTTATGGTCGCCTTAACGCGTGACGGCTATATTAAGCGCTCAAGCTTAAAATCATATCGTAGTAGTGGTGATAATGCTTTGCCTGGCGTAAAAAGTAGTGATTTACTCGTCACCGCGAGCATGCTTAACACGAAAGATTTCCTTGTTGCCTTTACAAACCTTGGTAATTATTTATACATTCCGGTGTATGAAATTAATGAAGGGCGCTGGAAAGATGAAGGGAAGCACATTAACTATTTAGTGCAGATGAACCCCGAAGAAAAAATATTACGCGCCTTTAACGTTAAGGAATTTAGAAATGATCTTTATTTTGCCCTCGTCACGAAAAATGGGATGATTAAACGGAGTGTCGTCAGTGACTTTGTCGCCCAGCGTTATAGTCGCCCCTTACAAGCAATGCGTCTTTATAGCGGGGACCAAGTAGCAGACGTCACGCTTACGACTGGAAATAGTGATTTACTCGTCATTACCCGCAACGGTATTGCAAGTTTCTATAATGAAAATGAAGTGAGTGTCATTGGGCTTAAAGCAAGTGGGGTCAAAGCTATAAATAAACATAAAACCGATAAAATTGTCGGGATTATCGCTGTCGACCCTGAAACGAAAACAAGAACTGGAGTTTTAACCGCTGAAGGTCATCTACGCCTTTTAGATCATAGCTATTTTGCTTCCACCGCGCGACTTGGCCGCTTACAACACGTGATGAAAGTGTTTAAAAGTGATCCTCATAACGTCGTTAGTGTCTTTAAATACCAACGCAATGTCGAAAATATTAAACTAAATGCTTTAACGAGTGAAAACGTTATTTTACCGCTTTTAATTAATGAACTCGCTCCGACCCCTGTCGATAAATACGCCAAACGCAATATTTTTGAACTTGGGGAAACGGAAACCATCTGTGGCATTTTTAATGAAGAAATTCAAGCGATTGATGGGGAAATAAAAGCCTTTACACCAATTGTAAAGGCCGAAGAGATTAAAGTTCAACAAGCGGAAGATAATTATGAACAAATGTCAATCTTTGATTTATTAGATGAAGATTAAAGCGAGGGCACTACTTGAAGAATTAATTTCTTCCATCGCCACTTTAACGTTAAAAATTATCGATAAGACAAAATAAACACCAAGAACTACAAAACTAGCGATGACCATTTGCTTAAAATCTTTAGGGAAGTGGTCATTTTTTCGTTTACTGTAGCCAAAAATCGCTCCAATACCAATTAGACCAAATAAAGGACTTAAAGTTCCAATAATAAGACTAAGGGCTAAGAGACTAACGATAATGTATTCTTGTTTTTTACTTTGTTCCATAAAATAATTGTATCACATGTATGTATTTATTATATAAATAGGCATTTCATGTTAAAATTACATAGTAAGAAAGAAAATATGAAGAAGCATGGCTAAATTTATTCCAACGTACTACGCAGCAAATATATATGAAGTTGATCCGACCTTTTTTAAAGAAATCGGTATTGAAACATTGCTCTTAGATTTAGATAACACGCTTGCCTCTTATAAAGAGTTAACGGCAAACGAACAAACTTTAGCCTATTTAGCAAAACTTGAGGCTTTAGGCATTAAAGTAATCTTAGTGTCGAATAATAGAGGCAAAAGAGTGCGCAATTACGCAAAAAGCGCAAACTTACCGTTTATCTCTGGCACTCGCAAGCCTTTTACGGGAAAGACGAAGAAGTATCTTAAAAAGGAAAATATCGATTTAGCGACCGTCATGATGGTGGGTGATCAAATTCTCACTGATGTCTACTTTGCGAATAACTTAGGAGTTAAAGTGCTTTTAACCGATAAGCTCGTAAAAGAAGACCAATGGACAACCCGCATTAATCGGCTATTAGACCGTCCCTTAAGACGGCGCCTGAAACGGAAAAATAAACTAAAGGAGTGGCATACTTATGGTTCAAGAATTAAAGAAAGTTAAAAAATGTTATGGCTGTGGTGTCGTTTTACAAAGCGATTTTGAAGATAAAATTGGCTTTGTGCCGGCCAGTCATTTAGAACGTGATGATGTCTTTTTATGTCAACGTTGTTTTAAAACCCACCATTATAGCGCCGATAAATTACAAGAACCGGTCGTTACCCTTGATTTTATGGAGATTATTAATGACATTAAACGCAAAAAAGCACTCGTCGTCTATGTCGTTGATGTCTTTAACTTTGAATCATCTTTTAATCATGAAATTAATCACGCTCTCGCCGGATTAGATATTATTTTAGTGGCGAATAAGTTTGACTTATTACCGAAAAAGACGAATGAAGCAAAAATAAAAGAATACGTCGCTAATAAAGTTGCCAAAGAAGGGCTTAAAGTAACAAATATTATCGTTGCAAGTAGCACTAAAAACTATAATATTGATGAGGTTATGGATGAAATCGCTAAACTTAAGTATAAAGAAGACGTTTACTTTATTGGCGCGGTCAGCAGTGGGAAATCGAGTCTTATTAAAACCCTCTTACGTAACTTTAAAAACGAAACAAGTCGCTTTATTACGACGAGTATTTATCCTAACACCACCTTAGCAGTGCAAGAAATTCCTTTAACCGAAAAACAAACCATTTATGATACGCCAGGAATTGCCATTAACAATAGTTTACTCGGCTTAGCTGAAAAAGAAGTGGTCAAGATTATTGTGCCGCGTAAAGAAATTAAAGCCCGTACTTATCAATTACTCGCGAAACAAAGTGTATTAATTGGCGGTATCGCTCGGCTTGACTTTGTCGAAGGACCGTTTACGTCTTTTACCTTTTACTTTGCCGAAGGTGTTAAACTAAATCGCACCTCATTACATCGGGCTGATCGCAGTTTCAATAACTTAGTGGCCCATAAAAAGACAAAACCAATCTCGCAACTAGTCGATAAAATGAGTGATCTTGATGCGTTTGAATTTACGACCCATGAAAATATAAAATACGATGTAAGCTGGAACGGTCTCGGCTTTGTAAGTTTTAAAGGAAATGGCCGTGTAATCCGTATTTTTGCCCCACGGGGTGTTGCGATAAGCTATAATGAAAGTAAGATATAATTATGTTAACGAAAAAAGAACGGTTACACTTAAAAAGTTTAGCCAACCAACTAAAAGCCCTTTATCAACTAGGGAAAAACGATATTGGTCCTAATAATATTGCCCTTTTAGATAATGCTTTAAAGGCGCGTGAACTTATTAAAGTTAGTGTTTTAAAAAGCGTCGAAGAAGAAGTAAAAGTTGTCGCCATGAAAATTGCTACGCAGACGAATAGTGATATTATTGAAACGAAAGGGCGGACCTTTGTTTTATATCGCAAAAATAAACAAGATCCCAAAATCACGTTTCCGAAATGAAAATAATTGTCTACCCTGGTAGTTTTGATCCTTTGCATCACGGTCATTTAACGATTGCGACTTTTGCTAAACAAAAAATCAGCGCCGATAAGGTGTTTTTTTTGCTTTCCCCCTCCACAGTATGGAAAAAAGTTGATACGCCCTTTAAACATCGTGCTAACATGCTTGCTTTAGCCCTTGACGGCTATGAAGGCTTTGAAGTATCACTAGTGGAAGAAGAAAATGACGGGAAAACAAACTATACATATATAACGATTGAAAAGCTTAAAAATATGTATCCGGAAGATGAATTATTCTTATTACTAGGGGAAGATCAAGCAAGTGTTTTTGATAAATGGGCAAACCCCGATGAAATCGCACGTAAAGCGCAAATTTTAGTGTATAAAAGAAAAGGTAGCAAACTCCGTGAGTACGTTAAAAACCGCTTTAAAATGCTAGAAATAGAAGGACCACTCCGTAATGTATCAAGTAGTGAAGTCCGTCATTTTGAATCCCTTGATATTCCAAGCCCCATCTTAGAATACATTGGTCAAAATAAACTTTATTTTGCAAGTCACATTAATAAAGTCTTAAGTGATAAACGTTATTTCCATAGTTTTGAAGTCGCAAAGCTTTCCCGTTTAATTGCTATTAGCCATGGACTAGATGCATTAAGCGCTTTTAAAGCGGGATTTCTTCATGATATAGGCAAAGAAGTACCAAAAGGGAAGACTGAGCGCATCATGAAGGAGCGCTTTCCTAAATTTATTGATTTACCGAAGTGGTCATATCATCAATTCGTAGGTCGCTATATGGCGGAAAGTGAATTTTTAATTAAAGATAAGAAAATCCTTGACGCTATTAATTATCATGCGACCGGGAACAAGAAGATGAGCCCACTGATGAAAATAGTGTACGCTGCTGATAAAATTGAACCAACCCGCGGCTATGATAGTAGTAAACTCATAAATGCCATGATGCTTAATCTTGATGCTGGCTTTAAAGAAGTCTTAGCGGCAAACAAGGAATTCTTAGAAAGTAGTGGCCAAGAATCATTTACGCGCTTAACGGAAGCATGCTTTAAAACATACTTAAAATAACTTTTAAAAAATAGCAGGATAAACTAGGCTGCAACGCCTAGTTTTTTCATTAGTAGTTTTGAAGTAATTGTTAAAAAGCATTGAATGAACACTAATATAGGAGAAGTTAAGAAAATGCGAGTTATCCACAAAAGCGGGGTAAAAATCTTTATTACTATTACTTTCAATAAGGGTTCTTTAAGTAAACCGTGGAACAATGGCACTGTCCGCTTGGTTGTGCGTGTAAGTCCGCGTATTTGCGCCTTTTGCCTTTTTCCTTAAAAGATTTTTAAAATAATATTGTTGATGGCGGTTTAGTCCGACATCGGATTAATTTACTTCTCGCCCTAAGGCTTGCGACGCAGTCGGCGAAATCGGTTTCTAAGACTTGTATTCATACCTTAGGCTTGCGCACTGGGCTACCAACTTATTGACTAACACATTAGCCCTGGGCGTTAAAATCTACTTCTTAGACTTGCGCCCAGTTTGTTTACACTGTTGCTTTGTTTGTATAAATTTGCACCGCCCCTTTTTGAAGTGGTCTAACGGAATAGGGCTTGCAATTTTATTCGACTTTGCTATACTATTTGTAAGATTGTTCTTAGACTTACACCCTGCCATGTTGCACACGACCCACGCCAGCCCCCTATATCAACGGCTGGCGTGGGTGGGTGGGTTGAGTAATACCCACCTTAGCATGTCATTTGATACATAAATAACTGCATTCATGTATTATAATAAAGTTTGATTTTATGGGAAGTAATTCCCTTTTTTTATTTATGTTTTCCACATTATGACCCCCCCTTTTAGTATTTAAGGGTCTAAATTGCCTTATTTACGGCTTTTATTTAGTGCTTTACGAAAGGGGTTTTTAGCTTCTTTTAGATTTTTTTGTATGCCGTTTGCGGTATCACTTAAAATATTTTCATTAAAATTATTTAAAAAATTAAAAGCTTTTTCTAAGTCATCCATTACTGCGATAAGCTCGCCATAGCGTTTGCTTTTTGGTCTATAATAGATCTCAAACCAGCCCATCCAATATATTATTTCCACCATGCCCGATAATTCTTTTTTATAGGCTAATATTTGATTGTTTTTATAGTCGTCTTGCTTTTTATAGGAATGAAAAAAGCGTTTAACCCCACGGAAAAACGCCATTTTAAATATTTACCTTAATTATTTGAGCTTTAATAAGACCGATTAATAAATCCCATGTATCATTAAAAGCCATTTCTCTAAACAACCCGACAAAGTCTTCAATTTGTAGTCCGGTTGCTTTGGGCATTATTTCTTGAGCGATTGCTTCCCCGTTCTCCCAGTTGTTCCAGCTTAAATAATTTTTTAATTCCTTTGGTAGTTGCTGGTATAGCTCACTGCTGGTATCATTACCTAATTTATCTAAGATAATGTCCTTTAGGATTTCAATTTGTAATTCTAAGCGTAATTTATCTGTCATATATTTACCTTTAAGCCCCTTTTAATCGTTTTTGGGGCTTATTTCCTTTCTTGGTGTAATTTGGTTCACCAGCCCTTTAATTTGTTAATCTTACGGCGGAGCCTTGCTATTTTTGCGGGGTTATTCGCCATGCTTCCATAATGTGTTGGATATTCTTTAATTATTTCGTTGTATGCTTTAGCGATTTTCCTTTCTCGTTTGTAAGCTTTAATCATTTTGAATATTTCCATAATGTTATTTTTGGTCGGCACTTGGGCTTGGGTCTAACTGGTGGAAGAAGTAGATCCAAAATTAAGTGCATGCTTCAAGCTGTGGAAGTAGAAGCGACCGAAACCCCCTTTTATTTTTTTGTTTGGCTCGTATATATTTTTCCCCCTTTCGTGTGGATTGTCAAGCAACTTTCAATAAGGGTTATTATGTAAACAAGAAAGCATTAAAAGGCTCATTTTAAGGTGCTTCATAGTAATAATCAGCGAAAAATAATAAAAATAGTTAACCCCAAAAAGGTGAGTTATCCACATAAATAAAAACTACTAAAAAACTACTAATGCGCTAAAGTTCGTTTCTTATCAACTTGTTCAGCCCACTGATGATTAGTTTGAATTGATCATTTGTTAATATAGCGACTGCTCCAAATTGGCGCTTCCCATTACAGTGTTCTGGCTCATTAATAATTGGCCTTAAATAGATTCGAGCCTTATCTACAGTCCTAATTTGACTAATTTTAGCGTAACTTTTCTCTTGGGTCCGTATTCCTTTTAAATAACCAAGGTCAATTGCTTCGCCATAACTATAATGAATTTTCGTTGTTAAGGGAACGACGACAATGTTTTGTGCCTCTTCGTCGCTATGATGTAAAACAACAGCGTAATGCCGTTCATTTAACTCGCTACCTACATTACGGCCAAAATCTATTTCATAGACCTCCCCTTGCCTTATTTTGTAACGTAACGTATTGTTTAACAGAAATACTTCATATTCTAAATTTCTTTTAAACCAATCCATTAAGGCGCTTAAGTGTCTTTTTGAGCGTTCATAATCAAAACTAATGTCATGATCACAAATACGCATGAAACGACGGTGTTCTTGCATATAAAATATCTCCTTTTTTACTTTAGTTATAAATACATTAGAAAATAATCTTTTATAACGAGAAAAAGAAAATAAGGAAGAATAATAAAAAAAGCGCTCATGATAAGCGCTTAATTTAATATATATTAATAATTAGTCTTCTAATAATTCTTTAATTACTTCGCCAATTAAGGTTGGTGTTGGCTTTAAATTAAAGTTATGTAAGACAGTTGCTCCAATATCACCAAAACTATGGCGTTCATCGAGTTTACGGCCGTTTTTAAAGGCTTTAGAAATCGCAATCATCGGCACTTTTTCCCGCGTATGATCCGTGCCATGCCATGTGGGGTCATTACCATGATCAGCGGTCACTAACACTAAATCGTCTTCGGTGACGACTTCGAGTAATTCGCCAAGTCTTTTATCAAAGCGTTCTATCGCTAAAGCATAGCCTAAAGGATCGCGGCGATGCCCATATTCACTATCAAATTCGACTAAATTTGTAAATATTAAGCCATTAAAGGCGTTTTCCTTCGCTTGGGCAATCGTTTTATCCATGCCATCTTCATTACTGACGGTTTTTTGGGTGCGGGTAATGCCGTAACCATTAAAAATATCACTAATTTTGCCGATGGCACTGACGGTTAAGCCATTATCATTTAAAATATTAAGCGCCGTTGGTTCGTTGGGAGAAAGCGCGTAATCATGGCGATTAGCTGTTCTTTTAAACGAATTTTTATCTTTCCCAACATAAGGACGGGCAATAATACGGCCTAAAAGGTATTCTGGGCGCATACAAATTTCGCGGGCAATTTCACAAGCCCGATATAATTCATCTAATCCCGTTACTTCTTCATGGGCAGCAATTTGTAAGACACTATCCGCGGAAGTATAGACGATAAGGCTATTATCGCGCATTTGTTCTTCGCCTAGTTCTTTTAATATTTCAGTACCACTTGCCGAATAATTACCAATAATCTTATAACCAGTCTTTTCACTTAATTCATCGATTAAGGCTTTGGGGAAACCAGTGTCCGTAAACGTTTTAAACGGTTTTTTCGTATGAATCCCGACCATTTCCCAGTGTCCCGTCATCGTATCTTTCCCGTTACTTGCTTCATTAAGCTTAAAAACATAAGATTCAGGGTGATGATCAACCTTTTTAACCCCAGGAATGTCGCTTAGTGTGCCTAAGCCGTATTTTTCCATTACCGGGATGACTAATCCTTCTTTTTTACTTTCCGCAGCGTGGCGCAAGGTATGACTGCCTTTATCGCCAAAAAGATGGGCGTCTGCCATATAACCGATGCCAACACTGTCCATGACGATTAAAAAGACGCGTTTAAATTTTTTATGTTCCATAAATAGTCCTTTCTTTCTTACTAATATTATAACAAATTACATAAATGTAACCCATTATTTAATCTTTATATTTAAACTTTAAAAAGCGTACAGGAAAACATGTTATTTTTTCTTCATAATCGTATCATAAGCGCTTATAATGCGTTTTGTCGATACGTGCGTATATATTTGCGTTGTGGCAATGTTTGTGTGGCCAAGCATGGCTTGCACCGCGCGTAAGGCCGCGCCTTTTTCTAAAAGATGGGTCGCAAAAGCGTGTCGTAAGCTATGGGGTGATATTTTTTTATCGATGCCGGCGATAAGTGCATATTCTTTAATCATTTTAAAGAAATATTGGCGGGTTAAAGGCGTGCCATTTTGACTAAGAAAGATCGTCCGTTTATCATTTTTTTCATAATGATGGCGGACGTCATTAATGTAATCAGCGAGAATATAAAGCGCGTATTCGCCCAAAGGAACAATTCTTTCTTTACCACCCTTACCGCGAATTTTAATGATTCCACGATTAAAATTAACTTCTTCGCGCTTTAAGGATAAAAGTTCGCTAACACGTAGCCCACTAGCATACATTACTTCAAGCATGGCCTTATCACGCATACCGCGGTGCGTGTTATCGTTTGGTGCTTCTAATAAACGTTCAATTTCTTCACTTGTATAATACGTTCGTAATGATTTATTGACGCGCGGCCGATTAATCTTGCGTATTTCATGCTTATATATTCCTTCATCTTTTAAAAAGATTAAATAATTATAAATACTTGATAGTCTTCTTATAATGGTGGCACTACTTAAGCCTTTTTGACTTTCAAGATTAATAAAGTCATTAATAGCGTACGGTAAGATATCATTCGTATCTTGAATATTAAACGCTTGGTGAAAAAGGTTAATATCATCAAGATAAGCGTTGATTGTTGATTTCGCTAAGTTTTTCTCAATGAAGAGAAAATTCGCATAACTTCTAATTGCTTCATCAATGTGCATTACTCTTTTCCTTTTATATCGCTTAATTTTTTAAATGTTGGCTTTTCATATTCTTCATTTAATAAATCAACAATTACTTCTGTCTTTGATTTCGTCGTAAAGTCATCGAAAAGCGATAATTGTTCAACTAAACTACCTTCATCACTTAAATTTTGTAAAGTAACGCCTAAAAGTCTTATTGGTTCATCGCGATAATTACGGTCAAAAAGCTTCATCGCTTCATAGAAAATCGTTAATTGCTTATTTGTCGGTTTAGTTAAGGTGACACTACGATTAACAGTTTCAAAGTTATAATAACGAATAACAATTTGGATCGTAAGTCCAACTTTATTTTCGCGTTCCGCTCTTTTTGAAACACTCGCGGACAATTCTTTAAAAAGGGCCGTAATTTCATCATAATCATCAGTGTCAAACAAAAATGTTTGCGAGTTACCAATGCTTTTTGGATCGTCTTCTTCGACTAAAACAGTGTCACTGCCGTAACCATTCGCCCAATCGTAAAAGGTGTAATAGCTTTTACCAAGTAAGTTTTTAACTTCTTCGCTCTTATTATGGGCTAAGTCACCAATCGTTTTAATCCCAAGTGCTTTTAAGCGGGGCGCGGTCTTTTTACCAATACCATACATTTCATCAATTGAAAGTAACCATAAGTTATTCTTAAGGTCCCGGCGCCGATAAACAGTCATGCCAAGCGGTTTTTTCGCGTTACTTGCCATTTTAGCCAGAAACTTAGTCGGCGCGACACCAATTGAGCAACTAAGTCCTAATTCTTTTAAAAGGGTCAGTTGTAAATTTTTAATTGTTTGCAAGGGATGCGGGTCATCTTTTAAAACAAGGGTCGCATCAACATAACATTCATCAATGCTGGCAATTTCCATAATCGGCGAGAAATTTTCTTTGATAAAATTAAAAAAGAGCGAAGAATAGTGACGATAAAGGCTAAAATCAGGTTCGACGATAATTAAATCAGGGCATAGTTGGAGTGCTTTATAAGTTGGCATTGCCGAATGAATGCCGCATTTACGTGCTTCATAGCTTGCCGTACTTACAATGCCGCGCCGTCCTGCGCCACCGACAATAAGTGGTTTACCCTTTAAACTCGGGTTTTTTAGTACTTCACAGGCCGCGAAGAAGGCATTTAAATCAATATGTAAGATTATTTTACTCATATAAGTATTATACCTTAATTTGGTTTACATAATAATGTAAAAACGCGATAGTTAAATCCTTTCTAATAAAAAATAGTGCATGACACACTATTTTATAACAACATTTATTACACAAAAAACTACTAAAAGACTACTAATAAAATACTAAAAGCAATAATTTGCCTTATTTTGCCTGTAATTCATCAATTTTAATTTTCGCGTTATTTAATTCAGCGGCTAGTGCTTTACTTAAAGCATTACCTTCTTCAAAAAGTTTTAAACTAGCGTCCAAACTAAGTTTTCCGCTTTCTAGTTCGGTGACGATAACATTAAGTCTTGCTAATTTTTCTTCAAATGTTAATTCTTTACTCATGGTCTTCTCCTTTATTAATAGTGGCAGCAACCGCGCCATCATTAAATTCTATTTTAATATGATCTTGATCTTTTAAAGTTTGGGCACTCGTAATGATTTTGTCATCTAAACTTATGAAGGCATAGCCTCTTTTCAAGATGTTACGGGGGTTTAATGAGTTTAAGGTCGCACTAAGGCGTCCACTTTGTTCACTGTAATATGCGTGCCGTAATAATATAAGTTTTGTTTGCTTTTCTTTCAGTGTTTCAAACATTACTTCATGTTTAATAATCATTTTACTCATATATGCGCCGAGTTTTGTCGTTTCGCTATGTAATACCGTTTCTAAGTTAGTAATAATGGCGTTAAAGTTCGTTAAGACCGGTCTATTCGTTAAATTTGTGACATTAGTCGCTAAAGTATTGTATTTACTAAGAAAGGCGTTATTAAGCCTTATTTCTAAGTTTAACGCATCTTGGCGCAGTTCGTTTTGATCAGGAACGGCTAGTTCGGCTGCCCCTGTTGGGGTACTTGCTCTTTTATCAGCGATATAATCAACAAGTGTCGTATCGATTTCATGGCCAATGGCGCTAATAAGCGGCATTTTCTTTTTACTAAGCGCTAAAATGAGATTTTCATCATTAAATGCCCATAAGTCGTCACTACTTCCACCACCGCGGGCAATGATTAAAACATCAATCGCCTCATTATTTAATGTATTAAAAGCATTTATTAACGAGGCCGGGGCATTATCACCTTGAAATGTCGCGTTAATGATTTTTAAAGCGACAAGCGGATAGCGGCGGTTAATGTTTGTTACTAGATCACTTTGCGCAGCGCTATCTTTGGGGGTAATAATACCAATAACACGCGGAAATTTAGGAAGCGGTCTTTTATACTCTTCTTTAAAAAGGCCCATTTTTTCGAGTTTTACTTTAAGTTTGGCCAGTTCAACAAGCTTTGCCCCTAAACCGTAATAATTAACTTCATGACATACAATTTGGTACGCACCACTTTTTTCATAAACACTAACCCGTCCTTTAACGAGCACTTCGTCGCCATCTTTTAAACTTGCCGGAAAGGCGTTTAACGAAAAAGTAACCGCACTAATGCGGGCAAGGTCGCCTTCTTTAAGGGTAAAATAAACCGCGTTCGCGTAACGCTTTAAATTAATGATTTCCCCTTTAACTTCAACATAATTTAATAAAGGGTCATTGCTTATTAAAGTTTTAACATAGCGGTTTAAGGCACTAATAGTTAATACTTCACGCATTAAACTAACGCTCCATCAAGTACGCCATTAATAAATTTATATTCGTCATCGACTAAATAAAGTTTGCCAAGCTTGACGGCGATATTAATAACGATTGCTTTACTAACATTACCAATATAATAATAATGAGCGTAACTATATATTAAAATTGCTTGCATTACTAAGTTAAGGCGCGAAAACTTCCAATCATGCACGTGAAGCGACAATTTTTCAATAATTTCTTCGTAATGCTTTAATGAATAAAATAATGCTTCCTTTAAGAAAAGCGGTAATTCATCATACGTTACTTCACTAACTTCTTCTAAAAGGGTATTAAATTCAATTGGTTGATTGTTTCTAATCTTTATAAGCATCGCATATAAGACGGAAACGGCAATTTCATGACTTTGGTTACGCGTAATCATAATATCCCTTTCTGCCTGGCGCCATCAATAATTTTAATAAAAGACCGACAACAAAAAATAAAAGCACGGTTAAATGAATAAAGTTTGACACATTTACCCCCATCTTTCCTTCAAAGTAATACGGACTAAAAACAAGCCCAAAATCAGCGATATATAAAATAACCCCGATTATAAAGGCGTAAACTCTTCCTTTTTTTGCTTTTAAATATAAAAAGTACATTAAAGAACTTGCTACAATGGAAATAATGCTTAATGTAAAGATGCGCCACCCGACATTAAAGATTGCATTTTCAATAAGGCGCGAGATTATCGCAATAACGTTATAACCGTAATAATAAAACGTATAATGGCCACTAATGCCAATAAAATTACCAATTAAGTTAAATAAAAGCGGCACCAATAAAAAAAATGTTAGAGTACGGGTTAGCGAACGATTAACATTTTTATCTTTTCTTCTTTTCATGACCTAGCCAACATCGATAACTTCGACACTGATGTTGAAAGGGATGAGTTCGGTCATTAAATTAAGTTGCGTGGCAACGTTTTCTTGAACTTCACGGGCTACATCCTGGACATTCGTCCGCGGTCTTACTTTTACCGAGATTTTCACGGTAACCATGCCATTACGAATCGTACATTGCACAGGTTTAAAAAGTGAATAGCGTTTGCGGCGACGGCTAACAGTAGCCCCCGCGACTTCATTGGTCGCTATTTCCGCGATTTGATCAAAGACGTGATAAGAAATTCCCATCGTGCCTTTTTTGTTGTAATTTTGAATGTATACATACTCTGCCATAAATTACCTCGTTATTATTATAACGGATGGCGCAACTTTATTCAATAAGGAGGCTAATTATTATGCAAATAAAAGCTCCTTTATTAATAAGCGCCAAATTAATGAATAATTAACTCTATATGACAATAAACATCTCATATATCTTAATTACTAATATTTCTAAAATATAATAGATGGAGCGAAAACCCCATCTATTTATTACTAAATAATTACTAATAACTATTTTTTAGCTTTTTTAGGTTGTTTTTCAACTGTTTCATCTTTTGCTTCCGCTTTTAAGTCTTCCCCTAATTCTTCATTAAGTTCTTCACTTAATTCTAAAGGAATTTCTAAAACTTCATCTTCATCTTCTTCGTCTAAACCAAGAATGACCGGCGGGAGCGGATTTGTGTCCGTGCCTGAATAAAGTTCTTCATCACCTTTTAAGCTTTTAGGATCAAGAATACCTTCGATGATACGGGCTAAAGTATCATGTGTATATTTAAGGTGATCTAAAATATCTTTTTGGGGCGCGCTATAACCGAAGCGATCTAAACACATCGTAAAGTCAGCCCATTCGTGCCACCCCATACTCGTTAAGATTTCAACGGCGATTCGTTTATCTTTTGGTAAGGATAAAACTTCATCTTGATATGCTTTTTCTTGGCGCTTAAAGACTTCAATTGATGGCATTGAAACGACGCGGACATTATAGCCTTTTAAGACGAGCGCGTTTTGGGCGCGTAAGGCCATATTTACTTCGCTACCAGTGGCAATAATAATGAAGTCAAGCTTCTTTTTCTTATTTTCACTACTAACGATATAACCACCTTTAGCGATTAATTCTTCCTTACTTCCCGGCATGATCGGTAATTTTTGCCGTGATAACGCTAAGACTGTAGGCCGCGTTTTACTTAAAAGCGCTGCTTTCCACGCCACTAACGTTTCGCGGGCGTCACCTGGGCGCCATACATCAACATTAGGCGTAGCCCTTAGCATGGCAAGTTGTTCAATTGGTTGATGGGTTGGTCCGTCTTCACCAAGATGAACACTATCATGACTAAATAAGTAAATATTGGGAATATGACTTAAGGCGGCAAGGCGAATCGAGTTTTTAAGGTAATCACTAAAGATTAAAAAAGTGCCAACATACGGTCTAATCCCACCATGAAGGAGCATCCCGTTACTAATCGCCCCCATGCCAAATTCACGAATGCCAAAATTAATGTTCCGCCCGACCCGGTTTTTCGCCGTGAAATTAGTTTCGCCGTTAATAATCGTCATCACACTGCTTGCAACGTCAGCACTTCCTCCCATAACATGCGGTAAATGGCGGTTTAAGGCTGCTAAAATATTACCACTTGTGTTGCGGGTTGCTTCACTTAATTCATCTTCAAAGGTTAAGTTAAGTTTATCTAATACTTCTTGGGTGTCGTCACTTAAAGATAATTTTAAGTCTTCCGCTTCGACACTTGCATCTTCTTTTAATTGATTTAAGCCTTTAGTCCATGCTTCATAGGCTTTATGACTATTTTTTTGAATGGAAGCACGCATTCCTTCGTAAACCGGTAAAGGAATTTCAAAGGCGGCGTTTGGATAAAGGTAAGTGCCCTTAGCAAAGGTGCCATCTAATTCCCCAAGCGGAGCGCCGTGGACTTTATGGGTTCCTTGTTGACGGCTGCCTTGGCCAATAATCGTTTTCATAATGATAAGCGTTGGTTTTGGACTTCGTTTCGCTTTTCTAATCGCTTTATCAATCGCTTTTAAGTTATTACCAGTGGCGATTTTAAGCACATTCCATTCACTCGCTTTAAAACGCATTTCCACATTTTCACTAAAGGAATCGTTAAGTGGACCATCAAGGGTAATGTCATTTGCGTCATAAAAGACAATTAGTTTATTAAGTTTTTGGTGACCGGCAAAAGAAATTACTTCTTGGCTAATGCCTTCTTGTAAACAGCCGTCCCCGACTAAAGCATACGTATAATGGCCTAAAAGATGGGCGTATTTTGGAAAGCGCGCGACTAATGAAGCTTCAGCAAGCGCCATCCCGACTGCATTTCCTAACCCTTGACCAAGGGGCCCGGTAGTTGCATCTACCCCAGGCGTTATTTTATATTCAGGGTGTCCCGGTGTAATACTATTTAATTGGCGGAACGCCTTTAAATCATCAAGCGAGACGCCGTATCCTGCAAGATGGAGCACAGTATATAAAAGCGCACTCGCATGACCCGCACTTAAAACAAAGCGATCCCGCGCGACCCAATGCGGGTCTTTTGGGTTGATTTTAAGGTGGTTTTTATAAAGATTATAAAGTAGCGGAGCACTCCCAATTGCCATACCGGGGTGGCCGCTATTAGCCTTATTAGTGATATCAATCACTGTTGCTCTTATCGCGGCAACACTTAAGGCGTCGACATTGTTTCGTTTCCTAAAACACATAATTTAGTCCTCACTTCCTCTTTTTATTTTAATATATAATTCATCTAATTGTAAATTAGTAACTTTAGAAGGCTCTTCACTCATTAAACTCGCCCCTTTTAAGTTTTTAGGGAAAGCGATAACATCACGGATATCATCAGTCCCACTTAAGACCATTGTTAAGCGGTCAAGGCCAAAGGCAATACCGCCATGGGGCGGGGTGCCATATTTTAAAGCTTCAATGAAAAAGCCAAATAAATAATTAATTTCTTCGTTACTTAAACCTAAGATTTCAAAAATTTTATTTTGTAAGTCTTGATCATAAATCCGCATACTACCGCCGCCGGCTTCATAACCATTAATGACGATATCGTAAGCATAACTTAATACTTCTTCGGGTTTAGAATCAAGTTTATGAAGATCACTATTTAATGGCTGGGTAAAAGGGTGATGTTCACTGACATATTTCTTCGTTTCTGGATCATAAGCAAATAAGGGGAATGAATCAACCCATAAAACGCCGTATTCTTTGCTATTTATGAGATTAAACATTTTAGCAAGATTTAAGCGTAACGCTCCTAAACCACTTAGTAAACGCATTAAAGGCGCACCAAAGGCAAGAAAGACAACGTCATCTTTCACCAAGTTAAGTGTTTTGATTAAAGCTTCGGGTGAACTTATATTTTTACTAAAGCCACCAGTAAAAGCTTGGCCATCATATTTAAGAACGGCAAAATAATTTAAGCCGTAACGCCTCGCGGTAACATTAAATTCATCAGTTACTTTGCGACTTAATTTATTTTCAGGGTCATTAATAACAATAGCCCGTACTTCATCATGTTCTTTAAAGAATTCTTCGCTCTTTACAGCTTCTTTTACATCTTGAATAAATAAATCAAAGCGAATATCAGGTTTATCACTCCCATATTGTTCCATTGCTTTATGATAACTTAAACGCTTTAAGGGTAATTTTAAGTCATAATTAACGACTTCTTTAAATATATGTTTTAAAAGTCTTTCGTTTAACGATAAAAGTTCATCATACGTCATAAAGCTCGTTTCAATATCAATTTGCGTAAAGTCGGGTTGGCGATCACTCCGTAAATCTTCATCACGGAAGCATTTGGCGATTTGATAATACTTTTCAAGACCGCCAATCATTAATAGTTGTTTATAAATTTGCGGTGATTGCGCTAAAGCGTAAAAAGTTCCCGGGTTTAAGCGTGAAGGCACTAAATAGTCGCGTGCGCCACCCGGAGTGGACTTCGTTAAAATTGGGGTTTCAATTTCAATAAAGCCTTCATTATCAAGAAAAGCGCGGGTAGCTCGCGTGATTTTTGCTCTTGTCATGAGTTTATTTTGTAATACGGGTCTTCTTAAATCTAAATAACGGTATTTAAGGCGTACATCTTCTAAAGCATCGGTTTCATCAGCAATAATAAGCGGCGGATTCTTCGCTTTATTAATTAAAGTTACTTTTGTCGCTACTACTTCAACTTTCCCCGTCTTTAATTGGGGGTTGGGGACACTTTTTAAAACGACGGTTCCTTCAATTTGTAAAATATATTCATTACGAATTTCGGGCCGAGCGATATTTTCATTAATTAAAACTTGGACAATCCCACTGCGGTCCCGTAAATCGACAAAGGTTAAACTACCTAAATCACGTTTTTTAGCGACCCAACCAATGATTTTGACACTTTTACCGACTAAAGTTTCATTTATTAGTCCGTTTTCAATACTGCGATACATATTCTTTACCTATTCTTCTTTCTTTTTTGGACTGCACTCTGGACATGTACAATTACATTCCCCACATGTACATTCGCCATCACACTCACAATCACATGTGCATTCATCATGCTCATCACATTCGCATTTACATTTATGATGTTCATGCCCTTCACAATCACAATCACACTCTTCGTGATGGTGATGATGATTAAAGCCAAGCTTTTCTAAAATATAGTTAACAATTTCTTGATAAGGCACTTCAACTTGACTTTGACTTTCAAGGTCGCGTACACTTACTACTTGATTATTAACTTCATTTTCACCGATGATAAGTGCGTATTTTGCACCTCTTAATTCAGCGATTTTAAAGAGTGATTTAAATGATTTATCACTAAAGTTTGTCGTTGCCCGGACGCCGTGGGTCCGTAAACTTGTAAGTAAGCTATAGGCGTCAAAGCGCGCTGTATCACCAACACTAATAATGAGTAAATCATCTTTAACATTCGTATGTTCAAGCTTTCCTTCTTCATTTAAGATGTGGAATAAGCGTTCAATCCCAAAAGCAAAGCCGACTCCTTCTAATGCGGGTCCACCTAAATCATTTACTAACTTATCATAGCGGCCACCACCACCGATGGCCCCATAATTTTTACCAGAAGGCGGTAAGTATTCAAATTCAAAGACGATACCGGAATAATAATCAAGGCCGCGTACTAAGGAAAAGTCGATGGTTGTTTCAATATTAAAGCCAAGTAAAGCGTTTTTAACAAATTCTAAGTCTTTTTTATCATTCTCAGTTAAAAAGTCAGTAATTTTTGGCGCTTTTTTCGCTAGTTCAACGTCATGTTCGACTTTACAGTCAAGCATGCGTAGTGGATTTTGTTCATAACGCACTTTACAGTCACCACATACTTCATTAAGGTGTTCTTTATAATATTCTTTTAATGCTTCTTTATATTTTTCCCGCGTTTCGCGTGTACTTAAACTATTAATGCGCGTTGTGATCGTCTCAAAACCAAGCGCTTGTAACGCATGGACGGCGAGTAAAATGACTTCCAAATCATCATAAACACCGCCGATACCGACACTTTCAACGCCAAATTGGTGAAATTGGCGATAACGACCAAGTTGTGGTCTTTCATAGCGAAACATCGGCCCACTATAATAATAGCGAAGCGGTAAATCGTTTGTCGCGTATAACTTATTAGCGATAATACTACGTATTACTCCGGCTGTTCCTTCAGGACGAAGCGCCATTAAGCGATTTCCTTTATCTTTAAAAACATACATTTCTTTGCGCACAATGTCCGTTGCGTCACCGACCCCACGGGCAAAGAGTTCGTTAGCCTCAAAAATCGGCGTATGTAACGGATTAAATCCGTATAACGTCGCAACTTCTTCACATATGTCGCTAATATATTTATAAGCTCGTGCTTCGTTACTTATTAAGTCATGGGTCCCCTTGGGACTATTAATACTAGCCATAAAATTCCTCCTATTAAATAAAAAAAGGTAGTATAAGGACGGAAAGATCCGCGGTACCACCTTACTTCGTTAAAAATAACGCACTCAAGACGGTAACGACGTCTACGGTCCTCTTATTTTTTAAGGACATGTCTCGATGGTGTCTTCAATTTAAAGTTTTTCGCTAGTTTTCCACCACCCAACTAGTCTCTATGTCTATTCTTTAAACGAATCCATGTCTTTGACCTTTTAATTATAAATTAAAAAAGATGCTTAGTCAATTTATCATCATTGCAATATTTACTAACTATTTACTATAAAACTACTAAAAATATACTTTTAACTACTTTTTAATGGAAAACACGTTCAATTTTATAAACTGACTCGACTTGACCGATAATATTTTGCACACTACTTAACTGACTTAAATTACCAATTAAAATCGTTACATCAATGACACTTGTTCTCGTTGTCGGGTGATATGTAGCCTTAATTTTACTCATCGAAACCTTCGCCTGACTTAAAGCGTTCATTATATCGACAAGTAAATTATCGCGGTCTAAACACTTCACACTTAAATCAAGGGGATATAATTTGGTTTGACTTGCTGGGTTCCAAATGACTTCTACTGTCCGGTCAATAACATTAATAACGTTAGGACACGTAATGCGGTGGACGGTAATACCTTTTCCTTTTGTAATGTAACCAACAATCTCATCCCCCGGAATTGGGGTGCAGCAATTGCCTAAAGTAACCGCGACCGTTCCCGCACCGGGCACTAAGACGGGGTTTTTGGCGTCTTCAACTTTTCGCCCTTTACTAAGCATTTTGCCAATATGGTCGCGCCGATCAAGTTTTAAATAATCTAAAATGCTACTTGGGGTAATATTTCTTGAATATACGAGCAGTAATAGCTCATTATAATCATCGACACCAAAATGTTTTAACACAGCGCCTTTATTTACATAAGGTTCGACTTCATGTTCATTAAAGCCGCGTTCCTTAAAGGCGTCATAAAGTGAATTACGGCCTTTTTCAATGTTTTCGTCCCGCGTTAATAATTGATTTTTCCGCGCGAGTACTTTTCGAATGTGGTTACGGGCGCTATTCGTGGTTGCAATATTAAGCCATGATTCGGTTGGTCCCGTGGCGGTCTTACTTGTTTTAATTTCGCATATATCACCCGTTTTAAGCGGCGTGTTCATGGCGACTAATTTATCGTTAACAAGCGCACCAACGGCACTATCCCCAACTTTAGTGTGAATTTTATATGCAAAATCAAGCGGGGTCGCCCCTTGTGGTAATTCGATGACGTTTCCTTTCGGGGTAAAAACATAAACACTTGTTTCAAAGATTTCTTTCGTCAGTGTTTCCATATATTCTTTTGCGTTATCACCCGTTTGGTAACTAATACCGACAAAATCACGGAGCCAATGTAATTTATTTTCAATTTCGCGTTGTTCTTTTTCGGGGTTATAGTTTGTGCCTTCTTTATATGCCCAGTGGGCCGCAACCCCAGAATCAGCGATTTGATCCATTTCAAGCGTTCTTATTTGTACTTCCAACGCATTACCGTCACCACTAAAGATTGTCGTGTGTAAGCTTTGATACATATTGCTTTTCGGCATCGCGATATAATCTTTAAAGCGGCCCGTCACTGGTTTATAAGTCGCGTGAATTAAACCTAATATTTCATAACAATTAAGTTCAGTTGCGGTAATGATGCGTAACGCCATTAAGTCATAAATCTTATCAAAATCATTATCTTTTTCTTTCATCTTTTTATAGATGCTATAGATTGATTTAACACGAAAACGCATTTCAAATTTGATGTTGTTACGGTAGAGAATATCGGCAATACGTTTACTTACATCGGCAAGCGCACGTTCGAGATTAGGTGATTTTTGATCAACCAGTTCAACAAGCTTCGCGTAAGCCTCAGGTTCGATATACTTTAAGCTTAAATCTTCCATCTCTGCTTTTATCTTCCAAATACCTAAGCGACCTGCAATCGGGGCATAAACAGCCATGGTCTCATTTGCAATGGTTAGTTGACGATTTGGTGCGAGATAATCAAGGGTACGTAAGTTATGCAACCGGTCAGCTAGTTTAATAATAATGACACGTATGTCTTTTGCCATTCCTAAAAAGATCTTGCGATGGTCTTCATAAACAAAACTAGAATCATCGCCTTTTTTACTTAGTTTTAACCGTTGAATCTTGGTAACGCTATCGACAATCATTGCAACATCTTTACCAAACATTGATTCGATATCACTTACCTTTGTATCAGTGTCTTCTACCACGTCATGAAGTAGGCCTGCAATGATGGTAGAGGGTCCCGCTTGAAGTTCAGAAAGAATATAGGCTACCTCAATTAAGTGTTCAATATAGGGGGCACCACTTTTTCGGAATTGGCCCTCATGTTTTAATTTTGCAAATTCATAGGCTCGTAAAATATTATTCCGGTCATCTGGATTAGTAATATAGAGAAAATAGACGTTCATCACGTCCTCCCAAGTATGGGGTACATAAGGTGCTATGTTGACTTCTTTTCTCTCATTTGCCATAGGGTGATTTTCCTTCATTACTCATTATATCAAATTAATTAATACGTCTATTCGATATATAGTCACGATTTTCACTTATATTGATAAAGAATTAACCTTATATAGAAAAGGGCCTACGCTGGTAGGCCCTTCTTAATTATTTTATTAGGATTGATCGATGACGATATCCTTCACTATTTAGTTGCAATTAAGCAGCTGGATGGAAGGTGATGACGATGGAACTAATATAAACACTGAAAGTATGACCTGAGACTGGGTATTGTAATCTAAAGAAGCGAATTGCATCAGCTTCATCAAAATCAACAGTTACTGTATATTCAGTTGATCCATTACCTAAGATTGCTTCAGGTTCAGCGGTTTGATGTTCACTAACAGCAGTATCTTCTGAAGTATAAATTCCTACTTTACCAGGATAGTTTTGGCCTGTATTATAGTTAACAGTAATGCTAGCAATTGCACCTTCAAATTCAGTTTCATTCCAAAGAGCACTATTACTTGATTGTCTCCATTGTAAACCATTTCCGTAATCAGCAACACCGAAGACACCGAATTTTACGCCGCCTACTTCTTTAGCGGTATCGCCTTTGAAGTCGGAGTCACCATATGCGACGCCATCAAGACCAAGGGACTCGACGCTCAATGTGATGTCAGTATTGACTTCACCTAAAACGGTGACGTCAAGGGTAGCTTCAAATGTACCAACGGTAGCGGTAACTTCAGCAGTACCTGCACCAACCGCGACAAGAACGCCTTTTTCATCAACTGTGACGACATCTACATCACTTGATTCATAAGTTAAACCAGTGAGTGGTCCATCAAATGGGGTAGCGACTAAATTGCTTTCGTATTCTTCTTCAAGTGAAAGTTCAATTTCATCTAGATCAAAAGTAATGCCATTTAAGACAACTGGTTCACCAACTTCAACTTCCCATTCACTTACGTGAGCGTTTGTTAATTGGTAATCTCCGCGGTTCATGCCAAGGACACCAGTCCAATTAAGGGTACTGTTTGAAGTAACGGTACGGAGTAATTCCATGGTTGCTTCGGCATCAGCCATTGGAATATTATAGTGCATGTATGTACCGATTTTGGTATCGCCTAAGCGAAGGTCCATATCAAGCGTAATATTTGTGCGATCACCATTCATTTCTGCAACTAATGTTGGTTTAGCGTGAAGTTTAAGTCCTTCAATTTTTACTAATTTGCTATCTTTTCCAACGAGAGCAGCTTGGGCAATGTCAGTTAAGAGTTCAGGTTCAACAGCCGTAGCAGCTTCGTGACTCACATATTTAATGCGGTCTAATTCACGTAAGCCATTATAGGCGGCTAAGTGACCTTGAACGGTGAGGCGGTCACCAATGTTAACGCCAGCAAAGTTAGCGTCATACACTTCTTGGGTAATTGCATAGAGTAAGAGAGCGTGTTCGCCATCTTGAATTGCAATATTCCATCCTGGGGAATTACTAATGTTGGCATTACGGAATTTTCCGGTAACGACACCAGTAGTTTCATATTTTTCTTCCTTTTGCGCTGCGGTAGCGGATTCACCTTCAGCAGTTTTTGCCCGAATTTCTTCAATCGTGGCAGTTGGAACCGGTTCTTCTTCAGATACTGATGGATCTGGGAGACTTTCTTCGTCTTCACTTGTAGTGACCGGATCTTCACTTGTAACAGGGTCTTCACTCGTAACACTTGTTACGGGTGGTTCACTTGTTACTGGTGGCTCTTGACTACTAACCGTTGGTTTACAACCAGCGAGTAATAATGCAAAAAGCGGTAGTAAAAGTAAATTTCTTTTTTTCATTATTTTCCTCCTTTTCTTACTACTTAATAATTTTACCATATCTAAAGATATATACAAAAAATAAATACTTTTAGTAATAAAAATTACTCGATTTTATTTATTTTAAACTCAACACTTATTTTATTACGGAATTCACTTTGCGAAAAAGTGCCGTATATTGAGAATTTTTTTAATTCTTTTACGGTGGAAGCAAGGTTAAAACCAATAAGTTTTATACCATTATTTAAAGTAGTAATTATATGTTTTCCATCGCGAGAATAAGTAAAATCAAAGGTGTTAGCCGCACTTATTTTTATGTTTGGTGTGGCGAATTTAAAGCCAAAAGGGGCGAGATTATCGATAACTTTATAGTTTTCAGGTGTTAATTCAAAGGGGGCGATTTCTAAATACTTTTCTTTTTTAGGCCGAAGGGGATGTTCTTTAGCAAACGCAATAAATTCTTTTCTAAAGGCCGCAAAATCTTCTTTTTTAATCGTTAATCCACCAGCTTCAGGGTGGCCGCCACTTGCTAAAATGTACTTTGAAAGGTGCGTAAAAGCATCGACAACATTAAAGCCACTGCTACTTCTAGCGCTTCCTTTAATGAGGTTTTCGTCTTCACTACTTTCAGTAAAGATTAAGGCCGGTTTATTATAAGTCATTAAGTAATTATTGGCGAGCAACCCTAAAACGCCTTCAAGTTCATTTGTTAGTAATACGATTGCCGCTTCACTAACTTCTTCATCACTTAAATGGGTCGCTTTACTTAAATTTTTCCGTTCTTCATATACTTTTTCAATATAACTAGCGATATCGTAAATTCGTCGGTGGTCATCCGTCGTAAAATATTCCACTAAAACATTAGCCTCATAGTTTTGACTAAGGCGCCCTAAAGCGTTAATGCGCGGCGCGACCCGCATGCCAAGCGATGTTTCATCAAATAACGTACTATTATTTAGTTTTAAAACACTAAAGTATTGATGTTTATTTAAAACTTCTAACCCAAGTTTTAAAACAGTGCGATTACGATCAAAAAGCGGCATCATATCGGCTAAAGTAGCAATCGCGGCTAAACTTATTAAATAATCGTCATACTCCCCTAAAAGGCCGTAACTTATAATTAATGCCATAAACGCGCCACAACTATTTAATGGGGGTAAATTTGATAGTTCAGGGTGTAAAATTGCAAAAGCATCGGGTAAGCGGTCACTTATTTCATGGTGATCACTTACTAAAACATCAATGCCAAGCGCCTTTGCTTTTTCAATGGCTTTAAAGGCACTCACCCCATTATCAACGGTAATGATAAGATCAATGCCCCGTTTATGTAATCTTTCTACAACATTAGCGTTTAAACCATAACCATCCTTATAGCGGCTGGGAATCATCGTAAAAACATCTTTACCCCGTTTTAAAAACGCCTTTTTTAAAATACTTGTCGCTAAGATGCCGTCCGCGTCATAATCACCGTAAATAACAATCGTTTCTTTATCTTTAATCGCTTTTTCAATGCGTGCGATAAAGGGCGCAAAATTAAAGAAAGCATGGGGATCGACTAAATCACTTTTGGTGACTGGCGCTGCGAGTTCTTCATATTCTTTTAACGATAGATTGTAATAGGCTAAAACTTTATGTAAAAAATCATTCATAAAAAAATACTACCATAAGGGTAGTACTTTTGTTAGTTATTTAATTAAGAATTAGTCGTTAATTCCGATAAAGACCGCTTCTTCGGGTTCACCAGAACGTGGTTTAATCGACGTTCTTTGTTCTTTTCTTACTTTACGTTCGCGGGCGCGACGCGGTAAGCGGGCTAAAATATTTAAGGTTGTACTTAACCCTAAAGTACTAAATTTAGTGACAATATATAAGCCAAGTAAGACCGCGACAACGGCCCCTAAATACACACTACTGACCGTTAGCGGGCCAAGGAGCGTAAAGATAAGGAAGGCGGCACTAAAGATTAACGTTAAGATGTAGACAAGACTTAAAGTATATTGTAAGCCAAGGCTATACATTTCTTTGCGGGTCATGCCTTTTGTTTGACTATCATGTTCAACTTCTTTGATACTACTAAAGATTAAAACATTTAAGAAACTGACAAATAAGATAGCGACAAAAGCACCCATCGTCGCTAGTGGTGGAATTGCTAAGCGCGTCACCATAAAGAATAACATAACGAGTGATCCAGCAATAAAGCTTTCGATGAAGTTTGTTACCCCACGGGTAATGCCAAAGCGTAATGTAAAGTAGAAACTAGTGACGGCAAGGACAACTAAACTAACCCAGGCCACACGAGTAAAGTGCGGATTTACGCTTTCTTTTTGCACGGGGTTAAAAGAAATAGAGGCGTTTTCATCTAATGATTTAACGATTTCATCCAGCGCATCGCTTAACGCGCCTTCTTGGGTGACTCCGTCTGCAGTCGTTTTAAAGGTTACTGTTTCTTCACCACTATAGCGTCCTTTTAAGTTATAGACATAGAAGTTATAAATGACTTCAACTTCAACTTCGCCTTGTTCTTCAAGCACTTTATAACTATGTGTTTCATAAACAGGGGCGCCGTCTTTAGTTAAAAGCGGTAAGGCTTCACCGTCTAATTCAATATAAGATAATAAAGTTAAAGGACTATTTAAACTAGAGTTTGAAGAAATATCACTGCGTTCACTTACTTGGAAGTACACTCTTGTCGTATTGGAATCATATTTAATTAAGTTATAAGGATTAGTCGTTGTAAAAGCGCCAAAAACGAGCACTAAAATAGCGCCGACAATGCCTAAACCACCTAAAAACGCCGCGTTAAGACCAGCTTTTGATTCGGGTTTATGGTTCATAAAACGACCAAAGTATGTTTGTTTTTCATCATTTAAAGGATTAGGAACTTTACTTTCATTAATGCCGTACATTGCATATGATTTACTACTTATGCGGTTAAAGGCTAAAAGCGGTAAAATAACGGCGTTATGAAGTAAAACACTAACGAGCATCACAATACTGCCAAAGATTAAAGTCGCAGCAAAACCCGCAAGCGCGGCCCCGCCAAAGAAATAAGTAAAGACCCCGGAAATAAGCATTAAGACAAGCATATCACCAGTCATAAATGAAGATTTAGCGATCGCTTCATTATGGGCTTTTTTAAAGCTTCTTCCTTTATATACATCACCGCGGAATTTACCAGCGTATATTAAAGTGCTAACGAGACTTACAAGACTGACAATTAGTAAGCCGACAATCGCACTCGTTGAAAACTCAACTTGAATAGCGTTAAAAATAATCATCGTTCCTAAGAAGGTTAATAGTCCGCTACTTAAGGCGTTAATAATTGGTAAACGATAAATAGCAAAGGCAATGACAATAATTAATAAATAAGCAATAACCGAAGCAAATAAAGTCGCACTAAGCGCTAAATTATCGCGGTTATCAAGGTTAATGATGGCTTCGACAGATGGAGCGGTAAATTTATTTTCAAATAAAAATTCAACTTTATAATCGAGGGTTCCGGCGTTAAAGACGTTTGCCATATAACGGGCAGTATCACTCGCTCTTTTAATTTGCGCGGTCGTATAGCTTGTTTGTTCTTCACTTGCTCCTTCAAGTGGGCTCGCGACCCCAATTTCCGTTTTCTTTTCATTCCACCACATCGAACGGAAGTCAAAGGAAAGGAAGATTTTCCCTTTACTATCACCTTGTGGGTCTTCAAAACTATCTTTATCAGCGTCGTAGTCACTCCAAAGAACGATATTAGCTTTTTTCACAAGTTCGGCTTTTTCTTGACCTTCTTCTGGTTCACCACCTTGTTCTTCTTGAATCTTTTCCGCGACACTTACAATATTTGTTTGGAAAAGTTCAGGATCACTAAGCGGGAAAATAATAAAAGGATACGGTCCACGATATTCAACCCGGGCTTTTACATCTTTAAATACTTGTTCAGCACTTAGTTCAGCTTCCGTATTATCATCATCACCAATCCGAATCGTAAAATTCGCGTTATAGTTTAAATATACTTGTAAACGGCGATATTCTTCATCACTTTGTAAAGTTGTCGTCGTGCGAATAATGTTATTGCCTTCTTTAGCAATGTTATATTCACTAACGCCAAAGTTCCGCATCCGGCGGTCCATTGTTTGCGCAATCGCATCAACGGCCGTTTGATCGCCAAAGACGTTATCGGGGTTTTCTTTATCGCTTATTCGATACACAAACTCCCGTCCGCTTTGATATTCATGGTTACTTACAAGACTCCGTAACGGCGTTAATGTATTTAAAGCCGCCGCAAAGATCAAAGTAACAGTTAAGGTTAAGTAAGCTATAAGTCGACGCATAATAGGTCCTCCATCATATTAAAAAATTAGTCGATGTCAATAATCGCTTTAATAGAATACTATTAAATGGATTAATAAACAACCAAAATAAAGTAAAACCGTGAATTATGACGATTTTTTTTAAAAAAAGGTCATTTGTCGTGGTTTTTGTAAATGTTTGTAGCAAAACTCCGTTGCTACCCGGCCGCGTGGCGTTTTATCAATCATGCCAATTTGTAATAAATATGGCTCATAAACGTCTTCTAAGTTCGTAATTTCTTCACCGATGGCGTTGGCTAAAGTTTCAAGTCCCACTGGTCCACCTTTAAAGCGGTCGACTAAGGCGTTCAAGTAGGCTAAATCAACGTCATCTAGCCCTAAAGGGTCGACCCGTAAGTGCGTTAAAGCATCAAGACATAATGCTTTTTCAATAACTTTTTCATTATTAAATGTCGCAAAGTCACGAATACGGCGAAATAAACGGTTGGCGATGCGGGGGGTTCGGCGACTACGTTTTGCAATTTCAACCGCTGCTTCCTCATCAATTGGCAAAAGAAAGACGCGACTTGTGCGTTTAATAATGTTTAAAATATCTTCTTCTTCGTAATAATCGATTTTTTCACTAATACCAAAACGGGCACGTAACGGACTACTTAAGTCACCCGCTCTTGTTGTTGCCCCCACTAAGGTAAAGGGCGGTAAATCAACTTCTAAATTTTTAACATTAC
>JBAZCS010000009.1:0-37301 GCA_041654855.1 Bacilli bacterium | reverse complement strand
TATTTTTCTCTTTATCGAGGACAATACCCATCGCATCTTTGACTTCATTAATAATTAAGGTGCGGATCATTGGGACGTTTTCGCCAATCCCAGCGGTGAAGGCAATCGCTTCCGCTCCGCCTAAACGAATATGATATTGTCCGATATAGTCAGCAACGCGGCGAGCGTAAAGTTTTTCGGTAAATAACGCTCTTTTATCGCCGGCAATGGCTGCTCTTTCGACATCACGACTATCATTACTAATACCAGAAATACCAAGCATTCCTGATTTCTTATTAAAGATTTCATAAACTTCATCGATGGTTTTATTTTCAAACTTCGCGACAAAGTACATAATACTTGGATCTAAGTCTCCCGTTCTTGTTCCCATCATGATGCCACCAAGCGGGGTTAAACCCATGGAAGTGGCAATACTTTTACCGTTTTTAACTGCGGTAATTGACGCCCCATTACCTAAGTGACAAACAATCGTGTTTAAATGTTTACCATTATGTAAATTAGTAATTTCATCACTTACAAACTTATGGGATGTCCCGTGGAAGCCATAACGGCGAATATCATACTTAGTATAGTATTCATAAGGGATAGGGAATAAGAAATCTTGTTCTTCCATCGATTGATGAAATGAAGTATCAAAAACTGCAATATGGGTTACATCGGGTAACACCTTTTTAAAGGCGCGATAACCAGTTAAGTTTGGCCCATTATGAAGTGGGGCAAGCGGAATAAGACGTTCCACGGTTTTTGCAACTTCCTCGGTGAAAATAGTGCTATCAGCGAAGTATTTTCCCCCTTGGACAACCCGGTGGCCGACCGCACTAATGTCGGTAATGGCTTGAATGATTTTAAGTTCGACGAGCGCTTTAGTTAATTCGCTTACGCAAACTTCATGATTAGGAAGCGGTAAAACCCTTTTTACTTCCCCAGTTGGTGCTTTAATTTTAAAGATTCCGTCTTCATGACCAATTCTTTCAAATAGGCCACTTGTTATAACTTTTTCTTCTGGCACCGCAAAGATTTTGAACTTCAGGGAGCTACTCCCTGCATTGACTGCTAAGATTAATTTGGACATAAGTCACCTCACATATGATTATATTATACAAAATCCGCACAAAAGGTGGCAAAAACTATATAAAACTATCTAATTGTCCGATATTTTATTATAATAATAAAAGAACGGAGGTTGTATGAATTTTATTGATGAGTTCCTCTATGGATTTACGACAAGCGCCCATAAATATTTTGGGGCCCACTTTAATAAAGCGCGCGGCCGGCGCAAAGCAAGTGTTACTTTTCGTTTATACGCACCAGCAGCGAGTGATGTAAGTGTCATCGGTGACTTTAACGGTTGGGATCCAAACGCCCACAAGATGGAAAAGATTGACTATCGTGGCGTGTGGGAAATAACGATACCGGAACTTAAAGATTACCAAAACTATAAATTTAGATTTAGAAACGCCCATGGCCACTATGTCGAAAAAGCTGATCCTTATGCTTTCTTTAGTGAACAAGCACCTGGCTCAGCATCACGTTTATTTAATTATGAGAATTTTATTTGGCATGACGAAGAGTGGATGAAAAAACGTAGTCGTGGTCATGATGAACCAATAAGTATATATGAGATTCACTTAGGAAGTTGGAAGGGTCGGGAAAACGGCCGAATATTAAGTTATGAAGAAATTGCGGACTTCTTAATTCCATATATGAAAGATAATGGCTTTACCCACGTCGAAATAATGCCGATTACCCAATATCCATTTGACGGATCATGGGGTTATCAAGCGACCGGGTTCTTTAGTGTTGATAGCCGCTACGGCAATCCGATGCAACTTATGTCTTTTGTCGACCGTATGCACCAAGCTGGATTCGGAGTTATTTTAGACTTTGTGGCTGTCCACTTTGCAATCGACCATTTTGGCTTAATTGAATTTGATGGCACAAGAATGTATGAATATCAAGATAGTGAACATACATTTAGCCAATGGGGTTCACCACAGTTTGACTTAGGAAAAGACCCCGTAAGATCATTCTTAATTAGTTCTGTGTTCTATTTTCTCGAATACTTCCATTTCGACGGCATTCGCATTGACGCCGTTAGTAATATTGTTTACTGGCACGGTAATAGTGAGCGCGGTGTAAATGAAGGTGGCGTTGAATTTATTAAACGTCTAAACGGGAAAGTTCATTATCATTTCCCTGGTGTTATGATGATTGCCGAAGATAGCACCGCCTTTAATGGCACAACGCGGGACGTTGAATGGGGTGGCTTAGGCTTTGACTATAAATGGGACTTAGGATGGATGAATGACACCTTAAAGTACTATAGTAAAGACCCGATTTACAAAAAGTATGATCATCATTTATTAACATTTTCAATGCATTATTTCTTTAGTGAAAACTTTATGTTGCCTTTAAGTCATGATGAAGTTGTCCACGGTAAAGGAACAATCATAAATAAGATGTTTGGCAACTATGACCAAAAATTTGCCTTAACCCGTAACCTATATACGTATCAATTTGCCCATCCTGGTAAAAAACTTACGTTTATGGGTAACGAAATCGCAAGTTTTGATGAATGGGATGAAAGTAAAAGTCTTCCTTGGTCATTAAAACATTTTCCAAAACACGATTCAGTAAGTCGCTTAGTGCGCGATTTAAACTTAATTTACCAAAGTGAAAAAGCGATGCATGTTGGCGAATTTGATCCGAAAAACTTTACGTGGCTCATGGTGGACAATAAAGACCAAAGTGTCTTTGCCTTCATGCGCACCCACAAAAAAGAAAAACTAATCTTTGTCTTTAATATGACCGGAAATTATTATGAAGAATATGATATCGGTGTTAATGATGAAGGTGTGTACACAGAAATCTTTAATAGTGATAAAGATGTCTATGGTGGCTATAACCAATATAACGGCCTGCCATTGAAAACAAAAGAAGGACCTGGACCAGAATTAAGGCCATATCGTCTTACTTTAAAGCTTGGTTCCTTTGCCGCTTTAATTCTTAAAAAAACAAAATAACACATATCGAAAATTAGAAACGGAGGAGTCTATGTTTACAACAACAAAGAATTTTATTCATGAGTTTAAAAAGCGTCTAACCGAAAAGTATGGTGTCGGCTTAGACGAAAGTCATATTACTGAGCGCTATGATGTGCTTGGTTCGATGGTGCGTGATTACGCAAATATCAATTGGCGCAAAAGCCGTGATAATGTCAATAAACGGGAAAAGAAACAATTAATTTATTTCTCAATGGAATTTTTAATTGGCCGTTTATTAACAAACAATTTAATTAATCTTGGCATTTATGATGTGGTCAATAAAGGGTTAAAACAAATTGGCATGGATTTACACCAATTAGAAGAACAAGAAAGTGATGCCGGCCTTGGTAATGGCGGTCTTGGCCGTCTTGCCGCGTGTTTCCTTGATTCAATCGCGAGCTTAGGCTACGCTGGGAATGGCCATTGTATTCGCTATGAATACGGGTTTTTTCGCCAAAAGATTGTCGACGGCAAACAAATTGAATTACCAGACCAATGGTTAGTTAATGGTAACGTCTGGGAAGTTCGTAAACCAAAACACGCGGTTGACGTGATGTTTTATGGCCACGCTGAAACTTATCAAAAGCGTGACGGTACCTTTGGTATTCGCACCGTTAATCCAACGATTGTTAAAGCCGTACCGTATGATATGGCGGTCGTTGGCTATCAAAATGATGTCGCGAATACGTTACGTTTATGGAGTGCAGAACCAAGTGATGAAAAATTACCGATGAATGAACCGTTTGATCAATATTTAACGACCTTACGGGAAATTAACCACGGTCTTTATCCTGATGATTCTAGTGAGAAAGGGAAGATGCTTCGCTTACGGCAACAATATTTCCTTGTAAGTGCGGGATTACAAAGTGCGATTCGCGGTCATTATCGCCGTTATAAAACACTGGAAAACTTCCATGAAAAGTATGTGTTCCAACTTAACGATACGCACCCAATTTTAGCAATTCCTGAACTTATGCGTATTTTATTAGATGATTATGAATATAGTTGGGAAACGTCATGGGCGATTGTCCAAAAAACGTTTGCCTATACGAATCACACAGTAATGGTTGAAGCACTAGAACGGTGGCCGATTCAATATGTCCAACATTTAGTGCCTCGTAACTATATGATTATTGAAGAAATTCATCGCCGCAGTCAACGGGACTTTATAAGTCGCGGCATTAGTGAAGGCGACCGGATGGCGATGGCGATTATTCGCGACGGCATGATTCAAATGACAAACCTTGCTTTATACGCTGCTTTTGCCGTTAATGGCGTGGCCGCTTTACATACGCAAATCTTAAAAACGCAAACGTTTAAAGAATTTTATGCTTTGTATCCGGAAAAATTCCAAAACAAAACAAACGGGATTACCCATCGGCGCTGGTTTGTGGCGAGTAACCCCGAACTTAGTAAATATTTAACGTCCCTTATTGGTGATTCTTATATTACTAATCCCGATGACTTTGAAAAACTTTTACCGTATGTCACTGACAAAAAAGTACAACGGAAATTCTTACAAATTAAAAAGCTTAAAAAGCAACAACTTGCTGCCTATATTAAAAAGGCTAACGGCATCGAAATTGATGTTAATTCAATCTTTGATGTGCAAATTAAAAGATTACACGCTTATAAACGGCAATTAATGAATGTTTTCCGCATTATGGTCTTATACTTTGCGATGAAAAATGATCCAAAATTCCGTATTCACCCCACGACCTTTATTTTTGGGGCAAAAGCGGCACCAAGTTATTACTTTGCGAAAAAAGTTATTGAACTTATTAACGGGGTCGCGGATGTCGTAAATAAAGACCCTGAAATTAGTAAATATATGAAAGTTATCTTTATTGAAAATTACGGTGTTAAAACAGCGGAAATTATTATTCCGGCTACTGACATTAGTGAACAAATTAGTACTGCCGGGAAAGAAGCTAGTGGGACTGGGAATATGAAGTTTATGATGAACGGTGCTTTAACACTAGGTACTTTAGACGGCGCTAACGTGGAAATTCATGAACGCGTTGGGGATGATCATTCGTTTATCTTTGGTTTAAAAGAACCAGAAGTTAAAAAACTTAAAGAAGAAAATAGTTACTCACCGTGGAACGTTTATCAAAATGATTACGAAATCCGTCGTGTCCTTGATAGCTTAATTGACGGTACTTGGAGTAACGGAAATCCCCATGCTTTTAAATCAATCTTTGATGAAGTGATGAATCGGGGAGATGAATATTTAATATTAAAAGATTTACCAGCATACGTGAAGCGGACTGACGAAATTATTAGTTATTACCGCAAGAAGAGTAAATGGGCCGAAAGTGCGCTTTATAATATCGCAAAATCTGGTTTCTTTAGTAGTGACCGCACCATTGGCCAATATATCGATGAAATTTGGCATATAGATCGAGTGAAAAATGGAAATTAATCTTGCCCCTTTATTAGTTAAACAACAAGAACTTGACGCCCGTATTAATAAAGAACACGGCGTCACTCACCAATCAACAAAGACGGAGCGCTTTCTGGCGCTCCTTGTTGAAGTTGGCGAACTTGCAAACGCCACCCGTGCCTTTAAATATTGGTCACTTAAAAAAAGTGAAGAGCGCCCGATTCTTTTAGATGAATTCGCTGATGGGCTCCACTTTTTCCTCTCGCTTGCCCTCGTCTTTAATTTTGAAGTTAATAATGTTTTTTATGAAGAATTACCGAATGACAAAAAGACAGTTATTCAAAGTTTTAAAAAAGTTTATGAAACTGTAGCATTCTTTATGGAAGACGAAGAAGAAACAAGTTATTTTAAGGCCTTAAAGACCTTTTTAAGTCTTGGTAGCGCTTTAGGGTTCACTAGTGAGGACATTATCGATGCGTATAACGCTAAACTCGTGGTAAACTATACGCGTCAAAATACAAAGTATTAAAATAGAAAGAAGGAAATTATGAATCAAAAACGTGTTGATTTATTAAAAAGACTAAGTGAAGTAAACGGCATTAGTGGGGCGGAACGCGATGTCGCTCGCTTAGTAAAAAGAGAATTAGAAGATGTTGCAGACCGCATTGAATTTGATAACTTAGGATCACTTATCGCTACCCTTGAGGGGGATAAAGGTGCTCCGAAAGTTTTACTTAGTGCCCACATGGACGAAGTTGGCTTCGTCGTTAAGCAAATTGAAAAAGGTGGCTTTCTCCGTGTCCATAATGTTGGTGGCTGGTGGGGCCATGTTGTCTTAGCGCACGAATGGACAATTACGACGCGCGACGGTAAAGAATATATCGGCGTTACTGGCGCCCAACCACCGCACGGCATGCCGCCAGAAAAACGTAATCGCGTCCTTGAAATTAAAGACATTTATATTGATATGGGTGTTGCAAGTGAAGAAGATATTAAAAAACTTGGAATTAGAGTGGGCGATACCGTTACCCCACACCAAAACTTCCGCATTTTAAATGACGGAAAAACGCTCCTTGGTAAAGCGTGGGACGACCGGGCTAGTGTCGCCGTTGGGATTGAAGTTTTAAGACGACTTAAAAAAGAAGGCCATCACGCAAGTGTTGCTCTTGCCGCAACGGTCCAAGAAGAAGTTGGCTTACGCGGAGCAAGAACGAGTACCCATCTTGTTAAACCAGATCTTGCGTTTGCAATTGACGTTACCATGAGTTACGACTTACCAGGAAGTCCGGCTATGGACACAAAACTAGGTAATGGTGTCGCCTTAAGTATTATGGACGGCAGTGTTATTGGTCACCGCGGTTTATTTGACCACGTGGAACAAGTTGCTAAAGACGCAGGTGTTAAATATACGTATGACTTACTAACTGCTGGTGGCACTGATAGTGGAGAAATTCATAAAACACGCGACGGCGTAGTTAATATGACTGTTAGCATTCCGTGCCGCTATTTCCATAGCCACGTTTCCTTAGTCCATTATGACGACATTGAAGCAACAATTGACTTATTAGTCGCCGTTATTAAAGGTGTTGATCATGATTTACTCGCCCGGCTTAAAAAGACAAAATACGAGTAAACTTAATAAATAAAACTTAGCACTAGGTAATCGCCTAGTGCTTTTTATTTTATGAAATTGTTATAATAACAATATGTATACGCACACCGTTCAAGTTGAAACAAAAGATGGGGTAAATAGTTACACCCTTTATTTAAATTATAAACGCATTAAAAACGTAATTTTCAGGGTAAAAGAAGGCGAACCTAATGCCTTTTTAGTCTCTCTTCCTTTTGGCACGCGACTTTCCGAACTTGAACGCTTGTTTTTAAAAAGCTATCCTCGGCTTTTAAAACTCGAAGCGAAACAAAAAAGGGTGCCTTTTAATGAATTTACTTATGTTTTCGGACAGAAAGTTTTAGTGAAAGATTTAAAAAGCACGTTTAACTTAAAAGATGATGTTACTGATTTAACAGCATTTTACGCGGCATTTAAACCGCATCTTCTAGCTTTTTTAAAAACAGAAGTTGATTTTTATCGTGCGAAAATGAAAATAGGGGTCCCCTATATTGTGCGCCTTAGGAAAATGAAGACTCGGTGGGCAACGAATAGTCGACATACTTTAACCTTAACCTTTAATGATAAGTTAATTCATTTTCATCCGGATATTATAAAAGCCTTAGTTGTTCATGAATTAGGTCATCATTATATTCGCGGTCATGGTCCAGACTTTTATCATTATTTAGAAAGTATTTTTCCAAATTATAAATATTTTGACAAACTACTAAAGGAGCATCATTATGAAGGTCATCACTAGTCGGCAAAACCCCCGGATTAAAGCGTTAATCAATATTAAAAAAGGTCGTGATCCATTTCTTTTAATTGAGGGTCGTAACCTTATTAATATGGCGATTGAACTAAATCTTATTGTTGAACTTTTTGGTATGACTCCGTTTCCAAGTGACTTAAAGACAACGCTTATTAGTAAAGAAGTGGCCACGAAGCTCAGTGATAAAGAGTCCACTGATGGCTTTTTTGCGCTTATTAAAAGACCAGAACTTAGTTTAGACTTTACAAAGGATCTTGTATACTTAGATAATGTCAATGATCCTGGAAACTTAGGGACTATTATGCGCACGGCATTAGCCTTTAACTTTGGGGGACTTTTACTAAGTAGCGGATCGGTTAACTTATATAACCCAAAAGTATTAAGCGGTGGCCAAGGAGCGCATTTTCTTTTACCAACGAAAGAAAGTAATCCTAATCATCTTAAATCACTAAAAGACGAAGGTTATCACATTGTGGTCACGACTTTAGAGACTGAAAATGATTTAAGAAGCTTACCAAAAGGTAAAGGCATCATTGTTTTAGGCAATGAAGCACGGGGCGTTAGTAAAGAAGTAAGTGCCCTTGCCACACATAAAGTAAAAATCCCTATTTCCAATATTGATTCTTTAAATGTTGCCATCGCGGGCGCTATATTAATGTATGAACGCTCTAAATCTAATTAAAGAACGAAACGGGGAAGTCTTTTTAATTGAAGTCAATGATAATCCAAGTATTGACCCCCACTGGGAAGATCAAAAGCTTGGCGATAAACTCTATGAAATGATTATGGAAGACATTTATAAAAGAATTGAAGAAGCGCGCACAGTGGGAACTCGCCTTTCTTTACCAGACACTGATTAATAATTAGAAATAATAAAAAGAAGCAGAAATTGCTTAATATTGGCCTAAAAACTACTAAATAAATACTTTTAAAAGCATCCTTATTTTTATACGGCTTTACGGTTTAAATGTGATGACTTTCATGACATAATAATAAAGCATTTAAAGGAGGTACGGTTATGTTTAAAATTGGGGTTATTGGTTCAATCGGGGTTGGTAAATCAACTTTTATTAATTATCTAGTGCAAGAGATTAATAATTTGGGAGTAAAAACGTATGTCTATGGCGAACCAGCGATGGAAGACGAAACAACCCATAAAATACTTTTAAAGTTTTATGAAGATACAAAAAAATACGCTTTTGCGCTTGAATCTTCAATTACCAAAGTTTATAACCGCTACTACAAAGAAATTGATGAATTATGTCGTCATCAAAAAGAAGGGGTTGTGATCATTGACGGACCTTCTAACGGCGATATTTATTCGCGTATTTTCTTTAAAAATAATATCTTTACTAATGAAGAACAACTTGCCATCTTTGATGAAGTTGTTGACTTTGAGATTGATGTGATGATTTATCTCCAAGAAAGCGCAGAAGAAACAATAAGACGCATTAAAAAAAGAGACCGCGGCATGGAAATGGCAAATCTTGATTATATCTATGATCATGTCCGTGATTATCAAACCGTCATCCCCCATTATTTAAAAAGAAGGTTCCCGCACGCTAAAGTATTACATTTAAAAGATTTCCCCGATGTTACATCAAGTGATTACGATACTTTTGTCAAAGACTTAGCCTGCCTTTTAACGAGCAATAAGCAAGTAACAAGCATTGATTTTAAGACCCTTTCCCTTATAAACGCTTAATAAGTTTTTAGTGCTTTGTTTTTATATCGTATTAATATATAATAATAATGCATTGACAAGAAGTAGTAATGTAGATCATTGTTTTGAAAGCGAAGGTTGACAGTGAAAGAACCGAAAAACAACCTACATGAATTCACCTTGGAGCAGGTAGATGACCCGTTGACGCGCGTTAAAGTCATAACTAAGAGTGGCAAAATAGGATGGTACCACGGCGAAAGTCGTTCCTAGGGGGACGCTTTTTTATTATAAAGGAGAAATTATGCACACAGATTTTGAAAAAATTAAACAAGAAGCTTTAACTAAAATAAACTTAGCCCTTGATCTTGGAATGCTTGATGAAGTCCGCAACGTTTATTTAGCGAAAAAAGGTCTTGTAATGAGCCTAATGGGCCGCATTAAAGACTTATCACCCGATGAAAAAAGAGTGTTTGGACAAGCAATTAATGAACTTAAAAAAGTACTTGAAGAAGCACTTTTTGCTCGCCATGAAACACTTTCAACCATTGCTTTAAATGAAAAGTTAGAAAATGAAAAACTTGATTTATCGTTACCGGGCAAAGAACCATTTATTGCGCCGCAGCACCCCTTTCATTTAATTAAAGACGAAATAAGCGATATCTTCATTGGCATGGGCTACCAAATTGCCGAGGGGCAAGAAGTTGAAGAAGATTATTTTAACTTCACACTTTTAAATATGCCGGAAAATCACCCAGCGCGTGATATGCAAGATTCTCTTTATATTGATAATAAAAGATTATTACGCACGCATACGTCACCCGTACAAGCGCGCGAAATGCAAAAAAATAAAAATAAACCACTGAAAATTATAAGTCCGGGGAAAGTATATCGCCGTGATGATGATATGACGCATAGTCATCAATTCGGCCAAGTTGAAGGACTTGTTATTGGGGAAGGGCTGTCGCTTGGTAACTTAAAAGCGACGCTTGATTTATTCGTCAAGAAAATGTTTGGACCAAAACGGGAAATTCGTTTCCGCTCGAGCTATTTCCCCTTTACTGAACCAAGTGTCGAAGTCGATGTTAGTTGTCATGAATGTAACGGTAAAGGCTGTTCGACATGTAAAGGAACGGGCTGGATTGAAATATTAGGAGCGGGGATGGTTAATCCGAATGTCTTAACAATGAACGGTTATGACCCGACTAGATTTAGTGGCTTTGCTTTTGGTATTGGCATTGAACGAGTGGCCATGTTACGCTTTGGGATTGATGATATACGCCGTTTTTATCAAAATGACGTGCGCTTTTTAGATCAATTCCCGAAAAGATAGGAGAAAATTATGTTAGTATCAAGAAATTTATTAGAACAATATATTGATTTAAGGACAATAAGTGACGAAGAAATCGCTCATCGCTTAACCTTTGCCGGCATTGAAGTTGAAGAGCATTACCGTTTAGCAAGCGGCACGAACTTAGTTATTGGCCATGTTTTAACTTGTGAAAAGATTAAAGGTAGTGACCATTTATCGCATTGTAAGGTGTTTTTAGGTGACGAAAAAGGGGAACGCGAAATTGTGTGTGGCGCTCCTAATGTCCGCGCTGGCCTTAAAGTAATTGTTGCTGATATTGGCGCTGTTTTACCGGATATTACGATTAAAGCTGCGACCATTAAAGGCGTGAGTAGCGCGGGAATGATCTGCTCTTTAAAAGAACTTGGCGTCAAAGATGAATTATTAAGTGACGCGGATATTAACGGGATTCATGAATTAAGTGATGACGCCCCAGTTGGCGAAACGAATGTTTTAAAATATTTAGGCTTAGATGATACCCTTTTTGATATTCGCCCTCTTGCTAATCGCAGTGATATGCTCGCTATATATAATATTGTGCGTGAACTTGGAGCGTTATTTAATTTAGAATATAGCTTTAAAGAAAAGAGTCATAAAAACGACTTTAAAACGAACATTAAACTTAAAGTTCCAGCTTTAAAAACAAGCTTTTTTGCCCTTACTGAAGTACGAAACATTAAAGTTAAAGAATCACCAATGTGGTTACAGCAAGTATTACTTAAACACGGTTTCAACCCGATTAATAATATTGTCGATATTGGCAATTATGTCATGCTTTTAACGGGGAGACCGCTTCATATGTATGATTTAGACCGGGTTGCGAATGAAGAGTTTATCGTAAGTGACGAAGAATCATTAAGTTTTAAAGCGCTTGATGAAAAAGATTACACGCTTTTACCAGGGGACCAAGTAATTCGTGACACGAATGGGGTTTTATGTTTAGGTGGCGTCATTGGTGCTTATGACTCAATGGTTAGTGATAAAACAACAAGAATCGCGATTGAAATTGCTGTTTTTAGCCCCGAAGCTATAAGATCAACCGTTAAACGCTTAAACTTACCAAGTGAAGCAAGTAGTCGCTTTAGTAAAGGCGTTAATCCGCATAACTATAAAGAAGCGCATAACTTAGTGCTAACGTTACTTAAAGACTTAGTGCCAAACATCAAAATAAGTGACGCTGTTATTGTAAAAAAAGAAGAAGCAACCCCATCCCCTATTATTTTTGATGAACATTACATTAATCGCCTTTTAGGGACGAAGTTTACGAAAGAAGAAATGGTGGAAACCCTTGCTTCCTTATCAATTACTGTTGATAGTAAAAATCATGTCACTTTACCGCATTACCGTATTGATATTGGCGGTTTAAACGACTTAGCGGAAGAAATAATTCGTGTCCGTGGCTTTGAACATGTCGAAAGTGTTTTACCAGTGGGTGAAATTACGCTTGGTGAATATGATGAGCAACAAAAAGCCCGTTATGACTTACGAAAACTCTTACGCAGTAGCGGTCTTTACGAAACCTTAAACTTTACGTTAACTAGTAAAGAAAACCTTACTAAATTTGCATATTTAAATAGTGAAAAAGCGCTTGTTTTAGCTAATCCCATGACCCCGCTTCGCACATATTTACGGCTTAACTTATTACCAAGTTTACTCGAGACTTTAAGTTATAACGTAAGTCGGCAAGCTAGTGATTTAGCGTTATTTGAAATAAGTGAAATTACGAGTGAAAAAGGCGTGCGTGAACATTTAGCGTTCATCTTTTATGGCAAAGCTAAAATGCACGGTGAATTAAGTAAAATCGAATATGATTTTTATAACGCGAAAGGGTTAGTGACAGCGATATTAAACTTCTTAGGTATTAATGAAAGTCGCTATGAATTTATTCAAAATGAGCGCTATTTAGATGGTGGTTTACACCCAATGCAAAGTGCCGTTTTACGGGTCCAAGGTAAAGTCGCAGGCGTTATTGGTAAACTTCATCCGACAATGCAAAAAGAATATGGGCTTAACGCTGCAACGATTGTTGGGGAATTAGATTTAGGGGCGCTTTTAAAGCTTAAAACCGGCAAAAATAAAGTGATTGCTCCGCCGCGCTTCCCAAGTGTATCACGCGACTTAGCGCTCGTTGTTGCCCTTGATTTACCGGTCGACAACTTATTAAAAACCGTTAAACAAGCTGGTGGAAAACTGGTTACTAAAGTTGAAGTATTTGACGTTTACACTAAACATTTAGCAAGTGATAATAAAAAGTCAGTCGCTATTACTATTGTTATGCAGGATAGCGAAAAAACACTCGTAGAAAGTGATATTCAGGCAGTCATGACTAATGTTATTAGCGCATTAAAACTTAAACATAACGCGGAGGTGCGTTCCTAATGAAAATAAAAATCCCAAGTGGTGTTACTTTAGGCAAAAGCGTTAGTGAAACCGTTGATTTAAGTCATAAAGATTTTAGCGCTAACTATTCGCTCTACGGCATTAAACCGTTTCTTTTAACTGTTAATTATGACACTTTTACTGAGATTGTTGAAGCAACATTTAAAGCAACCGTTACCGTTATTTTAGAATGTGCGTATACCCTTGAACATTTTGAACAAGAAGTGCTCCTTGATGATACTTTATGTTTCAACTTTGTTAATCCCGACATTGAACTTGAAAGCGATGATTGCTTTTATGAAAAAGGACCGTATATTAATGTTGATCCATATGTCTATGCTTTAATCTTAAGCTACATTCCTTTAAAAGCGATTAAGCCTGGGGCAAAACGGCCTGAAAGCGGTGAAGGTTACTCTGTTTTAAGTGAAGACGAATATAACGCTAAACGGCAAACAATCGGCGATGAATTTGGGGATATTTTTGACCAATTAGATATTGACGAAGAATAATCTTTTTTCCATAGCATCAATAGAAAAGAAGGGGCAACTCTTCTTTTTTAATTTTCTTAACTTTTTGGTTTACAAGTAAATTACATTTATGTATAATGAAATCAATACAAGTGGGAGAAAGTGGGAGATGAAATTTTTTGGCACATATTACCATAACTTAGATGCCAAAGGGCGCTTAGTCGTCCCGGCCCGTTTTCGCGAAACTTTAAAAGAAATGAAAACTCTTTACATCCTCCAAGGCTTTGAAGGTTCAATTAGTGTTTATCCGGAAAGCGCCTACGAAAAAGAGCTTGCCTACTTAGAAAGTTTAAACTTTAAAGACATCAACGCTAGAGCTTATGTGCGGACCATGTATGCAAGTATTGAAGAGTTAGATGTTGATAATGCAGGACGCATTACCTTAAACGTTCGGATTCAAAAAAAATACGGCATTAATAGTAGTGTGACCGTCATCGGTGTTGGTGATCACTTAGAAATATGGGATTCTGTTGCCTATGAAGCTTATGAAAAAGAAGCACTTAAGCGGCTTGAAAACATCGCTGATAACTTAAAAGGAGGAAATGATGAGTAGTCACTCGCCCGTTTTGCTCCATGAAGTACTTGAAGGTTTAGCCCTAAAAAAAGAAAGTGTCGTTGTCGACTTAACGCTTGGGCGCGCTGGTCACGCTAAAGCAATGCTAGAAATGTTAAGTAACGGCGGCAGTAACGCCCACCTTTACGGCTTTGATCAAGATATCGTTGCTTTAAATGAAGGACGCGAAGTACTTAGTCGCGTTAAATCTAACTTCACCTTAATTCATGCAAACTTTAAAGAGTTTAAAAACCGTTTACATGAATTAGGCGTCTATGAAGTTGACGCTATCTTACTTGATTTAGGTGTTAGCAGTCCCCAGTTTGATGTCGGGGAACGTGGGTTTAGTTATCGCTTTGATGCCGCGCTCGATATGCGGATGGATCAAGCAAATAACGAAATAACAGCCCGTAAAATCATTAATACTTATAGTGAGTCGCATTTAAAAGAAATATTCTATAAATACGCGGAACACCCATATAGCGGCAAAATTGCCCGCGCTATTGTCGAAGCACGCAGTGAAAAAGCGATTGAAACAACCTTCGAGCTGGTCGACATTATAAAAAGTGCCTTACCAGCCCGTGAATTACGCAAGAAAGGACACCCGGCCAAAACGATCTTCCAAGCCTTACGCATTGAAGTTAATGATGAATTATATGTCTTAACCGAAGTGCTTGATCAAATTGAAGATATGTTAGCGGTTGACGGGCGAGTGGCAGTTATAACATTCCATAGTTTAGAAGACCGCATTGTGAAACAAAAGTTTAAAAAGTTGACGTCACCACGTACTGATCGGCACCCTTTTGCCTTACCAAGTCCTGAAGACGAGGCAAAATTCGTGGCCATCACGAAAAAACCAATCATGGCGACGAAAGAAGAACTTGAAAGTAATCCCCGCGCCGCAAGCGCTAAATTACGTATCATCGCTAGAAGGAGGAAATAAGATGAGAGACAAATTATACAAAACGCATAAAAAAGCGGCATTCTATCGTGTCCGCAGTGGTTTATTACTCGGCTTTTTCCTACTGGTCGGAGTCGCCGCTTTAACGTTGCCTTATCGTTATGTCGTCCAAGCAATTAATGCTTATCAAGAAAAAAAGGATAGTGAACAACAAGAACTCGTTAGTGAAACACTGACCGTCAGCGAAGATACTTTATAAATGTTTTCCCCTAAGCCTTAGTGATTATCCCCCTTTTCTTAACCGCTAAGGCTTTTTTCTTTCAAAACGAGAGAAAATAGGGTGAAAAGTATACTTGTATTTGTTATTAAGCGCTAATTATTGTAAAATAATTACATTATTGGAGTAACACATGGATCAAGCTATTAACACCATAGAAATTTCCGCAAGTGCGGTCAAACTCGTAATCGGCTATGAACTAGATGGTCAGCCGTTTGTTTTATATGCGAATAAAGTTTTACTCTCGCAGGCAATATCGAACGGCGAAATTGTAAATCCCGAACAAATCATTGCCGCCATTAAAACTTTAGTGACGGACGTAAAAGAAACGACCGGCTTAGAAATGATTGAAGTAGTCCTTGGGTTACCAACGATTGATTTTGAAGTATTCCGTGGAACACAAACCACGAATACGCTCGCCAATAAAATTGACCGCATTGACATTAAAAACATTATGGCTTTATTCCGGAAAAATCGCGTTGATCCTAATAAAGTAATCGTGGCGATTATACCACAAACTTTCAAAACCGATAATGATCAAAGTTATCGTTTATTACCGCTTGGCGAAATAAGTAACACTTTAACGGTTGAAGCATTTCTCCACGTCTTACCACTTTGGATTTATAACACTTATATCGAAGTAGTGACGAAAGCAGGACTAAAAGTAACGAAAGTTTACGCTGATAAATATGCTTTAACGGAACTTTTAAATAACCCTGGTACTGCCACTAATACTTATTTCTTAGTCGACTTTGGCGCGAAAGCAACATCGATTACTTTTGTAAGTAACCATAACTTATACTTCTCACGCATTATTAATAAAGGCAGTGAAGATTTAACATATACCATTGCCGAACGATTCGGGTTAGAAATAATGGAAGCCGAACGACTAAAGAAAGATTACGGCTTAGATAATCGTAATGTTACTGTAAACTTTCCGCTTGCAAAAGGTATTAATCAATACGGCGAAGAAGTTAAAGTTTATTTACAAGATATTCATGATATTTGCCGCGAATTTTTAACCGCGCATCTCCAACAAGTAATTGATGAAATTGAAATTGTCGGCAAAACGCAAAACATGCAAAACTTAAATAAATATCCACTTTTATTTGTCGGTGGGGGAAGCACTATTTATAACTATGAAGAAATTATCGCAAGTGATCGCACTTTCCCTGATAAATATATCGTGAAATTAGATACGATTGGCGCCCGTGATTTAACATATGCGGTAAATCTCGGACTTATTAAAGCATATTCGAAATATTCCCAAGATATAGGCGATGAACGCACAAGTATCGGGACATTAACAAGGAGCTAGACTATGATAGGAACACAAGATTTAGACAATTTTGAACCAGTTGCCAAAATAGTGGTAATTGGCGTAGGGGGTGCCGGCAACAACGCCGTTAACCGCATGATTGATGACCAAATCGATAGCGTTTCTTTCTGGGTCGCCAATACCGATAAGCAAGCGCTCGCCACAAGTAAAGCTAAAAATCGTATCGTTCTTGGTGAAGAATTTACCCATGGCCTTGGCGCGGGGGGAGAACCCGCTGTCGGGCGAAAAGCAGCGGAAGCAAGTCGCGAAGAAATTGAAAAAATTGTCCAAGGCGCTGACCTTGTCTTTATCGCAGCCGGTATGGGTGGGGGAACTGGGACCGGAGCAAGTCCGATCATTGCCGAAATTGCTAAAAATTCCGGGGCTTTAACGATTGCTATTGTCACGCGCCCTTTTACGTTTGAAGGTAAAAGACGGATTGCTCATAGTGTTGAAGGCTTAAATAACTTAAAAGAAATTGTTGATTCGATTATTGTCGTAAGTAATGATAAACTTTTAATTACTGGCGGTAATTTACCAATTGCCCAAGCATTTGGTGAAAGTGATAAAGTATTAGCGCAAAGTGTGAAAACCGTCGTTGACTTAATTCTTGTTCCCGCCGTTATTAACCTTGACTTTGCTGATGTGCGCAATACGCTCACTAATAGTGGAATTGCCCTTATTGGCTTTGGGATGGGGAAAGGAAAAAATAAGGCCAAAGACGCCGCCCACACCGCTATTAATTCGCCATTATTAGAAGCGAGTTTACAAGGAGCGAGAAAAGCAATTATCGCTGTTACCTGTGGAACAAATGTTAGTTTATTTGAAGCGCAAGAAACCGTTAATGAAATTGTTGAAACAAGTGGCTCTAATTTAGATGTTAAGTTTGGGGTTGCCTTAAACGAATTACTGGAAGACTCGATTATTGTAAGCGTCATTGCGAGTGACTTTGAAGAGCAATATGACTTTACAAGTACCCCGCAAACACCGCTTATGCGGCCAACTCCGAGTGAAGGCGGTCTAAGTGATGAAACGAGTAGTGAAGACGATAGTAACTTCCTGCCTGAATTTTTAAAATCACTCGAAGAAGAAGAAAACGAATAAAAAAAGTAAAACTATTGTATAATAGGCTGTAAATCGGACGAAGACACGACTTACTATACTCTTGCCCTAGCGACTAAGGAAATGGTGGAAGCCTTAGCAAGCATATAGTAAAGTTATCACTTCTGAGTGTCACCCCGAAAGAAGTAAGGGTGGCCGGCTATACCTACCGTTAAAAAGGGAAAAGAGCTAGATTGTCTAGAAGAAGGGTGGTACCGCGGAGTATTTCGTCCCTTCCCTAGGCTTTTTTTATAAAAGGAGGTCCTTATGGAACTAAAAAACACACTATTAATGCCGAAAACCGCCTTTGAGATGCGCGGCAATTTAACAAGAAAAGAACCCGGAATGCTTGAGCATTGGGAAAATATTAAACTCTATGATCTTTTACTTGCAAAAAATAAAGGCAAAAAACATTTTATTTTACATGACGGACCCCCGTACGCAAATGGGAATATTCATAGTGGCCACATGTTAAATCGAAACTTAAAAGACTTTGTTGTCCGCTTTAAAAATATGCAAGGCTATAACACGCCATTTATTTTAGGATGGGACACGCATGGCTTACCAATTGAAAACCAAGTGACGAAAAGTGGTGTAAATCGTAAAGCACTCAGTGTCGCCGCTTTCCGCAAGTTATGTGAAGAATACGCCTTAAAACAAGTGGCGATGCAAAAAGCACAAATTAAGCGTCTCGGTGTGATTGGCGATTATGATAATGCTTATGTAACGTTAACTAAAGATTATGAAGCGGATGAATTAGAAGTCTTTAAAAATATGGCGTTAAAAGGTTATATTTATCGCGGCCTTAAACCGGTGCATTGGTCACCAAGTAGCGAGACCGCGCTTGCTGAAGCCGAAATTGAATATCAAGATGTCGTTAGTGATTCAATTTACGTTAGTTTTCTCGTCACTAAAGGGAATAAGGTTGTGCCCAATGGCGCTAAGTTTGTTATTTGGACAACGACCCCATGGACCTTACCTGCGAACTTAGGGATTAGTGTCCATCCCCGCTTTACCTATGGGCTTTATGAAAGCGCGCATGGTGATTTAGTGCTTTTACCCGAACTTGTCGCTTCGTTTAGTAAAGAAACAGGAATTGACGTTAAACTAAAATATACATTCCAAGGTAGTGAACTTGATTTAATTGAAGCAAAACATCCATTATATGATCGTATTTCCCTTGTGATGGTTGGTGATCATGTTACTAACGAAACCGGAACGGGCGCGGTTCATACTGCCCCAGGTCATGGGATGGAAGACTTTATTATTGGCCAAAAGTATGGCTTAGATGTACTTTGTCCCGTGAATGAACGCGGTGTCTTTACTGAGGAAGCACAGAAATATGCCGGACTATTTTATGAAAGTGCTAATGCGGTTATTTTAGAAGATTTAAAGGCGGTTAATGCCCTTTTAGGAGCGACGAAATTGACGCATAGTTATCCCCATGACTGGCGGACAAATAAACCGCTGATTTTTAGAGCGACGCCGCAATGGTTTGCCTCCATTAACCCAATTCGGCAGCAACTCCTTGATGCTGTAAAAGAAGTTACGTGGTATCCAAAATGGGGTGAAGGGCGTATTTCTAATATGATTAAAGATCGGGGAGACTGGACTATTAGTCGCCAACGCGTATGGGGCGTGCCTTTACCAATTATTTATAATGAAGACGGTTCACCAATTATTGAAGAAGCAGTGTTCGATAAAATTATTAATGAAGTCCGCACCCACGGGACGAATATTTGGTTTGAAAAAGATGCCCATTACTTCTTACCCGAGGGCTATCAAAACCCACTTTCGCCAAACGGTAACTATACGAAAGAAACCGATATTATGGACGTGTGGTTTGATAGTGGCACCAGTGCGATTCATACTCTTAAAAAGCATAATTTACCGTTTCCTGCTGATTTATATTTAGAAGGAAATGACCAATATCGTGGTTGGTTTAATAGTTCATTAACGTTAAGTGTCGCGACGAAAGGGGAAAGTCCTTATAAAACTGTGTTAACCCACGGCTTTGTCGTCGATGAAAAAGGCGAAAAGATGTCTAAATCAAAAGGTAATACTTTAGATCCAAGTAAACTCGCTAATGAGTATGGGGCGGATATCTTACGACTTTGGAGTGCAACGATTGATTATCAAGAAGACGTTAAACTTAGTCTCGATCTTTTAAAACAAACGAGCGAAACATATCGAAAAATTCGTAACACCTTTAAATTTATGCTCGGTAACTTACCAGCAGTGGACGCTAGCGAAGCAGAAATTAAGGCCTTAAACGACGCCCCAACAGCGTATATTGATCAATTAATGATTGCGAAATTACATAAAGTTGTTAATAAAGTGATCGCTAGTTATGATGATTATGATTTCGGTGGTGCGTTTACCCATTTAATGAATTTTGTCACGAATGAACTAAGTAGTTTCTATTTAGATATTACAAAAGACATTTTATATTGTGAAGCTAAAGATAGTAAGCGCCGCATTAGTGTTGTTAATACGCTTTATGCCATAACTTCAGCCTTATTACCGCTTATTGCCCCAGTGCTCGTCTTTACTGCGGAAGAAATTTATAACTTTTTCCCAACTTTAGAAAGAAAAGCAAGTGTTCATCTTTTAGACTTCCCGGAAGCAAAATCACTAGATACATTAAAAATTAAAGCGCTTGATGAATTACTAGAATTACGGGCGAAAGCTTATCAAACATTAGAAGGAATGCGCAAAGACGGTCTTTTAGGTAGTAGTCAAGAAGCGCTTTTAACGTTAGATAAAAATGATCCGTTATTAAGTAAAGAAGTTAAAGCCTTAGAAGAGGCCGAATTAGCGCGCTTATTCATCGTAAGTGAAGTAAAATTAAGTGACGCTTTAAAAGTTAGTAAGCACCACGGTGAAAAATGTCCCCGTTGTTGGAATTATCATGATACACTAGAGACGGTAGGAGAACATAATGTTTGTAAACGTTGTGCCGAAGTAATTAAAACGTATGAATAAATTTAAAGAAATTGTCCACAAACTATTTGCCACTTGGCTTTGGCTTATTATCCCGCTTATTGCGCTTGATCAAGCAACAAAGATGGCGGCCCATTTTAATGAATGGAATATTACCCTTATTCCAAACTTCTTATATTTAACTTATACAAGAAATACCGGGGGGGCATGGAGTATTTTAAGCGGTAATATGGCCTTTTTAGCCGTTATTAGTGCGGTAGCCTTTATTGTAATCTTTCTTTTCTATCTTAAAAATCTTATGAAACAAAATACTTTGAAAAGAATATTATTTGCCGTTATTTTAGCCGGCACTTTAGGTAACTTTATTGACCGTGCCTTTTATAAATTATTTTTAGGAAGTGAAGGGGTCGTTGATTTTATTCATTTCCGCTTTGGCACTTATGACTTTCCTATTTTTAATGTCGCTGATATTTTATTGACGGTGGGCATTATTACTTTTGGTGTCCTTATTACGGTCGAAGACTTTAAAAATAAAAAATTAAGTGCAAATGCAAGCGAAATAGAAGAAGGGAATACGGATGAACATAATCAAGATTCCAAGCGAAGCGAAGAATAAAAGGCTCGACATCGTTTTAGCCGAGCTTTTAAAATTACCGCGCGCTCAAGTCCAACAAGTGATTAAAGCCGGTAATGTAACGCTTTTGGGCAATGCGCTTAAAGCAAGTTACAAAGTAAATGGGGACGAAGAAATACGCTATACTCCCCTTGAAGTGATAACTAGTGACTTAACGCCGTATGACTTTAAACTTGATATTATCTATGAAGATGAATATTTCGTAATTGTTAATAAGCCCGCTGGGCTCGTCGTCCATCCAAGTTACGGCCATAAAGATGATACGCTTGTTAACGCTCTTATTGCTCGCTATAAAGACTTAAGTGATGTTAATGGTCCTTTTCGCCCTGGTATTGTCCATCGCCTTGATAAAGAAACGAGTGGGCTTTTAATTGTTTGTAAGAATAATGATGTACATAATAAACTCGCCGCTCTTTTAAAAAAGCATGAAATTACGCGCACTTATTATGCTTTAGTCCAAGGGCATCTTCATGAAGACGCAGGGGTTATTAAAACATATTTAACGCGTTCGAAAGAAAATTATCAAAAAATGGCAAATACCCCAGCGACGGGAAAACTTGCGATCACGCACTTTGCGGTAAAAGAACGCTTTCATAAATATATGCTTTTAAAAGTAAACTTAGAAACGGGACGAACTCATCAAATTCGCGCCCACATGGAATATATTAATACGCCCATTGTTGGCGACAAGCTTTACGGTAAAGATAACTTAAAACTATATAATAAAGGCCAACTTTTACACGCTGGTGAATTAAGTTTTAAACATCCGATAACTAGAAAAGAAGTGCGGTTTAAAGCCCCACTTCCCCCATACTTTAACGACATTCTTAATCGGCTTCGTCAAGGTCTTTAAAGTTTCGAAAATTATGTTTAGTAATACTTTCTAAATTCGTTCGTCCATGTTTTTTTAAGAAGTCTTTAGCAAATTTATCGACAATCTTCCCGGCGCCAAAGGGGATTTTTGTTTTAAAACGTTTGGAAAGTTTATCCATCTCTAAAAGAAAATAGAAGCGCGCTAAAATGCTAGCAACTGCAATTGCATAACTATTCTCTTCTCCTTTGGGCACTAAAATAATATTAGCCTCACCCATCTCACTTGTGTATTTAAGATATGTTTTTAACGTTATAAATTGATCAATTAAAAGTGGTCCTTTATATTTTAAGCGGCGGGCTAAAATTGTTAATACATTATGATGAAGCATTGCTTTCATCACCGTCATATTTTTACCACTTTTAAAAACTTCATTATATTTAGGATTATCTACAATGTTTTTAACATGAGGCACAACTTTACTTAAAGCGTCACCCATCATTAAAATAGTGTTATCATCAAGCTTTTTTGAGTCTTGGATTGGGTAATTTATTAAGGCTTTACGGATCTTTTCGTTAACATAGGCACTGACGACGACTAAGGGCCCAAAAAAATCACCAAAACCAACTTCGTCACTTCCTAATTGCTCAATAGATGTAATCTTTTGCCCTTTTTCACCTTTTTGCCTTTCTTTATCTTCCATTACATAGGGAAGCAGAACTTTTGGCAATGACTTACCTTTGAAAAATGCTTTATACGGATGATTTTTGGTGTTATCGTAAATGATTAACTCATCGCTACCACTTTTAAAATGCGCAAGCACATACTCGCCATTATTCGTGATTGAGGACATTCTAAGGCCGTCAAGAACTTTCACTAAATCAAGACGATCGATTTGAAGCCGATAATTTTTCATGTGCTTATTTTACCATACTTACCTTTTTCTAACGTCTTACAGTTTATCAAAGCGGGGAAAAACACCTTTAAAAGCGTTAAAGTTATCATTAATGATAAAATAATAATATGGATATTTATGAACTATTAGAATTTGCAGCAATTAAAGAAAAAATTAAAAGTTTTACGAAAACCGAACTCGGCGGTGAATATGCTTTAAAGATTGAAAGTTTTAAAGATGAAGAAGCGGCGACTCTTAATTTAGCGCTTTTAAGTGAAGTTGACGCTATTTTTATGCGCTTTGGCACGATTCCTTTATCGCAAAGTCATAACTTAAATCCCATTATCGAATCAGCGAAAAATGGTAATATTTTAACGCCCCATGACTTTTATTTAATAAGCGCTGATATATTAAATATGACGCGCGTTAATTATTTTTTAAATGATAAGTTAACTAGCGCCCCTTTATTAAAGAAGATGCTCGCTCGCGAACTTGATATAAGTTTTTTAGCTAAAGCAATTGAAAAAATAATTACCCCAAACTTACTTATTAAAGATAGCGCAAGTCATGAACTCGCCCGTATTCGGAAAAACATCGCTTTAAGTGAAGACCGTTTAACGAAAGCAGCAAATGGACTACTTTCTAAATACGGTGCTTTTTTAGCCGAACCTTTAATTACAAAGCGTGAAGGTCATTACGTCATTCCGCTTAAAATTGCGCATAAAAATAAGGTTGATGGCATAATTTATGACATTAGTAATTCCGGACAAACCATTTTTGTTGAACCAACGGAAATCGCCCAACTAAATACGATTTTAATTAACTACAAAAATGATGAGCTAATTGAAATAAATCGCTTGTTACGCGATTTAACACTTGAAACTTTACAATATGAAACACAAATTTTAAACAACAATCAATTGCTGGCTGAACTTGATTTATTGTTTGCGAAAGTGCAATACGGGCAAAAAATCAAAGGGATGATTCCGACTTTTACACAAGATATTGGTTTAAGTTTTAAAGAGGCCCGCCATCCACTAATTGCTGAAGAACTTGTGGTCGCCAATACCTTTAATATTAAAAGTGATAAGTTTATTATCGTCATAAGTGGTCCTAATGCCGGGGGGAAAACCGTCGCCTTAAAAACAATGGGGTTACTCGTTTTAATGGCTAAAAGTGGCTTAATGCTCCCCGTAAGCGCACCCCCTACTTTATACTTTTATCATGAAGTGTACGCTAGTATTGGTGATGAACAAAGCTTAAGTCAAAACTTATCAACATTTTCAAGTCATGTAAAAAGAATTGGCGAAATTTTAAATAAAGCAACTAAAAATGATTTAGTGTTGCTTGATGAACTCGCCACTGGCACAAGTCCAGAAGAAGGCGAAGCTTTAGCGCTAGCGGTAACCGCTTATTTATTAAATAATAACATCAGTAGTGTTATCTCAAGTCACTATAGCCGCCTTAAAGAATTTGCCTATAAAAGTGAAGGTATTATTAACGCGTCAATGGCGTTTGATGAACAAAAACTTTTACCACTATACCGCTACCGCGAAGAAGTACCAGGCCGCTCATACGGTCTTGTCGTCGCGAAACGCTTTGGGATCAGTGAAGCGATTATTAACGAAGCCGAAGCGATTTTAAGTGCGGGTGTATATGACTTTGAAACGACTATTGGTAAATTACGCCATGAACTACTTTTACTCGAAGACGAGAAAAAGCTTCTTAACGACGAGAAAAAAGTCCTAGCGAAAAAAGAAAAGACACTTGAAAAAGAAATTAATCGCGTCCGTGACGAACAAAAGGCGTTTAAAGCTGAAAAGCATGAGCGCCTCCAAGAAGAAATAAATGAGGCGCTAGCAACCATTGATGGTTTAATTAAAAGTGCGCTCCAAAGTGGCGGCAAAGCTCATGAAATAATTAAATTAAAACAAGAAGTGTCTAGTTTATTAAAAGACGCGGATACTTTAGAAAAAGAAAGTGAATATTTTGCAGTCGGTGATTACGTAATGATTAAAAGTCTTCATGTTAAAGGAGAAATAACCCGTATTAAAGATGACATTATTACTGTAATGCTCCCAAGCGGTAAACATTTAAAAGTAAAAGCGCCTGACATCGAACATAGCGAGAAAACGGTTGAAAAAAAGAAAAAACCTGTCGTAACGACTGACTTTGATCAAGAAGTCACGAGTGTGAAACCAGAAATTAATGTTATTGGTATGCGGGTTGATGAAGCGCTTAACGTTCTTGGGCCTTATTTAGACCGCGCTTTACTAAAAAGATTTCCTAGTGTCCGCATTATTCACGGCTTTGGCAGCGGGGCTTTGCGCCGGGCAATCCATGATTATTTAAGTACGTTAAACTTTGTTAAAAGTTATAGCCTCGCCGGGCAATTTGAAGGCCAAGGAGGGGCGACAATCGTCTATTTTTAATGAAAAACGATGCCCTTACATTTGCGATTGATAATTTAACGCCGCTACCGGGTGTTTATTTAATGTATGATAAATACGGCAAAATTATATATATTGGCAAAGCAAAAAACTTAAAAAACCGCGTCAGTCAATACTTTAATCGCCCGCAAGTGGGTAAAGTCGCGACAATGGTTAAAAATATTGAACGCTTTGAAACGATTATTACGAATAACGAAAAAGAAGCGTTTATTTTAGAACTTAAACTTATCCAAACCCATTATCCGCGTTATAACATCATGCTTAAAGATGATAGTCATTATCCCTATATTGCTTTGACCAAACACGGTGACCCAGTCGTCACGATTGAAAGGAAAGCGAATAATCCACGCGCCTATCATTATTTTGGCCCTTTTCCGGCGAGTCAAAAAGCGTATCAAACCGTTGACTTAATTAATAAAATCTTTAAAACAAAGAAATGTAAAGGCAAAAGTAAAACGCCGTGTTTTTATTATCATTTAGGCCAATGTTTAGGCTATTGTTTTCAAGAAATAAGTAATGAACAAAAAAAAGAAGTGCGTACCGCTGTGCTTAACTTTTTAAACGGTAAAGATACGACGACTTTAAAGCATTATGAAGCACTAATGCGCGCGGAAAGTAAAGTGTTAAACTTTGAAAAAGCCCAGGAATATCAAAAGATTGTTACCGCTATTAAACACATATATTCATCCCAAAATGTTGAATTAACGACCAAGATTGATGTCGATGTCATCGCTTATTCCGTCGTTGAAGACTTAATTGGCTTAACGATCGTTAGTTATCGGAAGGGCATTTTACTTAGTGAACGCTTCCAAACGATCAGTGCTTTTGGTGATACTAATGAACAAATCGTAACCTTACTTGGCGAATATTATGAAAAAAGACTCGTTCCCCCTTATTTAATGCTTGGTAGTTCATATATTGGTGAAGAATTACGCTTACTATATAAAACAAAAATTATTGTGCCCACTAGAGGTAAATATTTAGAAGTATTAAATAGAACATATCAAAACGCAAGTGAAGCATTATCTAAACATATGCTATTCCATCAACAGTTAACAGCGGAGAATGAATTACTAGAAGAACTAAGTAACTTATTAAACATTCCCTATCCCCGGCATATTGATCTTGTTGATATCGCCCATCTTTCTGGCGAAGAAGCTGTCGGGGTCGTCGTCACCTACATTAATGGTCGCCCCTTTAAAAAGCTATATCGAAAATATAATATAAAAGCGCTTAATACCTTTGATGATTATAACAATATGCATGAAGTATTAACGCGCCATTATGAACGAAAACTAAAAGAGGGTAAAAATATTCCCGACTTATTATTAGTCGACGGCGGTAAAGGGCAATTAGGAGTCGCTGATAACGTTAAGGGAGCATTAAATTTAACGTTCCCCCACGCTGGACTCGTGAAAAACGATAAACACCAAACGCGCGCGTTACTATTTAATAATGAAGAAATTACGCTACCACGTCCATTATTAACAATGCTTGCGAGTATGCAAGAAGAAGTCCACCGTTTCGCCATTACAAGCCACCGTAATAAGCGCATAAAAAGTACATATATTTCCATTTTAGACGATATAAAAGGTTTAGGAACGAAACGAAAAGCCTTACTTTTACGTACTTATTTATCGTTAGATGCCTTAAAAACGGTGCCGCTAGACGAATTAAGTCAATTAATTCCCCGTGAAGTTGCGATGCGCGTTCTTGAACGTTTAAATACTATATAATCAATAAATTTAAGCCTATTAAAGAAAATTTTCTCAATTTAAGGTCATATTTCTTTATTCGCAAAAGTGTAAATGTTGATAATACGATCATCCATGAATATCAAGCCGATTTAACGACTAGAGTTGTCGAAACGATGAAAACGGAAACACCTTTTAAACCAGGTGAACTCTTTACCGCAATGCGGATGCCTTTAACGGAATTTGGCTTAGATGACTACGAAGTCGCGTTCTCAGAAAGTGATAAAATCGCTTATACCTTTAATTAAAAGACGAATAAGATGGTCGCGAGTTTCCACTTAGACTTTGCGACTATGATGACGATGACTTTTATAAGCAATCACATCATATACCAAAGACCAGTCGCCTTACCGACAGACGCTGAAGTGTTTGATTTCATGGATAGCGGGATTAAATACGAACTCATTACCGGCTACATTGACGTTTTAACCGGCGAACGGGTACGGGTTGATTATCCGTATGTTTTCCAAAATATCGATCAGCTTCGCGATAAAAACGGGCATTTCACCCTTGCAGAGGCAGTAATCGCCCCAATTTCCAAGGCGAAAACACTTGATTTTGATCGACGTATCGTCATTGATAAAATGCTTAAAGAAGTACTCGATTTAAAAGGAATGACCGCTAAAAACTACGTTAAAGTTGAAGGTGGATATTACCATGTCTATAATGGTACGCTCTTTGATGAAAATTTAAACTTTATCGTTGATTTAAGTGAATTTACGCCACGTTTATTAAACGACTTAAAACATATCGTACTTCGCGATAATATTAATAATCGCCAAGCTATCATTAAAACGAATGGTCAAGTACTCTTTGATTTTGACTTTGATTACATTAGCCGAACTGTTTATAGTGGTAAATTATTTGCAGCGAAAAATTTCGAATATTACATCTTAACCTTAGCGACCGGCGAAAAAACAAAAATTGAAGGTCCTGGTGGCATATTTGCCGGAGAACTCGTGCATGTCCGTGACCTTGCAAACCGGAAATATACTGTATATAATCCGCTTGGGGTCATTTATAGTGAAGAAATTGAGGAGGGCTATACTTCCTTCTCGCCAAACTTACATACTTATCAGCCTGTTAGCGGCGTAGATGCGATCTTAATTAAGACCCAAACTGATATTGGTGGGGTCATAAAAACGCGTTACACTGTAACCGCTAATAACCCAATTCCGACCTTGAAATCAATAACTATTGGCACCGAGGTAAACGCACCTATTCCAATGGGAGCAAGTGTAAGTGACGCCTTTATCTTAAAGTTAGGCAACAATAAAGTCCATCAACCAAATAGTGGTTACGGCACCGTTTACTTTAAATATACACCAGAAGAAGATGGGTCTTACACCTTAATGACACCATATAGTGTTGTTATTCAACTCCATAGTGCGGACGAAAACTTTGAAAACTTAGTCTTACTAACGACTGGGGTCAGCTCCCTTACATATTCAACGTACGATGCGTCGACTAATTACGTCCTCACTATCGCCGGTAACGGCACAAAGTATTATCTTGTACACTTTACAATGAATGATTAAAACTTAAGTAAAAACAGTAAATTGTTTATCCCCCTTGATCAAGGGGGATTTTCTTTTTAGTATATTACTTGTTTATTTTTTATTTATGCTAAAATAGCGAAATGAAAAGAAAAAAACCAATATTTATTAGTTTAACATTCACGCTATTAACTAGTGTATTCGCCTTTAATATTTTAAGTAATAAAGACGTCATTAAAGTAAACGCAAACCCGGCAAGTGGGGCTGGTTATTACGCAACAAACGAAAATAATCGCTATTATGAAGGCATAAGTGAATCGCTTGTTGGCGAAGACTTAATGGTCGCACTTTCGACCTTAACATCGACTAATTTTGTTAGTCATTCATACAAAAGTCTACCGTCTATTTATCAATATAGTGATGTCGCGCTTGATGATAACACTCAAATGCAAATGATCTATACGGGTTCGGCTAAATCTTTTAATAGTGGTGGCCTCCCAAGTAGTGTTAATAAAGAACACGTCTGGCCGGCAAGCTGGTATGGAAACGGGACACGCACTGAATCTGCGGGAAGTCCGGGGGCGGACGCCCATAACGTCTGGCCATGCGCGACGGAATTAAATAGTAAACGCGGGTCAGGCGCATTTGATGAATTGGATTTTGCCTCGTCCTACAAGGCTTATGAATTTACGCGTACAGATTGGAGTTACGGCACGCCTGGTGATGATGATTCTTATGTGTGGAGTAGTGCATTTAATTATTCAAACGGTGGTCCCGATAGTGTTTTATATCCTGCACGTGGCCATCGCGGGGCTGTGGCCCGTATTTTAATGTATGTTGCCACAAGATACCGCAATGATACGCGTTATCCCGTTAAACTGCACGATAAACCGGTTACTGAAAAAAGTGGCCGAATCGGAAAACTATCAACCTTACTTAAATGGCACTTTATTGAACCACCAAGTGCTTTTGAAATTAAACGCAATAATGAAGTCGCTACTAGATGGCATCATAATCGTAATCCCTTTGTCGATAACCCAGATTACGCGCGCCGGATCTTTTATTATCTCCCCGAACCGGATAGTAGTGTTGTTTCACCTTTGGTGAAAAGTGTCATTGAAGAGTACGCTCCAAGTAGTAATGAAGGCATTAAGTTAAGTCACACTAGTTTAACTTTAAATGTCGGGGAAACAAAAACGGTTACTGTCACCGATAATCCGCAAAATGAAACGATTACATGGGTATCTGATGATCAAAGTATCGCCACAGTTACAAACGGTGTTATTCAAGGCGTTAATGCTGGAACAACAATGATTCGCGCTGAAGGAAATGAAACAAGCGCTAGTTTAATGGTGACTGTTCATGAAGAAGGGTCAAGTGACATCTTAGTAGAATCACTAAATATTACCCCAGCATCATTAAGCTTAAAAGTGGGGCAAGAAAGTACTTTAAGTGTTAGTGTTACCCCAAGTAACGCGACGAATCAAAGTTTAACGTGGCAAACAAGTGACGCTAGTGTCGCCACCGTAAATAACGGTCAAGTAAATGCCATTAAAGCTGGAAACGCCACCATAAGTGCGCTCACGACTGATGGCAGTAATAAAAGCGCCAGTATTAGTGTTACCGTTACTAATCCTTCAAGTGAAGACGGCTATCATTTAGTGACGAATATAAGTGAATTAAATAGTGGTGATAAAGTAATTATTGCTAGTCGCGATAAAAATGTCGTTACCGGTAATTTAAGTAGCACTTATTACACAAGTCTAGATGCAACTTTTAACGTTAATAAAGATGCTATTACGAGTGTTGATCCTGTTACGACGATATTAACGATTGGTCAAAACGGCAGTTATTATACGTTTAGTAATGATAATGGTGAACTTTTAGGCGCAAGTGCTGCTAAATCAATTGGATATAATAAAGGCGATACTGATTGGTCATTAACGTTTACTAATAATGGTGATGTGACGATTCAAAATCAAACATCGACTTATGGCCGTATTCTTTATAATGCGAATAATACCGGAAAACGCTTTACAACATATACGAGTGCTACTGGTGACTTTATGCTCTTACCGCAACTTTATAAATTAGTGGTTAATGAAGAAAGTGTTAGTGATAAAGCGCATAATTACGCGACATTATTCTTAGATACTACGGCGGATGAATGTAGTGCCGGTAATGTAACCTTAACAACGTGGAATACTTTAAAAAGTGAATATAACACTTTAAATTCCGAGGTTAAAGATTATTTATATGATCATAGTGAAACTGATGTTTTAATTATTGAACTAGTGGCAAGATACCGCGTTATTATTAATAAGTATCATTATGAAAATTTCTTATTAAATAGTAATGGCGACGAAATTTATAATAGTACAAACGTTAAAGCCGCTGCCCCGACTAACGGAATAAATAACGCCCCCGTCTTTATAATGTTTTTTATGTTTAGTGTTATGACCTTTATCATTGTAGCTCATATTTATACGACTAAAGAACAATAAAACTAATATTGAAGCGACTTTTATAATACTATATATAAATAGGCTTAAATATATTGCATGATTCATAAATATAATGTAAAATAACAAGCATGTCCCGGTAGCTCAGTTGGATAGAGCAACAGCCTTCTAAGCTGTGGGTCGGGCGTTCGAATCGCTCCCGGGATGCCATTATATTAATAGAAGATGCTACCTAAATGGTGGCATTTTTTATTATCTTTATCCATGTTTATTTAGCCTAGCAAAGCCTTTTGCTGCACTGTGTCTTTTGTATCGAACAAAAACCTATTATATTAATAAAGTGTCTTGTATATCGAACAAGATTGTTGTAACATATACTTGAAAGGTGGATTGTTAATATGATTATTAGAGAAAACTATTTAAGAAAAATTAGACCATTTTACAATCAAAACATCATAAAGATAATAACCGGTGTAAGAAGAAGCGGGAAATCTACTTTTTTAATGCAAATTATAGATGAATTTAAAAATAAAGGAGTTAATGAACAAAACATAATCCATTTAAGATTTGATGAATACAGTAATAAGCATTTACTAAACGCAAATGTATTGTCTGCTTACTTAGACGCTAAAATAACAAATAATGATCGCTATTATTTATTTTTAGATGAAATCCAGGGCGTCGAAAACTTTGAAAAAATTGTGAACGAACTTAATAATAAAGGAAATGTTGATTTATATATAACAGGTTCAAATTCAACCTTGTTAGCAAGTGAATTTGCTACATTTTTAACTGGAAGATATGTAGCTTTCGAAATGTTTCCGTTTTCCTTTAAAGAGTTTGTTGCCTACAAAAAAAATACCAATTTTGATGAATTGTTTGTCGAATACGTAAATTTTGGTGGATTCCCCCAAACGTTGATAATTGAAGACACGATGGCCAAAAAGAATTTACTTAGCGATTTATATAGGTCAATAGTTATTAGAGACATAGTGCAAAGATATAATGTTAGAGATGTTTCTTTATTAGATAGTTATTATAAATATTTACTAAATACGATAGCCTCTCTATTTAGTGCAACAAGTGTTAGTAACTATTTAAAAAGCGAAAATAGAAAAGTAGGTAGAGAAACACTTTACAACTATAAAAAATATGCCGAGAATGTATACTTTCTATATTCGGTTCCAAGATTTGATATAAAGGGAAAAAGAATTCTTCAAACAAACGAAAAAATATATATTAATGACCAAGGCTTTAGAGGTATATTTTTCAACAACGAAAATGATATTGAAAAAATACTAGAAACCATTGTATATTTTGAGTTATTAAGACGCGGCTATGAAGTATATGTTGGTAATATCGGTAATAAAGAAGTAGATTTTGTAGCCACAAAAAATGGTGAAAAGATATATATTCAAGTTGCCTACATTTTATTCTTAGATCAAACCATTGACAGAGAGTTTGGTGTTTTTAGTGAAGTTACGGATGGTTATCCAAAATATGTCATTTCAACCGATAAATTTGATATGTCAAGAGACGGAATAAAACATGTTAATATTATTGATTTTTTATTGAATGAGTTATAAATGTAAAAAAACCGGCATTATATGAATAGAAGACGCTACCGAATATGGTGGCGTTTTTTATTAGGTATATATGGATATAATATAAGTTAACTACAAAAGGTATTTAAAGTGAGAAAAGTGTTAAGTTGGATGATAAAAAGGATCGTTCTCATGTAGACTATAAGTAGGAGGTAACTTATGGCAAGCGACTTAGATTATGTTTTATACGTTGTAGAGCAACTTAAAGCGCTTAAACCCGTAACATATCGTAAGATGATGGGTGAATATATAATTTATGTTCAAGGAATCTATATTATGACAGTCGCTTATAATGAATTATATTTAAAGCCAACCGAAGAAGTTATTCCTTATTTAAAAGAAGTTATTAAGCGTCCCTTTTATAAAGGTGGCAAAGCAAACTATTTAATCCGTGATATTGATGACGATGAATACTTATGTTTGCTAGCAAAAGTCACTTTAGAAAGTATTAATAAATAACGCTTATTCTAAAAGATAACATAGCCTAATTCGTTATAATATAAATGAGGAAAAAAATATGATAAATAACAAAGAGGCCCTACTCCAAAAGTTAGAAGAGCGATTCTTAAAACATGCTTTCGCGGAAGAAACTAAGTTATTAAAACCATTGAAAGATAGGCTCACGAGTGATGAAAAGTTACTGCTTGTTGCATTCAAAATGGAAGAAACAGACGGCGAACCAAGCTTTGTATTAATTGAAAATAAGGAGTATGCGCTCGTTTGTTTAGCAAAAGAATCCCCGAAAAGCCGGCGTAGTTTTTGCTATGATCATGAAGCTTTAGAAAAAAGAAAAGCGTTCAAACCAAGTGATAGTGCGCAAAATTTTGCCCGTAACATAGGGGCTAAACTTTTAAATGAAGAAGAGTATTTATACTTACAAAAGCGCTTCGTCCTTGATGAAAAATCATCAACCTGGCTCTTAACACCAGACGATATTAGAAGGCGTGGCGGGGCAATATATGGGGAACGGAAGTACGGTAGGGTGATGATTGGCGCTAATGGCGCGGATTCATACTTTAATAGCCGTGGCGTCCGTTTAATTGTATATTTAGGCGTTATTTAGTAATTAGTTAGTAGATATTAAGTAGAATTAACATAGTTTTTTCTTTTATTTAGAAATAATGATATATTTTCTAAAACTGATAAAAGTATTTTAACAACCCATTTTATTGCACTTTATAAATCAATCATTTATATTATATATAAGACTAATCATAGGAAAGTGATATAGAAATGGTTTTTACTAATCTCGCTATTACGATTTCTGGAATGATGGAAATCGCTGAAAATTTGATTCTTCAGTTTTTTATAAGTCAAGCTTTGGCCCATTTTTTACATGCTTATTATTATCGGCAGAAGCCAACCTTTATGTTGAAGTTTATAACAGCGCTTTCGCTTATTATTGCCCAAGTTGTAATTATGCTTATTCCCGCGCGCTTTGGCGGAAGTGTAAGCTTTGATCTCTCCGCAATGGTCATTATGATTGCTTATGGTTTCTTTGGCGTAATATATGGTCATATTACTTTCATCGCTACAATCTTATTTTTAGTAGTCCGCTATATATTCTTTCCGCAAGAATACGGGTCCCTACTTTACTTTGTGCAAATAATACCGATTATTTTTGCCATTATCTTAATTTATATATTCCACAATAAAATCGACTTAGATAAAGGAATGCGTAAAGCTTCAACCGTCTTTTACGGTGTAAGTTTACTCCATGCAACATCGCTTGTCTTATACCTTCTTATATTTGAAGAAGCGCGAGCGAACATTGTTTATGTTTTAATTACGGTATTTTTAATCGTCCCGCTTTTAATGCTTTTAAACGCGCTTATTATGTTCCAACAACGACGCCAAGCCTTTGTTAGTCAACAATTACTCGCATGTGATTCATTACAAAAAGCCTCGATTAATGCGCCAAAAGAGATGGAAATATACGTTTTAGACCGTGATTTTAACTATATGAGTTATAACGACTTTCATCAATTCAATATGAAACGTTTCTTTGGTACGACCCCAGAAGTGGGACGGAACTTTTTAAGTCTTATTCCAAATAGTCATATTCGTCAACGATTAGAGCATTCAATTGCCCGGGCTTTTAACGGGGAAAATTATGACGTTGAATTTAAACAAGAATCGATGAAAGGAAAGTATTTACATGACTTTTACGCACCTTTATATGATGATAAAGGCCATATAATTGGGGCAACAATCTTTTCTTATGAAATTACGGAACGGAAAAAACGTGAAGAAAGTATTACATATTTAAGTTATCACGATAAACTAACCGGTATTTATAATCGTCGTTATTTAGAAGATCACATTACTGATTTACAAAACTATGATGACCCGGTTATTGTCGTTTACGCCGATATTAATGACCTTAAAGTAATGAATGACTTATTTGGGCATGAAGCGGGCGACGAATTAATTATTACGGTCGCCCATAAAATAAAAGAAGCATTCCGTAATTTTGGTATTGTCGCAAGAGCGGGGGGCGACGAAATCATTACCGTAATGAAAAATGCAGAACTCGTCTCCGTTGATTCGATTATTGAAGACATCAAAGCCGACTTATTAACGCAAAGTGTTGAAGGAATCGAAGTATCAGTGTCTTTAGGGCGCGCAGTTGCGAAAAATGGCCGAGGAGTAAGTGACGCCATTTTAAAAGCCGAAGACGCGATGTATAAAGATAAGGCTGAAGATATTGCTAAGCACCGGCAAAATATCTTTAACGTCATCCTTAGTAAAATTGAAGCCTTTCGCCAACGTAATGTTAATGACGCGGATATATTAGAAACTGCCCTTTATATCGGTGATAAATTAACATTAAGCGCTAGTGATCTTGAATATTTGCATAACGTTGTGCGGTTACGTGAAATTGGCCACTTAGTGTTACCAGAAGAAGAGTCTAATAAAGCAATCTGTAGTATTGATGACGACACAAACTATGTACGCGAAAAATTACAAATTGCCTATCGCTTACTTTTAGGCACCGAACAATATAACGTTATCGCTAATGACGTCATCTCTCATCATGAAAATTATGACGGCAGTGGCTATCCTCGTGGCTTAAAGGGCGAAGAAATACCGCTTAAAGCGCGTATAATTAAGCTTGCGGTTGATTATGCGACCCTTATTAGTAATAATGGTAACGGTGACCGCTTAACGAAAAAAGAAGCTTTAGCCGTAATCGCTAAAGGAAGCGGCACCCTTTATGATCCAAACTTAGTCGATATTTTACTTGGTTTTAATAAAGATAACGATAAGTAATTAAAAAGAACTTATAACTTCATTCATCCTTTCTTTGACCCGGGGTAATGTTTCATTCATAAACCACGGGTTTTTATTAAGCCAGCGGAAGTTTAAAGGACTAGGATGGGGTAAGACAATAACACGTGGCAAATATTTTTCATACGCCTTAATCGTCGCTGTTAAATTTTCTTTAACCCTATCTTTTAAATAAAACTTTTGGGCGTAACCACCGACAAGGACAATAAGTTCAATCTCTTTTAAAAGACTTACAATCCGCATTAAATATTTATTATAAAACGAAGGTCTTGGGGGTAAGTCGCCGCTTTTCCCTTTACCAGGATAGAAAAAATCAAGCGGTAAAATCGCTACTTTTGAGGCGTCATAAAAGATGTCGTCATTTAAATTTAGCCACTCTTTGAGCCGCGCTCCTGATTTATCCGCCCACGCTTTTCTTTTTAGCATTGCTTCATTACCCGGCGCTTGACCGATAATGATAATTTTTGCAGTTAATGAAACTTGGTATAAAGGCATTTGCCCGGCATCTATAAACGCCCTATTTTGCGGATCATTTAATATTTCGTCATGGATTAGTTGTAATGCTTTATTTTCTTTTGCCATAATCTTTTATCCTTTATTTCATTTTAGTCTAAGTCATGTAATAAAAAAGGATGTATGCAACAACGCGTACACCCTTATAAATATATAATTAATATAACTTAAAGCGGTTTAAGCTTTTTTAAAATATAACGAATTGACTTTTTATTTTTAACCCGTTTTTCTTCAATAAGCCATAGCGCGGTATCTTTAATCGTTGTTTGGAGGTCACGCGGCGTATAATCTAAGTCTTGGTGCGCTTTCGCATAGGAGAAGTTACAGTGACTCGTTAATGTATATAAAGAGTAACGCGTAAATAGCGGTGTTTTCTTCCGTTTCGCTGCACTTTTTTCTAAAAGGGGTAAAAAGATTTTTACAAACCAACGCGCAAAGACAACTGGTTTCGTTTTAAAGCCGGCAATGGTGCGCATTTCTTCAAATAACGTTTTTAAATTGATTTTATGGCCACTTATAATATAAGGACCTTGCGCTTTTTTAAAACTAGCCTTATATATAGCTTCAACG
>JBAZCS010000008.1:0-40419 GCA_041654855.1 Bacilli bacterium | reverse complement strand
TCAGTAGCAAATTGGAAAGCGACTACTTGCGCTAAGGTGTAATCAATGTAATAGAATGGAGAGTTAAAAATGTGCGCTTGGCGGAGCCAGAAACCACCTTTTTCTAAATATGGTGCTCCTTTGTAAATACGAATTGGTAAGTACTTCTTCTCAATATCACGCCATAAAGTACAACGTTCTTCATGCGTCATATTTGGATTTGTGTACACCGCTTCTTGGAATTCATCAACAGCGACACCGTAAGGTAAGAATTTAATCGAGCCTTCTAAATGGGAAAGCCGATATTTTTTCGCATCATCAAATAATGTTTCCATCCATGGCCAGGCAAAGTATTCCATTGACATACTATGGATTTCACATGCTTCTAATGTTGGTTGACGGTATTCACTTATTTTAATGTTGCGGCTTTCATAACCTTGGTAGGCATGGCCAACTTCATGGGTTAAAGTGTCAACGTCATGAGCAGTTCCGTTAAAGTTTGCAAAGATAAATGGTGCTTTATAACGGGGGAAGTAAGTCATGTAACCGCCACCTCTTTTGCCGGGGCGGGCTTCAAGGTCGAGTAATTCTTTATCAACCATAAAGCGGAAGAATTCTCCAGTTTCTGGACTTAATTCGTCATACATTTTCATAGCGGCTTTCACTAAATATTCAGTGTCGCCAGCGGGAACAGGGTTACCATCAGCAAAATCTTGACCTAAGTCATAAAAGCGTGGTGATTTAATCCCCGTTCTTTTTAAACTCTTCTTATAAAGTCTATTCACTAAAGGAACGACTTCACGGTAAATTTGGTCGCGATAGCCTGCTACTTCTTTCGCCGTGTAATCAAGCCGACCGAGTTTTAAATAACCTAGTTCAACATAGTTTTCAAAGCCAAGTTTTAAGGCCATTTCATGTCTTACTTGGACTAATTCATGATAAATACGGCCGATTTCCGCGTCATTTTCTTCAAAGAACTTAATGCTTGCCGCATTGGCTCTTTTGCGAATGTCGCGATCTTTATGTTGGGTAAACTTTCCAAGTTGTGATAAGTTATAAATTTCTCCATCAAATTTAATTTGCGCGCCAGCCATAATTTTGGAGTATTCATTTTTAAGCATTGATTCTTTTTGTAAAAGTTCAATAATACTTGGATCAAAAGTACGAAGTGATGTTTCAAGCATCTTAAATAAGTAACTTCCCCATGTCTTTTCAAGTTCTTCTCTAAAGGGAGTGGCCACAACTAATTTACTATATTCGTTTAATTGGGCTGTAAGGTATGGGAAGTGGTGGTCAACATATTCTTGGGCTTTCGTATATTCTTCATTACGAGAGTCTTGGGAAAATTTGACACTAATGATGACGGCATCGGTTACGACATCATCAACATAATTTGCAATTTTGCGCATCGCTTTTGATGCACTTTTTGCGTCTTTAGCGTTTTTGAAGTTTTCAATGTATTTCGCTAATTGTTTTTGGACCTTTTCAATGTTTGGAATGTGAAAAGGATATTCACTAAATTTCATATATATATATATTTCCTTTCTATTTAATAATTAAACTTGGTTCGGTCATTTCACTAGGTGGGGTGTCCCCAAGTAGATCAATAATCGTCGGCGCGATATTTCCAAGTTTACCGCCTTTCGGCATTAATTTAATGTTTTCGCGGTTAATGGCAAATTGCACAAGGTTTGTCGTATGTGCAGTGTAAGGACGACCTTCTTCATCAAGCAACTTTTCAGCGTTGCCATGATCAGCCGTTAAGATTAAGGTTGCGTCATGTTTGGTGACCCATTCATTAATGCGGCCGACACATTCGTCGACGACTTCAACGGCTTTAACGACCGCACTCATAATCGCGGTGTGCCCGACCATGTCGGGACTTGCGAAGTTTAAAATAACGACATCAAGATCACCTTTATCAAGTTCTTTAATTAAAGCATCAGTAATTTCCCGGCTTGCCATTTCCGGTTTTAAGTCGTAAGTCGCAACTTTCGGTGAGGGAATAAGGACGCGACGACTTCCTTTTAATTCTGGTTTTTCAATACCATCAAAGTTTACTGTGCCATCAAAGAAGAATGTAACGTGGGCATATTTTTCCGTTTCCGCAATACGGAGTTGTTTATAGCCCCGATTTGCGAGAAAGAGTCCTAAACCGTTATCTAACTTTGGAAGTGATAAGGCAATATGGCCTTTAACTGAATCAGCGTATTTCATCGTACACACATAATAAATATTTTTTAAAATCGTACTTGGCACATATGCTTTAAACGCGGGTTTGCCATCTTTTATAGGTGGGTTTTCATAAAAGTGGGGGTTTGTAATAACCGTACTCATTTGAATAGCCCGGTCAGGACGATAGTTTACAAAAATAACGGCGTCATTATCACTTAGCTCGCCATGCACTAATTCGTTAATACCCGGCACTAAGAATTCATCACTCGGATCAAATCCGTTATTTGGTAAAGTCGCGTATTGTTCTTTAAAATATTCATTATAATCTTTGAAAAATAGTCCTTTGCGTTCAACAATTGCCTTGTAGGCAACATCGATGCGGTCCATGTTTTTATCCCGGTCCATACCGTAATATCGGCCCCCGATAGTGGCAAGTTCGCCAAAGGCGATTTTATGCATGTGATCGACTAATGTTTTAATATACATTGGTCCGTTTTGTGGAGACACATCACGGCCATCCATAAAGGCGTGGAGATAAGCGTTTTTTGCGCCATGCATCTTCGCTAAATCTAGTAAAGCTTTAATGTGATTTAAATGCGAATGGACTCCGCCGTCACTTACTAATCCTAAGATATGAAGTTTTGAATTGTGCTTAATCGTATGTTTGACCGCATTAATGTATTCTTCATTTTCAAAAAAGCGACCATCTTTTATTAATTGATTAATGTACGTTAAGGATTGATAAACAATGCGTCCAGCGCCGATATTCATATGTCCGACTTCACTGTTACCCATTTGTCCTTCTGGTAAGCCAACAGCTTCACCAGAGGCTTCGATTAAGACAGTGGGATACTTATTAAAAAATCCTGAAATGTTTGGTGTTTTCGCAGCTCGTACTGCATTTCCTTTAATTTCTTCACTATAGCCATAGCCATCAAGAATTGTGAAGATAATTGGTCTTTTATTCATAGATAAACCTTCTTTCCTTAGTAATTGTATTACTAATTGAATAAAATGTGCCCGAAAACGATTATTTTATTAGATTTTATTGCGATTTTTAAGACGTAGCATCTCCACGAAAAGCGAGAAGATAACCGAGTCAACGTTGACATTAATGTTTTCAACAATGCGATTATAACGATAGATTTCATTGCGCAGGAGCGTTACATTTTCTTCTAAACCTTTTAAAGTTAACGAAACTTGGGGGGCAACTTCTTTTTTCTTTGCAAAGATTTCTTGATATTTTCTTTCCTTTTCCGCTACTAGTTTATTAAGCTCGGTATAACGCCGTTCTTCTAATAGCTTTTCAAGTTCCTTTTGGTCCTCATCTTTAACTTTGCTTTCCTCTAATAACAGTGCAAAAAGGGCGATTTGTCCTGCAAAAAGGTTGTATATTGTTTCATCACTCTTTTTTAAACTACGCCGATAGCGAAGTGAAATATGGACAAAAACAAATGCTAACAGCAAGTATATGATTAATAAAACTAAAACAATAACGCGGACGATTTCCATAAAACGATTATAACACAAATTAAACACTATTTTGTAATGGTATTAGTAAATTAACCCGCTTTTTGACAAATATTGTCTAGAGTGATACTATATAAACGGAGGTTTATATAATGAGTAAAGAAAACCCAATTATTGCAATTATTTATGACTTTGACAAAACACTTACTGATCAAGATATGCAAAACTATAGTTTCATTCCCGCCTTAGGAATGACCCCGGCAGAATTTTGGGGCGAAACCGGCGTTTTCAGTGAAAAAAGTGGTGTCGAAAGAATATTATCATATATGTATATGATGATCGTAAAAGCGAAGGAAAAAGGCATTACTTTAACGAAGGAATATCTTTTCTCGCTTGGTAAAGAATTAAAGTATTTTGATGGTGTCTTAACTTGGTTTGATCGTATCAATTCATACGGTGAGAAGAAAGGCATTAAAATTGAACACTATTTAATTAGTAGCGGAACCAAAGAAATTATCGAAGGTTCGGAAATCGCTAAACACTTTAAAGCTATCTTTGGCTGTGAATTTTATTTTGATCCCGAAACGAATGTTCCGGTATGGCCAAAACTTGCGATTAACTATACGGCAAAAACCCAGTTCTACTTCCGCATTACCAAAGGTATTTTAGATACGACCGAAGATAATGCTTTAAACCGTAAATCAACACACCGCATCCCACACCGTAATGTTATTTATATTGGCGACGGAATGACTGACGTTCCTGTTATGCTTTTAGTTAAACAAAATGGCGGTCATAGTATTGCCGTTTATCCAAAAGGCGAACGCGAAAAAGTTGAATATCTTTATGTCGATGGGCGGGTAAACTTTGTGGCCCGCGCTGATTATTCAGAACGTTCTGACATTACTTCAATCGTTAAATTAATTATCGACCAAGTAAACGTTGCCGAACAGATTGAAAAGAAAAAACAAACTATAAATCAATAATTATTATGAATGTATATGAAATTAATGAAATAGTCGAAGGGACGATTACGGAAATTCGACGATATGGCGCCCTTATTACTTTTCCGGATGACCGGAAAGGTCTTTTACATATTAAACAAATAAGTGACGCCTACATTAGTAACATAAATACATACTTACAGGCGGATTCACAAATAAAAGTCCGCATTATTGAAATTGATAAACTTAATGGGTTTTTAAAATTATCATTAAAAAGCGTACCTTACAATGAACGCATCATTTTTGAACGCGAGAAAAGAGAACCAGCCATCAATCCAGCCCAGCAAGATTTTTCCCCACTTGAAGAAGCTTTACCGGAATGGATTGCTAATACCTTAAAGGAGATTGAAGATGAAACTAAACACTAAACATTTATTAAATGAAATTGATTTTAACGCTTATAAAGAAAGCGTCTCCGCTATTAATGAAAGTATTAATAATATGACAGGACGCGGTAATGATTACTTAGGATGGGCTGATTGGCCTGAAAACTATGATAAGGATGAATTCGCACTTATTAAAAAAACTGCGGCCCATATTCAAAAGCATTATGATACTTTAGTTGTTACTGGCATTGGCGGCAGCTATCTTGGAGCTAGAGCAGCGATTGAAGCAATTAAGGGTCTTCTGCCGCAAACCGGTGTGGAAATCATTTTCTTAGGTCATACTTTCTCACCAACACATACGAAACAAACACTTGATTATTTAAAGCATAAAAACTTTGCGATTAACGTCATTTCTAAAAGTGGTACGACAACCGAAACAAGTATTGCTTTCCGGTTATTAAAAAAGTTACTTATTGAAAAAGTAGGCGTTACAAAAGCAAACCAAGCTATTTTTGCTACCACTGACCCAAGTGGCGGCGCTTTGCGGAAGCTCTCCACTATTAATCAATATACAACCTTTACTTTACCGCCAAATATCGGCGGACGTTATAGTGTCTTAACAGCGGTCGGCCTTCTTCCTTTAGCGGTAGCCGGTTTAAATATTGACGCATTAATGGAAGGCGCTAAAAAAGCCCGTCTTGAAAGCATTAATAATATCGACCATGATTTATATAAATACGCTATTATTCGTGACTACATGTATCGTCATAACTATAAAAGTGAACTCTATGTCGTCTATGAACCACAATTTGCGATGTTTAACGAATGGCTCAAGCAGTTATATGGCGAAAGTGAAGGAAAAGAGAAAAAAGGGCTTTTCCCAACTTCAGTTTCTTTTTCTACTGACTTACATAGCCTTGGCCAATTTATTCAAGAAGGATCACCCATCTTATTTGAAACAATCCTTTATGTTAATGAGCCATTAGAAGACGTTATTATTCCGAGTGAAAAAGAAAACTTAGACGAATTAAATTATTTAGCAGGACAAACTTTAAGCCATGTGAATCGCCAAGCATTCTTAGGAACCTTAAGCGCTCATGTTAATGAAGGTAAAGTACCTAATATTATTTTTGAAATTGAAAAACTTGATGAAAAAACGCTTGGCTACATGTTCTACTTCTTTATGCGTTCATGCGCAATTAGTGCTTATCTTTTAGACATAAACCCCTTTAATCAACCCGGGGTTGAAGTTTACAAAAAAAACATGTTCGCCCTTCTTGGGAAACCAGGTTATTAATAATATATTAATTAGTAGTATTATTTGTTGACTAAAAAGAATCATAATGATATATTAAATAGGCATAAATTAGCGACCTGGCCCGGATGGTTAGCTCAGCTGGGAGAGCATCGCCTTTACACGGCGGAGGTCGGGGGTTCAAACCCCTCACCATCCACCATTTATTTTATGCAAAATTGCTTGGGGGAGTAGCGAAGTGGTCAAACGCGGCTGACTGTAAATCAGTTCCTTAGGGTTCGGTGGTTCAAATCCGCCCTCCCCCACCATCCGTGTTGGGGCATAGCCAAGCGGTAAGGCAACAGACTTTGACTCTGTCATCTCCCTAGTTCGAATCTAGGTGCCCCAGCCAAATCTCCCGTTAGCTCAGTGGTAGAGCATTTGACTTTTAATCAAAGGGTCGTAAGTTCGAGTCTTACACGGGAGACCATTTAGATGCCCAGGTGGCGGAACAGGTAGACGCACAGGACTTAAAATCCTGCGGTGGCGACACCGTGCCGGTTCAAGTCCGGCCCCGGGCACCAAAAAAGCGGTTCTAATGGCCGCTTTTTTGTTATCTAAAAGTATGAATTCCCATTAATCAAATGACCTTTTATATGCCTTTATTACAAAGTCTTGCTGATGCTTTTTGGCGACTCTTTGGAGGAAAAAGGGGTTAAGGAGTAATTCCCGTCCTAAAAACACAAAGTCAACTTTGCCTTCGTTTAAAATGCGCTCAATATATTGTGGATCACGAATAAAGCCGCCGCCGATTACTTTAAACCCGGCTTCTTTTATCTTTTGCGCATAACCAATTTGATAACCTTCAAAGACTTCCGGAACAATCGGGACAACGCCACCAGTTGAAACATTTACAGCGTCAATTAAATGTTTTACTTTTAAAAGCACTTCAATTGTTTCGCTTGTTGTGTGACCGTCCTTATCATATTCTTCAGCAGAGACGCGTAAGACAAGGGGACCGTCCCACACAAGGCGGATAGCGTTTAATACTTCACTTAAAAAGCGGGTGCGATTTGTAAGGTTACCGCCATAAATATCACTTCTTTTATTGGTAAGTGGCGAAAGAAATTGGTTTATTAAATAACCGTGGGCAGCGTGCACCTCAATGACATCGTAGCCTGCCTCTTTCGCTCTTTGTGCTCCTTTTTGAAAAGCTAAAACGATTTCTTGAATTTCGTCAATTGTTAAAGCGTGGGGTTTTTTATAGCGTTCACTATAGGCAATAGCGCTTGGCGCGACAATCTTTTTATTTTTAATTGTGCATTTCCGGCCAGCGTGCGCGAGTTGAATGGCCGCTTTAGCACCGCCTTCATGAATTACTTTAACAATCTTTTTTAGGCCATTAATGTGACTATCATTCCAAATCCCTAAATCTTGATCACTAATGCGTCCGTTAGCACTAACAGCGGTTGCTTCTTGAATAACAAGGCTTACACCGCCATAGGCTCTTGCGCCGTAATGAATGAAATGGAACGGTTTAGCGCTTCCACTCTTATCACTTTCATACATGCACATCGGGGCCATAACGAGGCGATTTTTAAGGGTTAAATCTTTTATATCTAATTGGGTGAATAATGTCATAACAAGGCTCCTTAACTAATTAATATCCTTATATATTATAAGTGAGAGAGTGAGTATATTTTCTCTTTTTGATTTAGTCATGTCACGTTGTTAATTGAATGTAATATAAAGTTCATTTTGGTATAATACTCTTATGGAAGATTTAATACAATTAGAGAACATGATAAAAGTGACCCTTAATCGGATTCGTCCTTATATTCGAAGTCACGGCGGTGACGTCGAATTCGTCCGCTTTGAAGATGGTTTCGTCTATATACAAATGACGGGAGCGTGTGACGGATGTGCATTTGCCGATGTGACGATTGAAGAAGGCATTGAAGAATTGCTGATGGATGAAATTCCTGGGGTCTTAGGAGTGTTACTCGTATAGAAAAAAAGAGGCTTGCGCCTCTATTTTTTTTAATAACTTGAACCGTTGACCACGCCGACATTTCGGAAGTGATCAGCAATTAGTTCGCGCACATATTCACCAGTGTGAATCTGTGTCATATCTTTAACAACTGAATATTCACTAACACTTAAGAAATCAATCGTCACTAAAGTATAAGTTTTTGTGTCATTTATAATGCCACCGTCACTTGAATAGTGCGGATTATTTCTAATAAATTGTTTTAAGGTATAACCACTTAAATTTTCAACGACCATTACTTCATTATCAAAGGGGAAAGCTTGGTAAATTTGCCCATAAGTTACATCCCCTGCTTCGATTTCATCAACGCGCACACCACCAGTATTATGAACCGCGACAACGTTTGGATAACCTTTGTCTGTTGCGTAGGTATGCATTTTTTGGTTTGCAAGATTAGCGAGTCCACTTTTTGATATTTCTGAGGATAATGAACCGACTACTTCATTTTTAACCGTGTTAATTTCAGCTTCATATTCACTAAATAAAGTGCGCATTCCGACATCTTCACTATATGTTCCTTTAATATAGCTTGCACTTTCTAATCTTGTTTGATCAACCGTAAATGTCTGGAGGTCAAAGTTATAAGTTCCTTCCACTTCCATCACTTGTTTGCCGTTACCATTTGTTTGTAAAACGGGAATGCCGTTAATTCTTTGATTATCGCTAATATGGGCGTGTCCGGAAAAGACAAGATCGACTAAGCGGTCACTAAAGATTTTACTATAAACACCTGCCCCATTTACTAAAGAGTCATGGGTAATAAGGGCGATAACATGCGCCCCTTTCGCTCTTAAGTTATTTACTTCCGCGCGAATAAAAGGTTCTGGTAATTCAAAGGAATATGGGGCAACCGCGGTTGCTAAAATTGAGCTTTCTAATGAATGACCAATCGTGCCTACAATGCCGATTTTAACGTCATTTCGCGTAATCATTGTGCTTGCTTTAAAAGTATCATCATAATGGACTAACTCTTTTGCAAGTTCACCAGTTGCTTTTTCAAAGATGTTTGCGCCTAAAAAGGGATAATTAGCTAGTGTGCTATTATGTTTTATCGCTGTATCAAACCAGTCAAATTCATGGTTACCAAGTGCCATTGCTGCAGCATCTAATTCATTCATTGCCCGGGTTAAAAATTGACCACGGTTAATATTAGAATCGGCGCTTCCTTGCCAAAAGTCTCCCGCGTTTAGTAGCACTGTGCCACCTTCATTACTGGCGTAGCGGTCTTTTAAATAACTACTTATTTTGAAAATACCTGGTTCAGAGGTTGTTTCAGAGACTGCCCCGTGAAAATCATTGAGCCCAAAAAAGTTTAGTTTCCGTGTTCCGTGCGGTACTTCTATTTGTGAGCTTGATTCTTCTTCACTAGTTATGGGATCACTTGTTACATCTTCACTTGTAACGCTTACTTCACTCGTTAGTGAAGGATCAACACTTGAAGATGGTGTGGTCTGGCGGCAGCCCGCTAGCGTTAAGGCAAAAAGGGCTAAAAATAGTATTCTCTTATTTTTCATAATTAATATAGACTCCCGTCAATTGTTTTATGGGTCCGTAAATAAGTCGCTACAAGGTCACGAGGATAAGTAAACATATTTTCATAATCTAATCCGGTTACCGGTGAGCCATTTAATTCATAGACAAAGTTTGTAGTGACGACTTTATAGTCATCAAAGTCCGCAACATCAGCGTAAGCAATTGTAAAGTAGTAAGCAAAGTTACCGCCGCCTTCCATCAATGCTTTTAAACGTCTGCCACTTAATGTAATAAGATATATTTCGTTATCAAAGGGGAAGGCGCTATAAATATCGCCGTAAGTTATGTTTCCAACTTTTAATTCTGCGCGGATACCACCATTAATATTATGGAGTGAGCCAACCGCGTCATCATAAGATTTAGTCATCACTTCAACGACGAATTTAGCGACCATTGAGCGTGACATATCTTCATTAATTAATTTACCGACCACTTCATTTTTAGTTTCATTGATCTTAAACTTCTTAACATAGTAATCAACAATTTTATTAGTAGTAGCGTCTTCTTCAAGTTCTAAGTCAATAAGACTACGTACTACTTCGTAGTTTGCAACTTTTACTTCTTTTGTTTCTTTATTAAATCCAAGACGAGCGTGCATAATATCACGGCCCCGCCCTCTTGTTTGTAAGATTGGCACACCATTTACTTCTTTTTCATCTAAATAATGCTGGTGACCCGTAAACACTAAGTCAACAATTTTTTCATTTACTAAAGCTTCGCGGTCCGGTGATAAACTTGCGCCTACCCATGTGTCATGGGCGCCTAAAAAGATTAAGTCAGCGCCTAGACCCCGTAATCTTGCGGCTTCACTTTTAACATATTCCGTCATAATATCAAATTTTAAACCTTCGACATGACTTGCTTGGATTGTATTTATAAGATCACTACCCATCGCACCGATAATACCAATTTTTACTCCATCGCGTTCAATAAGTGGTGATGGATCAATGTAATCGGGCGTCTCTTTTGTTTCTTCAATAATAATATTAGCCCCTAAATACGGGAAATTAGATGTTTCTTTATTGCTTTTAATAAGGTCAACACCCCAGTCAAATTCGTGGTTGCCAAGCGTTAAGGCTGCAAAACCCATGTAATTTAAGCTTTCATTAACAATTTTGCCTTTAGACATATTAGATTCAGCGCTTCCTTGCCACATGTCACCGTTAGCGATTAAAACTGTGCCTCCAGGGTTTTCACTTCGTCTTTTATTTAAAAAACTATTAATTGCCGATAAGCCTGGCATATTATCTTCTTCACTACGAACAATCGCCCCGTGATAATCATTTAAGCCATAAAAGTCGATTAAGGTAAATCCTTCGTCATCGACGACAGCGCTATATTTTGAATCGTCATATGCTTCATATAGTTTCCCTGGCTTTTTCGTACATCCACTAATAACGAGAGTTGAAAGTATTAAAAGAAAAGTTAGTTTTTTCATAATCTAATGTTCTCCTTCCGGTTAGCGATAATATAGCCATCACGATTTTGCACATCTTTTTTATTGTATTTAATACGACTGCCATCAGGTTTAATAAATAAACCACCAGCTTCGGTAACGATGATATCAGCAGCGGCAACGTCCCACTCTTTCGTGCCCGCTCCGGCGCGATAAAATAATTCAATATCACCTTTAGCGATTGCAATCGCCTTTAACGTTGAACCGAGCGTAACAATATTTTTAATTAAGTCACTATTACGCTTTATATAATCAGTTTCACTTGCTCTTTTATGATAACGCGAAGCGGCAATTGTAATATTACTTGTCTTATCATTTACTTGAAGCTTAATATCTTTACCATTGGCAAGTCTTTGGTAAGCCCCGCCTCCTTTAGTAGCGTAATAAACTTCCCCACTTACCGGGGCAACAATAACACCGACGACGACTTCGCCTTCTTCCGCAAGCGCAATACAAACGGTAAACTCATTATCGCGATTAACAAAGTCTTTCGTACCATCAAGAGGATCAATAATCCACACCATTTTCGCTTTTAAACGTGATTCATCATCTTCACCTTCTTCCGTAAGGAAGTTATAAGTGGGAAATAGCGGCGCTAAATAAGCGCGAATTGCTAAATCAGCATTTTTATCAGCCGTGGTGACTGGTGAATTATCATCTTTAATTTCAACTTCAAACTTTGTGTTATAAATATCAAGGATAATATCTTTGGCAATTAAAGCAGCGGTAATCGCGGCTTCTAATTCTTTTTTATAATTCATAATGGTAACTCCTCTGCATTATTTAAAGCGTCAAGCACACTTGGGATTTCTTTAATACTTTGTAAGCGGCATCCACTAGCCTTTAAATGGCCGCCACCGCCAAACATAACGGCAACTTTTTGGACATTGCGGGCTTTAGAACGTAACTCAACAAAAACTTTACCTTCTTCATCAATAAAGAAAGTCGCCCATGAATGATAGCCTTCGATGTTACCATAAGTATTAACAAACATTCCCCCTTGACTTGGTAATATGTTAAGACTAGTTAATGTGTCATAGGGCATGACAATATAAATTACTGCACGATCTATTTGGTAATTTAATTGAAAATATCCTTTTGTTTTTAAGCCATCAATTTTACGCATACTTAAGTATGTGTTTATATCTTTTAAACGTGCGCCTTTTTCTAAAAGCGTTGCCATAACTTTAAAAGTAATCGCACTTGTTAAGTCATACATAAAACGACCTGAATCAGTAATAATACCCATCGCAAGGGCAGTGGCTCCCAATTCATTAATGTGTAAGTCTTCACATATAAGAAATTCACCAATAATTTCCGCGGTGGCAATGCGGTCATTATTGATAAGGGCTTCATTGGTGTAATTTTCGGCAAAGATATGATGATCAATTTTAAAACTTGCCTTCGCTAGTTTAAAGCGTTGATCTTCAACGCGGTCGCCATTTGCAACATCGATAACAAGCGAAGCGCTATTTTTAATCGTTTCATCACTAACTTCATCCGTATGACCGACGATATGAATAAAAGGGGCAATATTTGCCCCTAATCCATATACTTTTTTATGGGGATAATTTGTTTTAATAAGTTCACGTAAACCAATTACACTACCAATCGCGTCACCATCGGGATAAATATGAGAAAAGATGGTGATGATGTCGTGCTTTTCAATAAAGGCTTTTAGTGACTTAAACACAATTATTCCGCTTTTCCGATCGAACCAAAAACTTTACATTTTTCGGTAACGACAGCTTTAATACCTTTCATACCCGGAACAATATATTTGCGTGGGTCATAAACTTTTGGATCATTATTTAATACTTCGCGTACGGCTTTCGTAAATGCTTGTTGACATTCAGTGTTGACGTTAATTTTTGCGGTACCGCGAGCAATTGCTTTTTGAATTTGATAATCAGGAATGCCGCTGCCACCATGTAAAACAAGCGGGACACCGACTAATTTATTAATATATTCCATTTCATCAAACCCGAGTTTTGGTTCACCTTTGTATGGACCGTGGACACTGCCTAAGGCAGGCGCTAAACAGTCAATACCGGTAGTTTGTACCATTTCTAAACATTCTTGCGGGTCAGCATACATTGTTTCGGCAATAACGTGTTCTTCCTGACCACCGATACTACCTAGTTCGCTTTCTACACTAACACCGTGGGCGTGAGCGTATTCGACAACCCGTTTTGTAATTGCTAAGTTTTCGGCAAATGGATGATGACTTGCGTCAATCATAACGGAAGTAAAACCAGCGTCAATTGCTTTCTTACAAACTTCTTCACTACTACCGTGGTCTAAATGGATAGCAATTGGAATTGTGTATCCGCGGTCTTTGATTAAACCTTTGATCATATGGACAACGACATTAAAGCCACCCATATGGCGGGCTGCTCCTTCACTAACCCCGATAATAACTGGGGATTTTAAGGCTTGGACTTCATCCAAGATGGCAATTGTCCATTCTAAGTTGTTCGTGTTGAACTGGGCAACTGCATATTTTTCTTTGTTTGCTTTAATAAGCATTTCTTTCATACTAACTAATGGCATAAATTTCTCCTATCTATATTTATATTGTTAGTCTTCTTCACCACTAATAATTTCTTTGATTTTGCCTTCAGGATTTTCTTCAGTATTTTCATCATCAAAATAAATGATTTCTGGGGCGTCATCATCGTCTTCACTTAATTCATCGTCATCAGTGTAAACTTCATTAAGAGGAAGCGCGATTTCATCAAAGAGCATCCGTTCCCGTAATTGCCACGTGTTATCACCAGTGTTGACAAAACGGCCATCCATCATTAAGGCCGTATAAAATTTAGAAACCATTTCGTGGCCTTCTTCTTCCGTATATTCATTTTCATTAACGACATGTTGCCATAGATCAAAAAAGGAAATGCCGACTTTTTCAGTATTTTCTTTTAATAAGGCATAGGCAATTTCAATATTAGTACGTTTTCTCATAAAAATCTCCTTTTTACATACTTTCGGGGGCACTAACACCGAGGAGTGATAGTGCATCTTTTAATACTATCTGCGCTGCTTTTGATAAACCGAGCCGTGCTTTAGTTAAAGCAATATTCGTCTCATCAAGAATGCGCACTTCAGTATAGTAACTATGAACGAGGCTTGCAAGTTTTTGAATAAAGTTTGCAACCTTATATGGCTCTCTTGTAAAAGTTGCATCACTGACGACTGAAGGATAAGCAATAAGCTGTTTCATTAAGTTTAGTTCAGCACTTTCTTTTAAAAGTTTGCCACTTATATCAAGAGGGTACTTTGTCCCTTTTAATAACACTGTGCTTAATCGCGCATGAGCGTATTGGGCGTAGTAAACGGGGTTGGCACTACTTTGCTCTTGCGCTAAATCAAGATCAAAATCAAAATGGGTAGAGGCAGACTTAGCAATAAAGAAGTATCGAGCAGCGTCAACACCGACTTCATTTGCAAGTTCTTCAAGCGTAATCGCGTTGCCCGTCCGTTTACTCATTTTTAATTCTTGACCATCTTTTATAATGCGCACCATTTGAATAATTTGTACTTCTAAGGTGGCAGCGTCATAATTAAACATTTGTAGCGCGCTCTTCATCCGGCCAATATAACCGTGATGGTCAGCGCCTAAAATATCAATTAATAAATCAGCACCCCTATTCAACTTATCAAGGTGGTAAGCAATGTCTGGTAAAAAGTAAGTATGCTCACCGTTCGACTTAATAATAACCCGGTCTTTATCATCGCTAAAGTCACTTGTTTTCAAAAATGTTGCCCCGTCTTCTTCATAGGCAAAAGGGGCAAGTTTAGTAAGTAAGTTACTAATCGCATCATTACCTTTTACTGCTGTTTCGTAAGTATAAACATCGAAGTCAACACGGAACTTATGTAAGTCTTCTTTAATGACATCGAGGAAAATTTCACTTCCCCGGTCCATAAAAAACGTTAAGCCTTCAGCGCTTTCTTCCATATACTTATCGCCAACTTCATCAACTAGTTTTTTAGCGATGGCAATTAAGTCTTCACTAAAGTAGCCGTCTTCCGGCATCTTTTTATTTACTCCAAGCTCATTTAAGTAGCGAACATAGAGCGATTTACCTAAGTTATTAATTTGTACTCCAGCATCATTTACGTAAAATTCACGAATAACATTAAAACCGGATTTCGTAAAAAGTCTTGCTAAAGAATCACCGACGGCGGCACCACGAGCGTGTCCAAGGTGAAGTTTACCCGTCGGATTAGCGCTCACAAACTCAATGTTGACAGTTTTATTTTGCGCTTCCCCATTACCGTAAGCACTTCCTAATTCAATAATCTCCGGTAAATATTTAGTAATTGTTTCCGGCTTTAAAAAGAAATTAATAAAACCAGGGCCTGCAATTTCTACTTTTTCCATTGCTTCTTTATTTAACGCTTCGATAAGTAAGGTGGCGACATCACGCGGACTTTTCCGTAACGGTCTTGCAAGTTGCATGGCAATGTTCGTTGCGTAATCGCCGTGAGCGCTATCTTTACTCGTTTCAATAACAATATTGTCTAACGCTAAGGTTATTCCAAGTTTAGTCGCTGCTTCTTTTACTATCGTTTGCAAATATTTATCAATCATTACTATCCTCAACTTATAATTATACTTTAATAAAAGTATATATTAAAGAAAAATCTCCTATTTTCTTACATTAAACTTAAAGAAGACAATATCACCGTCTTGCATTAAGTATTCCTTCCCTTCACTCCGCATTCTCCCTGCTTCTTTAATCTTATTTTCATCCCCATATTTAAGGAAATCATCATAATGATAAACATCCGCGCGAATAAAACCACGTTCAAAGTCACTATGAATTACCCCCGCACATTGTGGTGCGGTCATTCCGCTTTTAAAAGTCCATGCTCTAACTTCTTCTTTGCCAACTGTAAAATAAGAAGAAAGTCCTAAAGTACGATAGGCAACTTCTACTACTTTATTAAGCCCTGATTGGGGAATGCCAAGTTCTTGAAAATAAAGTTCTTGTTCATTACTTGAAAGCATAACAATTTCTGCTTCAATCGCTGCACTTATGGCAACAATTTCTGCGTTTTCTTTCTGCGCAATCGCTAAAACTTTTTGATAATCTTTATTATCTTCATATGTTAAATATTCACTATCACTAATATTAGCGACGTAAATTACAGGTTTAAAAGTTAATAACCCATAGTTTTTACGAATGAAGTCTTGTTGAATGTTATTTAAATCTTTTACTAAGCGGGCCGGAATTTCGTTTTCCAATGCCGGAATTAATTTTTCAATTATTTCCATCTCAAACATTGCTTCTTTATCTTTATTAACGCGGGCTTTTGTTTCAACCCGGCCCTTTCTTTTATAAAGGGTGTCTAAATCTTTAAGAATTAGTTCAAGATTAATAATCGCAATATCGCGTTCAGGGTCAACCCCATCTTCAACGTGAATAATTTCGCTATCAGGGAAACAACGGACGACTTGTAAAATAACATCGCATTCACGAATATGGGCAAGAAATTGGTTCCCTAAACCTTCCCCCTTATTTGCGCCCCGCACTAAACCAGCAATATCATTAAATTCGACTGTCGCAAATATAGTCCGTTCAGGACCAAGAGCGTCCGCTAAAAGAATAACCCGCGGATCTAAAACACGCACGATACCTTTGTTAGGATTAATGGTCGCAAATGGGTAATTTGCCGCTTCCACCTTACTTGCAGTAAGGGCGTTAAAAAGTGTTGACTTGCCAACGTTTGGTAATCCTACAATTCCTACACTTAATGCCATAGACCCTCTCTTCCCGCAGTATTATAGTACTTATATTACATATAAGCAATTAAAAATAACATTAAATAAAAAAAGAGCCTTCCATTTCGGATAGGCTCTCTTTTACTCATTAAGCTAACTTATATTCTTTCAATGTTCGCAGCTCTTGGTCCGCGATCTGATTCTTCTAAAGTAAACTTGACTTCTTCACCTGGGGAGATGGTTTTGAAACCTTCCATAACAAGTGATGAGTAGTGGAAAAAGACAGCAGTACCGTCTTCGGCGGTAATAAAGCCAAAGCCTTTTTCCTTGTTGAACATTTTAATTGTGCCCTTCATCAGTATTCCTTCCATGACTATGTAGTCTATTTGTGTTTAACACAATATTAATTATAACAAGATAGTTAACTTTAACAACCTAAAACTATTATAATTATCGTAAATCTTGCAATTTTATATTTAAAAATAAATTAACCTTGTTTTTGCATGGTTTCTAAAATAATTTTCCGCTCTAGATTTATAAATCTCTTTTCGAAAAATGTAATAAATCAACCCTTTGCATTCGCCACTTAAAAAATCCAAGCAATAAGATGAGTAAAGAAAAAGCAAACAAAATGACGATCATGTAAGGTTTAACACTAAAAAAATATGTAAACGATGTTTGTAAAAAACTTGATAATGCGTACTCAATAACAAAAGATAACATAAAAAGTTGGCCTAAGGAGAAAAGAATTATCGCTCCAAGGAAGCGAATAATATAAGTAATAACAATATCGTGAATTGTGTTCTTGGAATAACCCATTAAGTAAAGACTACTAAATTGTTCGCTCGTTTCATAGACCACAAGATATATAACCATAAAAATAATAAATCCCGCGAGCAAAAAAGCTCCTGCCGCAGTGAAAAAGGTGTACTTCTCTAAATCATTTAACGTCATGTCAACCATTGTTTTAAAGTTAGAAAAAGGATAGGTAACATGAAAATTTTCGTCATCAATATCCGCGGGCTGATTCATAACTGCACCACTTAGATTATAATTTAGAGGTGAAACACCAAATTGCTGCGTAAACAATAAATAAGCCCATAACGGGTGATGATATAGTGATGTCTTGTCGTCATCAAACACTTCGACAATTTGCAATGACGTTGCTTCATATGCTTTTAAAATTTGTTCACCACTTTGTTTCATCCCCGTAAGTGCGCCAATAAATACTTTTTCTCCGATGACGTCTTTTCTTTTAAAAAGTGTTTTTGCAAGTCCCTTTGAGATCCCGATTTCATTTAGTTTATAGTTGTAAGTGCCACCGATATATTGCATCCCACCTAGCCCATTGTATTGAATTGCTAAATTAATAATCCCTTCTGCGTATGTAACTTCGGTGTACGTGTTTTCCACATCTTCAACGTCACCATTTATTATTTCATCAAGTAATATTTCATCCCCACTTATAAAAAAATTATTTGCAAAACCTAAAAGCATTAATTCCTCAATAAAACTAAGCCCCCCATTAAAAGTGTAAAAGGCAGGCATTAAATCTATCTTTAAAATATCATTAAAATAGGGTGGCTTTTCAAATATAAATATTCGATTAAGTAGTTTTGCGTTATCAAATATATAATTAAAATAATTGCTTTTTGCTGTAAAAAGGAGCAAATGTGCATGATTTTTAAGATTCCAAATAATGCCTTCTCGATTCTTGGTGTAAAGATAGTTAATCTTTTTTAACGTCCACGGATACTCTTCGACTTTAGTTAAACTAAGTGAACTTGGTAACATCATTTTTTCTTCAAAGAGAATTGGCACATAAGAAGGATCACCAAATATTACCTGCGCTTCATACCCTAGACGAACGGTTTTTAAGGTAAAGCTTTGCTCATCAGAATAATTCCAGTAATTGTTAACAACTTCAAGTGTTAATATAACTTCATGTTCTTCTAAATACTTTCCTAAATCTATTGCGTCATTACGAAACTGAAGTCCTAAGATGTTTTGCATTACTTTAAAATCATCATAAGGTAAGACTAGACCAATCTCATCATCACTTAATTCTTTTATGTAAGGATAAAGTTCGTCATCCACTTCTTCTAAAAATAAGCATTCATTAAATAAAGCAGCATGAAAAGACGGTAATTCAATACTATGTCTTCCATGCTCAAGCGATAGTTTATTTCGGGTTGGAAATAATCCGTTAATATCATTAACGTAAAATGAACCTACTTTATAATCGCCCTCGATTGTCGATTTTATGGTTGATACATCACTGCTTTTTATAGCTTTTATTTCGGGTGTTACTTTGGGGGTAATATATGCACTTTCACCATCAAATTGGCCCTTAAATGTGTTGACTAATTTATAGTTAATGCTATTAATTAGCATGAAAGAAAGTCCAAGACCAACAAGACCGAGATTAACACTAAAGCCAGTTATGGCGTTACGCAGTCTTTTCGCCTTTAATAATCTTGAGGTAATGAAGTTTGTGTTTTTATGAAACGCTACTTTTCTTTCGGTTAAAAGGTTGTCAGTAATAGTGAAGCTATCACTACTTTCACTTTTAATAATATGACCGTTTTCCATAAAAAATATTTTATCGCCATATTGTCTAGCTAGTTCTTGGTCATGGGTTACAACAATGATAATACTTTGCTTTGCTTGTTCTTTAATTAATTCCATGACATTAAGTGCATTATGCGGATCAAGAGCAGCCGTTGGTTCGTCAAATAAATAAAGGGGACTTTTTTTAATTAACGTGCGGGCTAAAGAACCTCGCGTTTTCTCTCCCCCGGAAAGGGTCTTAATCTTTTGGTTTAATATGTCGTTAACATTTAAACTGCGGGCAATTTGTTCTACTTTATAACGGGTACTTTTCATTGTTTCTTTCGTATTTACTGTCGTTAGGCTAATGTTTTCAGCTAAAGTTAAGTCTTCAATAAAGATATTATGTTGAAAAAAGACACTTATATGACTGGCGCGAAATTTAGTGATATCACGTTCTTTCATCTTTTGATAGTCACGCTTAAAGACCCGTACTTCTCCTCTATAGTTCGTGTTAAGTCCGGCAAGCACATTTAAAAAGGTTGTTTTCCCACATCCTGATGGACCTAATAAAACATATAAACCAGGGCGATTAATCGTTAATTCGCTAATGTTTAATATCGTTCGTCCATTAATTTCTAATATTAAGTTATTGACCTTAAGCATCAATTAATAAATACAATAGCGGACGGCGCGTATTGAACAAAAATAGACCGATTATTAAAGTCATTAATATAAAGATGGTTACAACTATTAGGGAAATTATCGTTTTAACATTAATAAATATTGTAATCGTGACATTTAAATATAAGTAAAGAACATAGGACACAAGTGGCATTATTATGGGCAAAATAAAAAATGATAATAACCCTAACATATAATTAAAGAAACTTAACGCTAAAAATAAGACTAATAAATCACTTTTTGAACCACCAATTATTTGTAATAACGCTAATTGTTTTTGTAAGGCAAGAAGGGAAGTATGCGCGACAATGATATGCATAATAAAACTAGCAATAATGATAAAGACAAAAAACACCATTACTAAAATATTTAAATAATCATATAATGCTTTAAAACTGTTAACTTTATTTATAGCGTCGCTTGTTATTTCAACTCCTTGATCTTGTGTATTCCCGCTCTTTAATAGTAAGGATACACTCTCCTTTTGTGATATCGAATTAAAATGGACACAAAACTTATAGTTTGTAAGGGAATTGTCATCTTTAAGATTTAATAAATAATTATTTAATGTTAACCCTTCTTTCACCGCTAATGCGCCAATAGTTTTATCAATATATTCTTGGGGTACATAAAGTTTAGGAGTTGCAAAATATTTTGGTTCTTTAAAGATAAAATCAATCGGCAAGTCATCTTTGATTACAAAACTAATATCCTCTTCTTCATACTTAATGTTAAAAGAAAGATTTAGTGATAATAAGAAATCAGTCTCTTCAATTGCAATCTCGTTTTTAAGTAACTCCAAATAAGTATTATTAATACCAAAGCCGCTTTTAATATGATCAACTACGACAAATAACGGATTCGGTAGTTCTTTGTCATAAAGTTTTAATGAACTTCCCGCTAATATTTCTTTATAATCGGGTCTTATTTTAAAACGACCACTATGTTCCATAAGATTATGTAAATAATCAATATCCGGTCTTTTATATTTCTTAATCGCGATTAAATCATTATTACTGCTTATACGCTCATAAGCTTGGATATCAACGCTTAAATGTTCAAAATAACTAGTGCTAAGACTTGGTATAATTAAGCTCTCACTTTGCAAGAAAGCAATAAAGAAACCAAGCACTAAGTTAGTGATTAGCATAAAAGTCACCATGAACATATTCTTCACTAAATTTCTTTGATACAAAACACTAAACAAGCGGAAAAGAACTCTAATTTTCATAAAGTCGTCCTTCATCCATCGTCAGAAATACAGTGTTCTCAAAATTAAAAAATTGCCGCTCGTGGGTTGTAACTATGATGATTTTTTCTTTAGATTTCTCATATAAGATTGAGGCGACAATATGGCTATTATCACTATCAAGATGAGCGGTAGGTTCATCAATTAAAATAATCGGTTTTTCCAGTAATAAGCCGCGTAATAAATTAGCGCGTGCTTTCTCTCCACCACTGCATAAAGAGGCTTTTTGTCTTAATATACCACTAATTTGCAACATTTTAGCATATTTTTCAATTGTTTTATTGTTTACTTTTTTTGAAAATAGATAATTTATGTTTATATTATCTAAAAGACTTAAGTCACCATAAAAATAGGGTTGTTGCATAATTAATCCAACATCTTTTTGCTTTAATTCTTTACGCTTATAACTAAAGATTCCGCTGCTCACGGGTAAGAGCTTTGCAATTATATGTAAAAGCGTTGACTTACCACTGCCTGAATGACCAAGCAGAACATATAACTTTCCAGGTGAAAAAGTGTAGCTAATATTATTTAATACAATTTTTTCGCCAAAATGTTTAGATATTTTTGCTAAATGTAAAATAGGGCCCTCCTACTTTACAAATAAAACATTATTTAGTAAAAATTATCGCATCGTGACTACTAATAAACTTTTTAAACTTTTGATTAAACTTAATTCTACTAATCATGACAATATTACCACAGCCTAAACATTGTAGTTTTAAATCGGCCCCGAGCATCACAACTTGAAAGCGATGTGATCTAGTAACACAAGGGTGCGGTTTTTTCATTTCTATTTCATCAAATAAATTAACTTTAATTAATTCCATTACCGAACCTCTTTCATCCGAACTGCAGCCGGTACTTTCGGGAGACCAGGCATCGTAAGTACTTTTCCGGTTAAAGCAACAATAAAACGAGCACCAGCACTTATTCTAAATTCACGAATTGTTATTTTAAAATTGCGGGGAGCATTCTTAAGTTGGGGATTATCGCTAAAAGAGTATTGAGTTTTGGCCATACATATTGGTAAGTGTTCTAATCCTAGTTTTTTAATTTCTTTTAATTGTTCTAAGGCATCCTTACTATATTCCACTCCATCAGCGCGATAAATAGTAGTGGCAATTCTCTTAATTTTTTCTTTAATTGGTAACTCAAGCGGATAAGTATTTTTAAAGATTGTCTCATGGGCTAATAATTCTTTGACTTTGCTTGCAAAATCAATAGCACCGCTACTACCTTCACTTACGGCAGTGACAAATGAATACTCGTACCCTCTTTTTTCCATTTCTTCTTTAAAGACATCGAGTTCTTCTGCATAATCATCATTAAATACATTTAACGCTACTAATACATTGATACCAAAAGAGCGCATGTTTTCATAATGTTGCTCTAAATTAGCAATTCCTTCTTTTAAAGCAACTATATCTTTTTCTTTAAGTGCTTCTTCTTTGATCCCGCCATGCAGTTTTAAAGCTTTAATCGTCGCAACAATAACACTAAGGTGGGGACGAATATTTGCCGAGCGACATTTTATATTACAAAACTTTTCCGCTCCTAAATCACTAGCAAACCCAGCTTCAGTAACGACAATTGGTGCCTTACTAAGCGCATATTTTGTAGCAATGACCGAATTACAACCATGGGCAATATTAGCGAAAGGTCCGCCATGGACTAAAGCAGGGTTGCCTTCTAATGTTTGGACGAGGTTTGGTAATAAGGCATATTCCATTAAACGATAAATTGCATCTTCAATTTCAAGAGCACCAAGCTTAATCGCTTCACCGTCATAATTAAAGCCAATAATAATTTCTTTAATCCGGGCCTTAAAGTCTAAAGGGTCTTTACTAAGACACATAATCGCCATCATCTCACTCGCGACTGTTATTTGAAATTCATCCATTCGGGGATGACCGTCTTTTTCGCCTCGATTAATTTCTATTTTCCGTAAGCTTCGATCATTAACGTCTAACGCTCTTTTCCATGTAATACGTTTCGGGTCTAAGTTTAGTTCATTTCCTTGAAAGATGTGATTATCAATTACTGCCGCAATTAAGTTTATGCTTGAAGTTAGAGCATGGAGGTCACCAGTAAAATGAAGGTTAATATCATCACTTGGATAAAGTTTAGCCTTACCGCCGCCCGTCGCTCCCCCTTTAATACCAAACACTGGCCCAAGCGAAGGTTCGCGTAAGCAAAGTAAGCTTTTAGTGCCCGTTTTCCATAATCCGTCATGCAGGGCTATCGCCATTGTTGTTTTTCCTTCACCCGCCGAAGTAGGGGTTATGGCGGTCATGAGTACAAGTTTTCCATCTTGATTTTTGAAATCAAATGGATGAATAATTTTCGCTTTGTTATTACCATATAATATTAAATCTTCTTCTTTTAAACCAATAGTCTTAGCAACTTCTTTAATGTTTTTTGTCATTTTTAAAACCCTTGTACCTTTCTTTTAAAAACGCTAGTGCTTCTTCATTATTATCAAACCACGTCGATTTAAATTGATGCCGGAAAAAAGTTCGTTGTTTTTTCGCTAATTGGCGTGTACGAAGACTAATTAAATCAATCAAAAATTCATCACTTTCGTTCTTATTAGCAATAATTTCTTTATACCCGATTGCTTTTAGTCCTTGGACATCTCCAGGGTATTTTTCGTTTAACGCTTCTACTTCCGCTCTTAAGCCTTCTTCAAGCATCTTTTTAGTGCGCCTTCTAATTCTATTTTCAAGTAGTAAAGGATCAGCGTCAAGTGTCACCATAATATAGGGATAAAGCGGTATTTTAGCTCTTTTTTGTTCCGCGTGTTTTTCAAAATCACCCCGTTTTTTTAAGATCGCTAACGCTCGAAGTATTCGGCGGCGATTATTCGGGTGAATTTTTGAAGCAGCGGCTCTGTCGAGTAGCAGTAATTTTTGATATAAGGTAAGATTACTAATTCTTGAATCATCAATTATAGGTTCTGGGTCTTCAGGTTCCAAAGTGTAATCATGAAGCGCGGCTCTTATATATAAGCCACTTCCTCCAACAAAAATAAGGGGAGTATTTGTGTTTTCATATTTTTTTATAATAGCCCGCGCATCTTGTTGATAATTATAGATTGAATAGTTTTCATTTAAGTTAATAATATTGAAAAGATACGTGGGAACACTATTTAATTCCTCCAGGCTCGGTTTTGCCGTTCCGATATTCAACTCTTTATAAATAGCGTAAGCATCGGCATTAATAATAACGCCGTTAATTGCTTTTGCAAGTTTAAACGCTAAATCACTTTTACCACTAGCGGTAACGCCACCAATTACAATAATCATGTTCCCGTCCGTTTAAACATTTTTTCTAATTCATATTTATTAAATTTAATAATGGTTGGCCTGCCATGGGGACAACTATATGGATTCTCGCACGCTAAAAGTTCACTTATTAAATGACTCATTTCATAGATTGTTAAGCGATGTCTTGCCTTAATAGATGCTTTACACGCCATGGTGGCAATAGCGTTTGTACGTAAAAGTTGTGGATTTAATCTTTTATTATTTAAAACTTGCTCAATAATATCTTGAATGTATATTTTCTCATCATAAGCCTCACTATAATGGGGTACAGCGGTAACGCGAATTGTATTAGCGCCAAAATGTTCAACTTCGACTCCGACTTGCTTTAAAATATTTAATACTTCAGGCGTAAAATAAGCCATTTCACTATGCGAAAACGTAAATAATTCCGGAACGAGTAATGGCCTTGTATTCAACGTTTTATTTAATATGTTTTGAAACTTTTCATAATTAATACGTTCATGGGCCGCATGTTGGTCAATCAGCCAAAAGCCCCCATCTTCAATCTCACAAATAATGTACGTATTATGAATAGCGGCAAGTGGGGTAATACCTTTTAATAATTCACTTTTCGGTGTTATTGATTGCACTTTTTCTAATTCTTCAAGTGGTCGTTCACTTATTGGTAAGGAATCATTAAAAAGTTCACTACGCGGCAAATCAAGCATAATTTGATCAAAATGCTCTTCTTTTTGGTCCTCTGTAGGGGGTGGTGTCTCTTTAAAATAAGCCTCTTGGGGAATAAATTCTTCGCGCCTTAGTGCAAGCGGAATATTTTTAATAAGTGCTTCTTTTAAACTTCCTTCTTTGGAAAAACGCACTTCTTTTTTAGTAGGATGGACATTAACGTCCACTAGCTCAGGTTCAATTTCAAAATTTAATATAACAAACGGAAAGCGTGTAGGCGCAATAAAGCCGTGATAGGCTTCAATAATTGCTGCTTGCACTTTCGGCATATACACATTACGCCCATTAAGGTTTGTAATAATGCCATAGCGATTAGCGCGCACTAAGTTCGTATTTCCTAAGTATCCACTTACTTTAAAATCTGAAGTCGCAAACGAAATTGGTAATAAATTTTTAACATGATTTAAACCATAAATATTCATTATAGTTTCTTTTAAATCATTACGGCCACTTGTTTTAAAGCGTAACTTGTCATCAAACGATAAACTAAAACTGACATCAGGATGCGCCAGGGCAATTTTAGTTAAAACATCGATTGTTACAGCGTTTTCAGTGTAATCTAATTTTAAATATTTAAGGCGCGCCGGGGTATTATAAAATAATTCTTCGACCGTTATTTTGGTACCGGCACTCGTTGGACTCGCACTCATTTTGAATTCACCTTCAATAAGCGTAGCACTTGTGCCGCTTCCCCCTTTAATTGCCGTATCGACTGTTACTTTGGAAATTGAAGCAATACTTGGTAAAGCTTCACCACGGAAACCGAGCGTATTAATACGGAATAAATCAAAGGCACTATGAATTTTACTCGTTGCGTGCCGTTCAAAGGCGAGCGAAAGTTGATCTTTGGGAATGCCGCTACCGTTATCTTGAACAATAATCTTTCGCCGGCCGGCTTCATACATAAAAACATCAATTTTAGTTGCTCCTGCATCTAAACTATTTTCGACTAACTCTTTAACGACGGAGGCTGGTCTTTCAATGACTTCACCGGCCGCTATTTGGTTCGCGAGTTCATTATCAAGTAAAGTAATGCGCGCCATTATTTAAATCCCTCATCTTTAATTTTCTTCAATAATATTAAGGCTTCGAGTGGTGTCATCTCTTCAATTTTAAGATTTTCAAGTTGTTGATACCAAAGTGGTTTTAATGGGACGTACTCTTCAATAACTTTGGGACCATCTTTAGCTTCACTACTAAATGTATGTAAATGATTTTGCGCGTTACTTAGTATTTCAAGCGGTAGCCCAGCAAGACGGGCCACATTAATACCGTAACTCTTATTCATCGGTCCTTCTTTGATTTTATAAAGGAAGGTTACATTACTTTCAATTTCTTTTACTTCAACATGAATATTTTTGATATTTGAATAATGTTCTTCAATTGTTGTGATTTCATGATAGTGGGTACTAAATAGCGTTTTAACTTTTAAAACTTTGGCGATGTATTCAAGCATGGCATAAGCAAGTGCCATTCCATCATACGTAGACGTCCCCCGACCAATTTCATCAAAAAGTAAAAGTGAATTACTCGTTGCTTTTCGTAACGCGTAATTTGCTTCAATCATCTCCACCATAAAAGTAGATTGCCCGCTTATTAAATCATCACTTGCCCCAATACGAGTAAATATTTGATCAAATAACATAAGTGATGCTTTATCCGCTGGTACAAAGCTGCCAATTTGTGCCATTACAACAATAAGCGCTAATTGACGCATTAAAGTAGATTTCCCACCCATATTCGGCCCGGTAATAATTAAAACATCCGTATTTTCATCAAGAATTATGTCATTAGCGACAAAGGCATGGTCTTTTAATAGTTTGCTTAAAACGGGATGGCGAGCATTTTTAATTTCAATAACGCGGTCATTATTAAACGTGGGGCGTACAAATGAATTATTAACGGCGACTTCCGCTAACGCTAAATAAACATCAATCTCACTAACAGCATCCGCCGTTTTTTGTAACATACGCGTCGCTTTTTGAAGTTCACTTAATAAGCTATTAAACAGTTCCTTTTCCATTTGTTGGCGTTTTTCTTCAGCGCTTAAAATTAATGTTTCTTGGGCTTTAAGCGCATCATTAATAAAGCGTTCCCCGTTTTTCGTCGTTTGCTTACGCACATAACCAAATTCATCTTTCACGAGATCAAGATTACTATTACTAACTTCAATAAAGTACCCAAAGACTCGGTTATAACCAACCCGTAAGTTTTTAATTCCGGTGCGTTCTTTTTCTTTTTCTTCAAACGCATTAATCCATTTTTTACCGCCATGGGCTAAATCAATTAATTCATCAAGCGGTTCATAATAGCCATATTTAAAGATGTCGCCACCACTTATTTGGAGTGGTGCCTCTTCACTGATGGCGCGGTCAATAAGGTTAATGATATTTTTGTTGCTCGCTAGTTCATCATATAATTGGCTTAATTCTGGTTCACGAATTTTACCAAGGATGCGGCGCGCAGTCTCCAAGGAAACTAGTGATGATTTTAATCGTAGTAAATCACGGGGATTGGCGCTACCAAAGGCAATGCGGGCAACAATTCTTTCTAAGTCATAAATACTTTTAAAGTGGTCCTTAATTTCTGCCCGTGAAATATAATTAACAATAAAGGTGTTAACAATATTTTGTCGGCGAATTATTTCTTCAATATCACGCGACGGCCGCACGATAAAATCTTTAAGCTTGCGCCGTCCCATCGCAGTTGTTGTTTCATCAAGTAACCAAAAGAGAGACCCATATTTTGAATCACTACGCACTGTTCTTGTTAATTCTAGATTGAGACGAGAGAAAGCATCAATTTGTAAAAATTGCGCAGTTTTTGCAACCTTTATTGGTTTAAAATATGACAGATTACGCTTCTTTGTCTTTGTAAGATAACTTACTAACCGCTCGGCAACTTCTTTTTCACCTTTATCTTGAACATCAATAAAAAGATCATTATAAAGGGAGGGGATAACAACGTTATCTTCAAAGGAGATAACAATATTAAGGTTCGTTTTGATCGTTCCTAAAAGTTTATCACTAAAGGTAGGAGACACTACTATTTCACGGGCATTAAGTCCGGTTAAATAGTTAACTAGGGTTGTATCTTCACGCGGTAGAGATGAAACAAAAATATCACCCGTTGAAACATCAGCGTAACTTATCTTAAACCCCTCAAGTAATGCATCAACAGCAACGATAAAGTTATGTTCACTATCTTCAAAATCAACAATTGAACCAGGGGTTACAATTTGTACAATTTCCCGCTTAACAATGCCTTTGGCGCTACTTGGGTCTTCGACTTGTTCAACAATTCCCACTTTATGGCCAGCATCAATTAGCTTTGCAAGATAGGGGGCGTAGGCGTGATGGGGAATGCCGCACATCGGAATTTTTCGATTATTACCTGCCGCTTTTTTAGTTAAAACAACTTGTAATTCTTTACTAACAATTTCTGCATCTTCAAAAAAGAACTCATAAAAATCACCAAGGCGATACATAATTAAAATGCCCGGGTTTTCCCGTTTAATACTTAAATATTGTTCGATCATCGGTGTATAAACTATTTTTTTATCTTTTTCCATAAAGATATTTTACCATATTATGGTAAGCTGGTTATTCAATTATTGTTTTGATGGTTAAAAGCATGTCATTTACATCATTTAAAAGCGCATTATAATTTAAAACATACGGATGTTCATCATAGGCTTTCTTTAATGCTTCATATTTCGTTTTATATTGTTGATGTAATGCTTTATCCATTACATTTTGCGTCATTTTCTTTTGTAAACTGCGAAGTTCTACCTCAGTTTCTTTTAAATATTCATCACTATTTACTAAGTTTCTCGCCTTTTCAAATTCTATGAAAGTAGGGTCTTCTTGAAGGGCACTTAATAAGTTTTCCAGCGCCTTATCAATTTCCGTCACTTATAAGTTCTCCTTTTAAGGCAAAAGTACGCGCTTCAATAATCTTTACTTTGACAATTGTGCCAATTAAAGAACGCGGACCTTTAAAGTGTACGACTTTATCACTTTCGGTATAACCACTTAAAACGGTGCGATCCTTCTTACTTGCACCATCGACTAAAATGTATAATTCTTGGTCTAAGTACTTTTTAGCGTCGTCCGCGGTTTGTTTATCAACAAGCTTTTTAAGCCGATTAAAGCGTTCACTTTTTACTTCATCACTTATATTATCAACCATTCGCGCTGCTGGTGTACCAGTGCGAGGGGAATAAATAAAAGTAAAAGCGCTCGCATAATTTACTTTATTAACAACTTCTAAGGTTTTTAAAAATTGTTCTTCTGATTCATTTGGGAAACCAACAATAATATCGGTTGTAAGGGCAATATGTGGCATTTTCGCTCGTAACTTATTTACTAGTGTCAAATAATCATCAACCGTATAACGGCGGCCCATCAGTCTTAATATTTCATCACTCCCACTTTGTAAGGGCAAATGAATCTTTTTCATAATATTTGGATACTTAGCGATTACTTCTATCATTTGATCATCAAAGTTCCATGGGTGAGAAGTAATAAAGCGTAAACGCGGAATACCAAGTTTAGCAACTTCTTCTAAAATGTAACTAAAGGTCGTCCCATCTTTTAAATCAAGGCCATAAGCATTAACGTTTTGGCCGACTAGAGTAATTTCTTGATAACCAGAATTAACAAGAATCTTACATTCATTCAAAATATCACTTGGCTTCCGTGATCTTTCTTTACCACGCGTATAAGGCACAATACAATATGTGCAAAACTTATCGCAGCCAAATGTAATATTTACAAATGCTTTGTGGGCCGCAATCCGCTTAACCGGTACTTCTTCATAAACCGTAATGTCATCACTTGTAATATCAAACACTTTCTTTTTATGTTCAATATTCATCGCTAAAAGACCGAGTAATTTATGAATCGAGTTTGTGCCCATAAAAATATCGACTTGGGGATACGATTTTTTTAATTTTTCAAGCGCACTTTCTTGTTGCACCATGCATCCTGAAATAATAATAATTAAATCTTTATTTGCGCTTTTAAGTGCTTTTAAGTTACCGACTTGGCCAAAAAGCTTATGTTCAGCGTTTTCACGAATTGCGCATGTGTTTAAAATGATTAAACTTGCCTTACTTAATTCTTCGGTCCGTTCCATACCGGCGACCGTTAAAAGTCCGGCCATTGATTCTTCATCGCGAATATTTGCCTGACAGCCAAAAGTACGGATTAGAAAATGTTTCCCTTTTAGTTTTTCACTAACACTCGGGGGAATATCTAAAGTAAATGCCTCATAATCAATGATCCGTGGTCGACGATTACGTGCTTTAAGCATTGACGGTAAGTTTTTAACAATCTTATTGCTCATCTTTTCTCCATAATTCGTATATTGGTGTTATTTTTTCGGTTTTAAATGTTTCTTCATTAATTTCTAAGATAACGGCGCTGAATTGGTAATGGGGGTCTTCATCTTCATAATTAAAGCGTACTTTATTATCAAACCACACTTTTTGAATAACCGAATTTCGTTCCGCACCAATTACCCCGTTATAAGATCCAGTCATGCCCACATCACTAATATAGGCTGTACCTTTTAAAAGTAAACGGGCGTCCCGGGTTTGCACGTGCGTATGCGTACCAAGGAGCGCACTTATCGTGCCATCAAACTCCCACGCAATTGTCATTTTCTCAGCGGTGGCTTCAGCGTGATAATCGACAATATGAATCATTGGTTCACTCTCAGCGTTCACAAGCTTAAGCGCAAGTAAGGGACTTGTAATAATTTCTTTCATAAATGCTTGCCCTAAAATGTTCGTAACGCGCACTTTAATGCCTTTTTTCGTTTCAACGACAACGGAACCCTCGCCAGGATAATTAGCGATCAAGTTCAAAGGACGCGCGATATTATTATAATCTTCAATGTAATTGCGTAACTCTTCACGGTCATCAAAGTGGTTACCAAGTGTAAAGACATCAACCCCAAGTTTTGACAATTCTAAATAATGCTTCTTATTAAGGCCACGGCCATGAGTAACATTTTCACCATTGGCGATTACTAGATCAAAGTTATGTTCGGCTTGGAGTAAAGGCAGAAAATGGGCGAGGGTTGCTCGCCCGGCTTTTCCGACTATATCACCAATAAAAAGTATCTTTACCATTATTTTGCTACATCACTAGCGCGGTATTCGCGAATAACCGACACTTTAATTTGTCCGGGATACGTCATTTCATTTTCAATGCGTTCCCGAATGTCACGCACTAATTTATTAACCATGACGTCATCAATTTTATCAGGATACACCATAACGCGAACTTCACGTCCACTTTGCATAGCGTAACTTGTTTGCACGCCGTCATAAGACTTACAAATGGCTTCTAATTGCTCAAGCCTTTTAATATAGTTTTCTAAAGTTTCGGTTCTCGCCCCTGGTCTTGCCGCACTTAAAGTATCAGCCGCAATGACTAGTTGGCTAAAAATAAAGCGTGATTCTTTATCACCGTGGTGACTTTCAATCGCGTCGATGACGTAATCTGGCTCATTATATTTTTTGGCGAGCCGGGCCCCAACTTCAACGTGGCTTCCTTCAAGCTCGAAGTCAGCGGACTTACCAATGTCATGGAATAATCCCGCTCTTTTTGCCCGTGTTACATCAAGACCAAGTTCCGCGGCCATAATACCACAAAGATGGGCAACTTCAATACTATGTTTAAGCGCACTTTGCCCATAAGACGTCCGATATTTTAACCGGCCGATAAATGGAATCATATCACGGTGGACGTTAGGAATTCCAAGTTCTGCTAAGGCATCTTTACCAGCTTTTACGATAATTTCATCAAGTTCTTCTTTAGCTTTAGCGACGACTTCTTCAATCCGACTTGGTTGAATGCGGCCATCTTTGACTAAAATTTCAATTGTCCGGCGCGCGGTTTCCCGTCTAATCGGATCAAAGCACGAAACAGTAATTACTTCTGGCGTATCATCAATTAAAATATCAACACCTAGTAATTGTTCTAAGGAGCGAATATTCCGTCCTTCACGGCCAATAATACGTCCTTTCATTTCGTCATTTGGTAAAGAAACAGCGCTGACTGTTCGTTCAGTCGTTACTTCTTGACTATAACGGGCAATGGTGTTTGCTAAAATATCGCGCGCTTTTTCATTCACGTGCGCATCTGCTTCGTCTTCCCGTTGCTTAATGTATAAGGCGATTTCTTTTTCGAGTTTTGCGTCGACGCGTTGATATAGTTCATCACGCGCTTCGCTCACACTCATCTGGGCGACTTTTTCAAGTTCCCCAATAATAGAATCAATCTTAATTTGCAGTTCTTTGCGTGTTTCTTCAACATCTTTTAATTTGACACTTAAGTTTTCATGTCGAGCATCAAGCGATTGCTCTTTGCTAAGTAATAATTGATCGCGCCGTTCAACTGCTTTTTCACGATCACTGAGGAGTCTTTCAAGTTCTCTAATTTGGGCACGCCGTTCTTTCCCGGTCTTTTCTAACTCTTGTTTACCTTCATAAAGTATTTGTTTTGCATCTAGTTCGGCATTTTTAACAATGTGTTCAGCTTTAATTTCGGCTTCTTTAATTGTTTTTTGCGATTTGGCGAATGCTTGTTTAGCTTTAAAAGCGGGGATAAGGAAAAATAGTCCAATCCCAAGAGCAAGTCCGAGAAGAAGGAAGAGTCCATAATACAAAAATTCCATTTTTTTGTTCCTTCTTTCGTTAATTTCGTAATTTTTTTGTTTGAAAAGTTTACAAACTTAAATAACTTATTTACCTAACAAAGAAAGTTATATCATTAATGTTTTTAATTACTATATATATTAGATTCAATAAAGTGGATTAATAACCTAACTTCTCGTTTAGGTGAAAGCACTATATGTGCATTTAGATTATAACAACTTTTTATCTGTAATTAAAGTAATTACATTCTTAAGTGAAGCGACAAATTAAAAAAGTGCTTTTTGCCAATAAAAAAACTTAAGTCTCATTATAAAACTTAAGTTTTTGTTATCTTTTTTATTTATTGCGAATTGCTTCTTCGAGTGCTTTATATAATTCAGGACGTTCTAAAATATAATTTTGCGCTGCTTCTTTCCCTTGACCAATTTTTGAACCATCATGTTCATACCAGCTACCGGACTTTTTAATAAGCCCATTTTCAACTGATAACTCAAGAATTTCACCAATCTTAGAAATGCCTTTGCCGTAAATTATATCGATTTCACAAGCGGCAAATGGTGGGGCAACTTTATTTTTAACAATTCTAATTTTGGCTTGGTTGCCAATGAGGCGTGGTCCTTGCTTAATGGCTTCACCGCGACGAATATCAATTCTAATTGAAGCATAGAATTTCAAGGCCCGACCACCGGAAGTAACTTCGGGGTTACCGTAGATTACCCCAACTTTTTCCCGCAGTTGGTTAATAAAGATAACTGTACATTCAGCTTTATTTAAAACACCGGCGAGTTTGCGCATTGCTTTTGACATTAAGCGTGCTTGTAAGCCAACTTGATTGTCCCCCATTTCCCCAGTTAATTCCGCTTCCGGAACAAGAGCGGCAACGCTATCGACAATAATTAAATCAATAACACCACTTTCTGCTAAACGGACAACAATTTCTAACGCCTGTTCGCCGGAATCTGGTTGCGCTAAAATGAGTTCATCAATATTAATACCAAGATTTTTAGCGTAAACTGGATCAATAGCGTGTTCGGCGTCAACAAAAGCGGCTTGTCCACCTTTTTTTTGACATTCGGCAATCGCGTGGAGTGCTAGTGTTGTTTTACCACTACTTTCTGGACCATAGATTTCAATAATCCGGCCTTTAGGGTAGCCACCAACTCCTAACGCTTTATCAATTAAAAGCGAACCACTTGGAATAACGTCAACATTAATAACGGGACGTTCTCCTAATTTCATAATCGCCCCTTTACCAAACGACTTTTCAATTTCCTTTAGTGTTTCTTGTAAAATATTTGCATCTTCTTTTTTGGCCATAATGTTTCTCCTTATTTATAATTACAACTATTTATAATTTTCTAGGACACGTTCTAATATATTAATAGCGCGCTCACAAGCTTCGGTGCGCACTTTTTGGCGGTCCCCTTTTATTTTAAAATGTTCTAAGATTTCGTCTTCACCATATATGAGAGCAATAAACACTTCCCCTACATTAAGATTGTCCGCGGTTGGGCCCGCATTTCCGGTGAAGGCAAAACAAAAATCAACATCTAAAAGTTTTTTTCCGTTACGCGCCATCATAAGGGCAACATAACTTGATACTGCGCCGTATTTCTTTAAGTCCGATTCTTTAATCTTTAATACTTTATGCTTTACTTCATTTGAATAGGAAACAATACTTCCCTTATAAACTTTAGAAACTCCAGGATAATTAACAAGCGTAGCCGCGAATAGACCGCCCGTAAATGATTCGACACTGCCGATTGTAATATTTAAATCAATAAGTTTTTGAATCACTTTTTGTGTTTTCATTACATCTCCTTAATGACACTGATGTTTTGTCCAATATAAATGGCACCACTAAGTAGTGATACAAAAGTCGCTAGCGCCATAAAGATAAAACTAACATAGGGGAACATCGGGTTCGTTAATTGATTAGTAAACGGCCAGTCATTTAATAAATAAAGGACAATCGCAATCATTTGTAAAACTGTTTTTAGTTTACCAAATATATTTGCCGCAAGAATTTTATTTTGCCCGGCAGCGACAAGACGGAAACCATCCACTACAATATCGCGCCCAATCATTAAGACGACAAAAATAACGGGAATACTTATTTGATTAACATACGCACTTTGCGGATTAACTAAAATAATAAGGACCGAATTAACTAATAATTTATCAGCAATCGGGTCCATAAACTTACCGTAATTTGTCACTAAATTCATCTTACGAGCTAAATATCCATCAAAATAGTCGGTAATTGCAGCGATTAGAAAAATAATCGCCCCAATAAAATAACGTAAATAAACTTGGGAGAATATTGTTGGTGTACTCGCGTTAAACCACGATGAAGGAATAAGTAAAAGCGCTATTAAAATAATGACAAGTGCCATACGAATAGTTGTAAGTTTATTCGGTAAATTCATAATGCTCCTTTGGTGAGTATTCGATCCTGTAAGCCATGTTCTGTCGTGGATAATTATTTATCTATGCTTTCACATATGGCAGCAAATTCATTTCTTCTTTGCCATTTCCCTTACCAAATTTAGGTTTCTCGCTTGCGGGGTTTACCAACGTTCCACTTAAGAGTTTCCCCTTAACTTCGTCACTGTGGCACCTTAGGAAGGCCGACCATATCCAAGGACTTAGGTCATTCTTCGCCGTTATAGACTCCTCTATACCTAGCGTTATTTTTTCCGCTAGCGCAATCACTACTTGCATCGCAGCAAGTGCGAGCATGGACTTTCCTCTAATACAAATGTACCAGCAATTATCCAGATCGAATTGTTTTATTTTATTTTACTTGGGTCCACACCAAGGGCCCAAAGTTGGCGCTCATATTTATCAATTTTCCGTAAGTTTTCCATCGCGGTCCCGCCTTTAGCGACAAGCCGTTCTAATTCTTTAACTTTTCGTGATAGTTGTAAATTAAGCGCTTCGAGGTTTACGTTTTTAGCATTTAACTGTTCAAAACGTTTAATTTGCCGTTCTAATTCTTTTATTTGGGCATTAAAAGCATCATAGTCAGCCCGTACTTGGTCAAAAAATTCATCAACTTCCAGGGCATCATAGCCACCATTTTTTGCATTGAACTTTTTCTTTAATATTTTTTCGGAATCTAAAACACTTTTTTCTGCCATGGGTCACCTCGCATACATATTATATATGTAAATATAACCTTAATCAACTAACTGCACCACCATTATTTAACCTATGGTATAATTTTATCGTATGAAAAAATTGAAGAAACAAATCCAAGGCCGGAAGCAAATAATATTCCTTGATTTAGAAGGAACGCAGTTCACCCACGAAATGATCGGCATCGGTGCGGTTAAAGCAACGCTTAATAAAGACGGAACAATTAAAAAATTGTTTCCCGGTTTTAAAAAATATGTGCTTTCAAAACATAATGTCGGACGAATTGTCGAAGAATTAACCGGTATTACTAGTGACTTACTCGCAAAAGAAGGTTTAGGCTTCGATGAAGTGCTTCCGCAATTTAAAAAATATGTCGGCTCTAACTTCAGTAAATCAAAGTTTGTTACCTTTGGCACCCATGATTTAAGGATTTTAAAACAATCGTTACTTTACACTCCTGAAGCAGATCACGGCATTGTCACTACCATCTTAAAAAATAATTTAGACCTTAGTGGTTTAATAAATCAATACGTAAAAGACGATAATAATAACACCCTTTCTTTAGCGAATCTATGTAAACTTTTTAACATTGCACCGATCGAACCTTTACATGATCCGTTAAATGATGCCCTCATGCTGGCGTATTTATATAATGAGCTCTTTAAAAATACCGACATTGTCAAAGAACGTTACGCGCAAGTGCTCTTAAACGCGAACAATGTCGCCCGACCCATTAAAAAGTTGCTCCAAAAAATTAAAGCAGGAGAGAGTGTGAATTATGATGACCTTTATCATTATTTACAAGAAGAAATTGAGTAATGGTTAAATACCCTGATGGCACAAAAAAAGTAAAAACAAATAACGTAAGGGCAAAATCAAGCGCTGCTAATCGTGGCATGGAACTAGAAAAGTTAATCAGTGCTGCTAATGATTATTATTTGATGAATGATATTGCCTTAATTACTAAACGCCCCACCCCAATTAATGTCGTAAAAATTGATTACGCTAAAGGGGCTAAAATAACAAATGCTTACTTTGAAAAACAATCAACCACCGACTTTAATGGCGTCTACAAAAATCGTTATTTTGACTTTGAAGCAAAAAGTACAAGGCTAAAGACTAGTTTCCCGTTAAATAATATCTACGAACACCAAATAACCCACCTTGAAAATGTCATTCGGCATGGGGGAATTGCGTTCTTTATTGTCCAATTTACCGCTTTTGATGAATATTATGTCTTACCCGCGAGTGATGTTATCGCTGCTTATCGTGGAGAAGGACGTAAATCTATTCCTTACCAAACATTTAAAGAAAAAGGGATTCTCGTCCCTTTAAAATTAAATCCAATTCTTGATTATTTACCAGCAGTTATAAAACTATTTAATTTATAAATTTTTATTTGGTTCAACACAAACTTTTACAAGTGGACACTCTTTACAGCGGGGACTTTGCGCTTTACAAAAATAACGGCCAAAGTGAATCATTTGATGATGTGTTTTAATCCATCGAGCTTTAGGAATCCGCCGCCGCAGGTTCTTTTCAATAATCGTTACATCATCTTTAAAGTCTGCAAAACCAAGCCGCTTTGCGATACGACTAACGTGCGTGTCAACGGCAATCTCGGGAATTTTAAATAATTCGGCTCTTACTACGTTAGCAGTTTTGATTCCAACACCGGGGAGTGTCATTAACTTTTCTTTAGCGGCCGGTACGACTCCTTTATACTCTTTATGTAAGATTTGCACGAGATTATAAACATGTTTAGCCTTATTGCGAAAAAGCCCTAAAGTGCGGAAATACTCTGCAAATTCAGCTTCTTTTACAGTGATTAATGTTTCAAATGTTGGATAGTCACTAAATAATTTGCGCGTTACAATGTTTACCGCCTTATCGGTAGCCTGCGCACTTAAAACGACAGCAATTAAAAGTTCGTAGTCTTTAGAATATAAAAGTTCACCCTTTACATCAGGATAATATTCATCGAGAAAATTAAAGATTATTGTCTTATTCGCTATCGTCATCTTTAATATCTTTGCTTACTTTTTCTAATGTTTCTTTAATGTTTTTGCGATAAGTCGCGTCTTGTGCGGTATGGCCTTCAGTCGCATAATCAACAACAGTGGCCAGTTTAAGGAGCGCTTTATCAATCGAACGAATTGAGTATCGCTTCCGTTTGATTGTTTCTTCGACCGCATCTTTAATCATCAGCACAGAATAACCATATGAAAACCAGTGGTTAATTGTTTGTAATTCGACCGCTGATAAGGAACGACCAAACTTTTGTTGAATGAGAGTGTATATTTCTTCAACTTGTGATGTAAATTCACTCGTATCATTTTCCTTATTTTGTTCATATTCTAAGGCAAAAAGCATTTGTAACTTTTTTCGTAAAGGATTTAAAGACGTAATCGTTTTCCCATCTTTCATCGTAAATTCAATTAACCCTTTACTTACTAATTTAACCATCGTTTCATCAATAACTTTAATATCAATGTTTGATTGAAGATTTACTAAATCCGGTGTAATTAATGTCGTTTCTTTTTGCAAAAGATGCTCAATGAAAAGTAACACTACAAGTTCAGTTTCATTTATGCGCAGCTCTTTATAATATTCAAAGAGCATAAAACGAAAGTCTAAAGCTTTACTAAACATCACGGCCACGGACCGCCTTTGATAAATTACGGGGCCGGTCTACATTACGACCAAGGGCAATTGCGGTGTAATATGCTAAGTATTGCCCAAATACGGCAAAGACAATTGGGCTATGATACACCTTAACGATTGTTTTCGTCGAGAAGCGATCGCTTTTTACAGCAAACGGTAAGGCAGAACAAACAATGACATTAGCTTCGCGTTTTTCTAATTCAACAATTACTTCGCGCATTGCTTCGACCGCGACTTCATCACTAATAAAGACGACCACCGGTAATCCTTTTGTCACTAAGGCGACGGGACCGTGGAGAAACTCACCACCTGCATAAGCTTCCGCGTGAATGTATGTTGTTTCTTTCATTTTTAATTGTGCTTCGACCGCCACATCATAATCAAAGCCGCGTCCTAAATAAAAGACGTCTTTTGCGTCAGCAAAGTCTGCGGCAATCGCTTTAATTTCATCGCGACTTTTAATAAGTTCATTAATCGCCTTAATAACTTTATCTAAGGCGGTAATCGTCGTTACTTTATTAGCGATACGAGCATAAAGAAGTGTTAACAAAGTAATTTGGGCAATATAAGCTTTCGTACTTGCTACACTTACTTCCGTACCGGCATGTAAAAGTAAACGATAATCAGCGCGCCGATAAAGGGAAGACACTTCAGTATTTGTAATTGCTAAAACATCGCCGTTATATGATTCAATAACTTCCAGACATTTTAAAACATCAGCCGTTTCACCCGATTGTGATATTAAAACATAAAGCGGCTTTTCTCCGGATTGATACGGATAAAAATGCCATTCACTAGCGATAAACACATCAACTTTTTTATTTAATGTCCTTAAATATCGTTGCCCGATAAGCGCAGCATTATAACTCGTGCCCGCGGCAATAAAAATAATGTTATCCGCCTCATAGATTCTTTCAATAAGGGCATCTTCAAAACGATATTTAACGCCATCAAAATATTGGTTTACGAGTCGTTTGATCACTCGCGGTGCTTCTTCAATTTCTTTAAGCATATAATGTGGATAATTACCTAATTCTAACGATTCTTCACTTACCGAAGTAACGGTGAATACTGCTTCTTGTTGCTCAAGTTTAAGATTATAAACTTCAAGCGAGTCTTTGGTAATAAAGCCAATCTCACCATCATTTGGATAATAATATTCTTGCGCTTCATTGGCAATTGACGCAAAGTCATCCGTAATCATCATCGTGCCATTTTTGCGCCCAATCGTTACTGGGGTGATGTTTTTAGCAAAGTAAATACGGTCTTCTTCTTTTTTAAAGACGGCAACGACCGCGTAACTTCCTTCAATTAATAAGACTGCTTCACGTAAGGCTTCAAGACTTTTAACACCATTTATTAAATTTTCTTCAATTAAGTTAGCGACAACTTCAATCGCTGATTCGGTTTTAAAATTAAATCCACGCCGAATAAGTTTACGGCGTAAGGGGCCAACGTTATCAATTAAACCATGAACAATTAGAG
>JBAZCS010000007.1:0-41036 GCA_041654855.1 Bacilli bacterium | reverse complement strand
TATAATTCATAAAAAACTCCTTAATTAGTTATGAATTAAGTATATATAATTATGTGTTCAAGTGACCAAAGCTATTAAATGCAGCGTGGAATTTAAAAAAAGTGTCCACGTTCTATTTAATTGAGCCATTAAATAAAAACTAGGCTCTCCTTTGAGAGCCTTTTCTTTCTTTATTTTTTAGTGAACATTTATATGATATTTTAAGTTAAACAATATTATCTTTTATGACAAAATATCTTTACTTATTATAAAAGTTGAATCACGAACCAATATGGTGTAAACTTTATAAAGCAATCGGTCCTCTAAATTAGAGATTGATGAAAATTTTGCCCCCTTAGTTAAATGGCATAACAGATCCATGGTAAGGATCAGTCGCTAGTTCGATTCTGGCAGGGGGCACCAGATTACAAATAACCCGCAGTGTATGCGGGTTTTTGTTTTTGGTGGCACGTTTTTGGCACGTTTTTGGCACGCTAAGCTAAAAATCAACTATTTTTATAAGGTCTGAATTAGGTGTTTTTGTTACATGAAAGTAGATGTCTAAAGTGACTCTTTTTGAAGAGTGCCCAAGTCGTTCACTCACAACGCCTATTTCATCTAAGGATTGAATATTTTTTAAAAGCCAAGTTGTATTTGAATGGCGGATACCGTGAGGGGTCAAGTATGGTACTCCAGCAAGTTTTGAATATTTTTTCTGTGCGGACCTTATAGCATTTTCTGATAAGGGAAGTAATGGTGATTGTCCGTGGAACAAAAAGTGGTCACTATCTATTCTAGCTAACGTAATATATTCACTAAGAAGATTTGTTAAATTATCTGAGATATGAATTGTGCGATTTGATTTCTTTGTCTTAGGGCTTGTAATTATGGTTTGGTTAAGCCCTAACTTAGTTACTGCCTGCTGATTAATAGTAATGGTTTTATTAGTGCTATTAAAGTGTTTGGGTTGTAGTGCTCTAATCTCCCCTATGCGTAGCCCCGTTTGTCCCCACAGTGTGAATAATACCTTATCTCTTGTATGTGATGGAATAGCCTCTAAAAAGCGTGAATATTCTTCTCGACTTAAAATAACTATTTCTTTTCTTTCTTGAATAGTATTATCTTTAAACGGTGTTAAAACGAGTTCATAATCTTTTACTAGACTAATTTCAATTAATCCACGCTTGATTGCATGATTAATAATTGATTTTAATAATCTAATAAGTTTATTCTTATAATTTACAGTGTTTTCAGTCTTATTAATGTCATTAACTACTTTTTTTAAACTTTTAGCTTCAAGCGCTAAATTTAAACGCTTATTATAAAGCTTTTTAAAATACTTATCTGATAGTAATCTCGATCTATAGATATAAGATGGCTTATGAATTTTTTCTGTGTGCTCAAAATAATCATTAACAACGCTTTTAAAGGTAACGAAATTTCTTGAATAAGCTTTAGTTTTTAATTCATTAATAATTTTTTCTTTTTCTAAAAACGCACTATTTTCTGTAGTAAACCCTCTTTTATGAATATGAATTATCTCACCGTTAATAGTAATTTGTGTTTTAATCCGCCATGTTCCATTCGTGTCTTTAACAATTCCTGGTCTAGCTTTAGCCATTGTTTTTCTCCTTAAATAGTTCAATAATTTGCTTTACTAAATTTTCTTGCTCTTGATTAAGACCCTCTAAACTGATTTTGTTATTAGATTCGAAACCCAACAATTCATTTGGTGTAATCTCAAACTGTTTACAAATGGCAATTAATTTGTCAACAGGAGGGGTGCTTAGTCCGCTTTCCCATCCACTTACGGTTGATTTCTTAACGCCAAAAAGTTTGCCGAATTTTTCAAGTGTAAGTCCTGCTTCTATTCTTAACTTAAGAATTACTTTGGGAAAATTATATTTCATTTATATGTCCTCAAATACATTTTACATTAAATTAAACAAAAGTTCTAAAAAATAATACATTTGTATATCATTTCGCTTGCAAGTTCTAAATAATAATACTATTATGGTCATGTGTTCGAAATATTAGAACAATAAGGAGGAATATGAAAAGTAAAAATATTAAAAGTCTAATGATTAAGAATGCTTTTAATCAAGCTACATTAAGTGAACATTTAAATATTAGTCTTCAATCTTTGAATCTTAAATTAAATGGCAAGCGTGAATTTAAAGAAAGCGAACTAATATCAATGGCGGATTTATTTAAAGTAACGGTTGATTACTTATTAGAAAGAGAGGATTACTGATGACAAAGTTAGATCTATTAAAAAAAAGCAGTTGGACTACAAACGACATTAAAGCTTACTTAGGTTGTGGCAGAGACACTGCTACTAACATTCGTAATCTAGCAAGGCAAAAGGGTGGATCTATTCCTTACTTAAAATATGAAGTAAGTGTAGAGACTGTATTAAAACTAATCGGTACTACCAGGCTTAAAGAAATTGAATTTTTGAAAGTTTTAGAAAAAGGAGAAATGGAAGATGAAAATTAAATATAGACACGAAGTAAAAGTTATAGCGGAGCGTTTTGAAAAAGTTGTTGAATTTACAACCGATACGCCGTTTAGTCAAATTCAAATATATGGATCACTATATCAGATGTTTGGATTTAATGATAAGGGCAAGGAATTAATGCTAAAAATGAAAATAAATTATTGGAACAAAGCGGAGGTAAGTAATGAGTAAAAAAATAGCTAGAAAAGCTAATGCTTTACTGGAATTTTTAAAAACAACTGATCCAGCAGAATTTATAAGTGAAGAAGTGATAATTGCAAACCTTCCCGCTTACTTTAAAGCTACACCAACCACAACAAGCACGACATTAGATCGCTCTATTCATGCCTGCGCTAAATACATTAATAAGCAGGGTGAATATATTATTGCTAACAATAACAAAAGAGGCTTTAAAATCGCAAATGAAGAAGAGGCCAAGGAGTATGTTAAACACTTATTTAGAAAGCATGTAAAAGGCTTTAAAAACGCTCATGCGTTAGCTAAGAATATGAAACTACATGGCACATATGATTTATTTCAACAACAATTCATAAACATGTATTTAGATTTGGAGTAAGCATGATGACTAACAGTCAAAAAATAGAAAATAGATATCACTTTTATACGCTCTGTCAGGAATACATAGAGTTATCTTTCGTTAAGACTATTGTTAATAATTTAACAGCTCAGCAGGTACAAAGGGCAATGTATGAATTTGAAGTTAGAAGATGTGAATATCTGGATTTGCAGGATCTAATTATACAGATATTTGTGAAAGGTTAATATGACAAAAATGCAAAAAATAATTAACAGTGAATATGTAAAATCACTCGATTACTTTATTATAAAATACGACAAAAATGCAAAAAATATTACGGATTTGCAGTCGATTAAGGCTTTTGCAGAAGCTCTAGTGGAATTAATATTGCTACTACACAACTTAAAGCAAGGCGTGTGGAACAAAGATTTTTATCAGCGAAGCACCAGTAGTGCAAGACAGTATATTAAAAAACTTGATTTAATGCTGCACAAAGAATTAATGGAAGAATTTGAACAGGACTTATTAGAGCTCAATTACTTAATAACAAAGGAGGAATGGTATGACACAATCTAAAACTAAAAGGTATTATTGGATTAAACTATTTGATTCAATGCTTGATAGCGATTTATACAACCATATAATGTCGCTTGATAACGGCGCTACAATATTTACAATTTACATAGCTCTTTTAATGTCGGTAATCAATAAAAAAGGCAAGTTTGTCACTGTAATTAATGACATTGAAATTATCGATACGGTAGAAAAAATTAAGAAAGAATTAAAGCATTTTAAATACGAACAAGTCCTATTTACTTTGGGATTTTTAGAAAAATTTGGAGTGCTCTCAAAAGATGAGAATGGTGCCTATTTTTTCCCGAACTATGACAAGCTTGTAGGTAGTGAAACGAAGGATGCTGAACGTAAAAGAATTGCAAGAAATAAGCAGAAAAAACAACTTACAAGCGCGGACAATGTCCAGGACAATGTCCGAAAAATAGCGGACAATGTCCCCTATAGAGACAAAGACATTAAGACATTAAGACATAAAGATATAAAGACATATAGAGATATAGATACTAAGACAACACACAACATACAAGTTAACCGTGTGTGTGAGTGTGAGGAGTTCATATTAATTTTTCAAAAATATTCTTTTCCTGAAATACAAGAAAAGCTATTTGTGAACTTAGTACAGGAATTACATAATGACTACAATTCTGAAGATATTAAAACCGCTATTACTGAAGTCTTAGAAAGCTATCAAGGACAGAGGTTAACCAATCCATTTAGGTGGCTGAAGAGTGCTGTCAGTAACAAAATTAAAGAAGTAGTAAATAGACCGCAGGAAGTTATAGTTAATCAATCCAAAGTCACTGATGAAGTAGAAATAGAAGATGATCTTGATGATTCAATTTGGGATCAAATACAAAATCTTTAGGAGGAAACTGAAATGACTGTTACCGAAATTGTAGAAGCCATTAAAATAAACTATCCAGAGTTAAATCCAGAAATTAATGTCGTGGATAATAAAAACATAGAAATTAATTTCAAGGATGAAAAAAAACACTATGGGATACTATTTCATAAAAATGAAAGTAGTCTGATTTTTATTGAGAATTTATGCTTATATGATTATAAATTTCTTTGGAATGTTTTTGATACATTAACTGAATTAATGGAAATATTAGCAAGGCATATTGATATTAGTGAAAAGCCTAAATATGAACAGATATCAATTTTTGATTAAAAACGGAGGTAAAAACATGAAAGAAAGACAAGAAAGCAATTTAAGCGCAGTATCTCACAACTATTTAAAAAGAATTCTACCTTCCAGAGCATTAAGCAGAGCATACAGAGATCATAACTGGGAGGAGTACCCGATAGAATTTAAAAAACTTGATAGGGCATTAACATTATTCGCTTTTGAAAAAGGCTACCGTATATTTTATAACGTGCTTTTTGATTATTATGTGGAAAAATTGACAATGAAACAAATTGCAGAAAAATATAACTACTCAGTAGCGACAATTGAACGAAAAAAGAAAGAAGCCTTGGAACTCTTTACCGCCTACATTCCGCATGAAGAAAGATAAAAGTACTTGCTTGAAAATAAAAAAATGACAGACAAACACACACACATACTTAAACATAAATTAACATAACAATCTACAAAATATGCGCTCTTACAGAACAAAAAAATATGCTCAACCGAGCTATTTTTTGTAAGAGCGCCCCTGTTTATTGTTACCAAAAACCAAACGCCAAAAAGATTGAGGGATTTTTGGCTCCTAAAAATTTGTGCCTCTATAAACTTAGTGCTATAAAGAAAGTATGAAGCAGCTAAAAGACATGACTAGAGAAGAACTTGAAGAATTGCCAATGGCAAGGGTTACTTTTACGTATGTTCGCAGAAAGACTGAAGAGAAGATCGGCGCCAGCATTAAGCTTGGCAGTCTATTAGAAGTGCCTTTTAAGAAAATTAGTAAAGATGATATAGCTTTACTTTGCTTAGAAGAGGGTTTCGAGCAGATGCCAAATAATATAACGCTGATCAAACCTGTACAGCTAACAAGAGGAAAGGTGGCCTCTGGGCCTCAAATTATACACGGCAGGGACTATTTTAAGGTAGAAGTCGCAATCGCTCCAGGAGTGGTCTTAAAAGCGTTTTTAAACGACAAACAAAGGCTGTTTGTTACAAGAGATTACGCTCTAGAGCGTAAATTCATTCCTGTTGAGCCGAAAGTGAGTGTTACCAGTGGCTAAAAATCGAATGAAGATGATAAGTCACCGTGATAAATTCACTTATGCCTGGTGGATCTTTATTGCACTAGTCGTATTAGTCGTATTATTCAATCTTCTCAACCTTAGGTTTAACTGGATTGAAATATTACCGTTTTAGAAAGAGGAAGTATGGCACACAACAAAAAGAATAATAAAGATGGAATTAATAGAAAAAAACACATAGGAAAAATATTTTATGTTGATTTCAGACATATTGTTAAACCTGAAGATTGGGAATATTACAGATCCCAAAGTGGTAGGAATCCTTATAACGGGAGACCAGTTATTGTTGCGGTCCAAAGAAGAGGAAAATATGTTCAGATTTCTAAAATAACACATATAGCAACTGCAAGACATCTAAGAAGATTTCAAAGGGTAAGATTACAACATACTTTTCCTAATGAAAATAGTTATGCTGACACAAATACAATTTCTAAAAGTAGGATGACAAATAAAAAATTTGTTGTTGGAGAAGCGCCTTTAAGAAATAGTAGAAGAAAAGCTAGTCAAAATGATATTAATTCTTTTATGCGATATAGGAGATATCGTGGGAGATAAAAAGCCCCATTCATTGTGAATGGGGGACCATCCAATAAGGAAGGTTATCAGTAAGAAGTAAGATTACTTCCTAATTCAATTATTACATAGTAAAGAAAAAAGTCAACAAAAATACGAGCAATAGGAGAAAGACATGGCAAAACCACAAAAAAACAAGAAAACAACAGGAGGATATTATGAAGTTTTTTAGAAAAGATTCGTTAAAAAGAATTGAAAGAGAGGTTAATAAGCTCTACAGTGATGAAAAGAAATTTATTAAATACGGAAAAGGTCAAGTATATGCGCACCGTGAAAAATACCTGAATAGATATGGAAATCCAGTTTATCAAGTTGCTTACTTTAATCACAATGGTGAAGAAGTGGCTAGCGTAAAGACAACTGGGCCAGCCGTAAGATTCTTAGACACTAAAATTGCAAAAGTGATGAGTCGTAAGAAGAAAAAATAAAGAAATTTTAAAAGCCACAGGAGGAAATAAAATGGCAAAAAAACATAAAAAAGTAGAAAAGAAAGCTGGAATCGTAGGCGCTGTTGGATTAGGATTAGTCTTACTTACAGCCGCTATTGGCTTCCTATCAAGCGGATTCATGAAATGGGATGGGGAAAGCTGGAAAGAAAAAATCATTCCAGTTAAAGAACCAGTTGAAGATGATGACACTGATGACACAGTAAGCGAAGATGTTTCCTTAGAAGAGGAAGAATAAAGAACAAGGAGGGAATAATTTATAATGGCAAGAAAAAATAAGACATTAATCGGATTTTTAGTTGGAGCATTACTCGTTGGAGGCCTTGGCTTTTTGTCAAGCGGTTATTCAAAATGGAATCCTGATGACTGGCGAGATAAAATTATTCCCTCAGTTAATACTTCAGTAGATGAAGATGAAACGACAAGCGAATTAATTACTGAGGATCCAGTAATTGATAGTTCAAGTGAAGATGAAGTAAGTATTGAAGAGCCGACAAGTGAAGAGGCTATTAATCCAGTTATGGAATTGCCCGAAATGAATATGACTGAAGATATGTTTAACTTTAGTTTTAGCACAACCACAGGGGGATTAAGTGCAGCAAGCTATAAAAATAGCTCTGGTGAATTAAACGGTCTCCCTGTTAGCTATAATTCACTAAGATTAGTAAATAACGATGGAACTTACGACTTAAGATTTGGCTTTCCAGGCACTACAAGCGAAATTCACACTGATACTGAATTTAGTACTGAATACACTTATACAAGCTATCTAAAGTACGACTTTAAATTTCACAATAAGTATTATGGCTTTGTTATAAAAAAGGCAGTGTTAATTCATTTAAGATTAGCGTACCGTACGAATTTAGATACTGAATGGAGTTATTTAGATACGAATGAAGAAATCGTATTTAATGCTGATAACAAGTACTACCAATTTGCATTAGTTTATAATATTAATAATAAGTCGAGTAATATCACAAGTAGAGTTGATTTTGAAAATATTCCACTTGTTATTCTTGAAGAAAATGAAGTTTTTAGAACGATAAATCGCAATATTTATGTATATAATACGGAAGATATTTTTAGTAATAGACATGATTTTGTAGTTGACAATGACACAAATTATCACAATTATTTTAGATGGGATGAGCCCAATGGACTATTTTTCATTCAAGCTAAAAGACCAATAGCTGAAACAGGAGAATTCAATAACTTCAAGACATACGGCGGGTCCCATCTGTATTTGGTGTTTAATTCAAATGAATTAAGAAGTGAATTTAGAAATAATATCACCAGCATTAATGTTAATAATATTGCAAATGCACGAACAATTTCTGACATGGAAATTAATGTCTTAATCGACAAAGAAAATAACTTTTTTGATTACCGACCAGCTCTGAGATTTGTAATTTTATCAACGGATCCTTCAGATGTAACATTAAATATCCACAGAAGAGAAAGAGCAGCCATTAACACTAATGACATTTTAGTTGATGAAATAGGTGAATATGTACTTGATACCGTTAACGGCTGGAAGAATTATTTAGAGGCATAAAATGATTAAAAGAAAGTATTTTAACTTACTGATTATTCCATTAATCTTAGCAGGTACTTTTTTAAGCTCATGTAAAAATAAAAACACAAAAATTAGTATTACAGAAGAAGTATCAGTTGAAGTTGAAGCAGAAGTTAAAGAAGAAACTAGGCTTGGAATTATTAAATTAAATGCTTTTGGTCCTGAAAATAAAAAGACATTAACGGCAACGATTGAACCAGCATGGGTTAGTTATGATCTAGAATGGGAAAGTTCATTTCCAGAGGTTATTGTTAGTAAAAAGGGAACTAATACAGCGGAAGTGTACGCTACTAAATACCTTCCTAAGAGTATTTATTCAACGATTACAGTCACCGATACTATAAGCGGATTAAGTGCTACTGGTAAGGTTTATGCTTGGGAAAAACCAACGGTAATTAATGGTCCTGTACCGCCAAGCTATGAAGCAATTAATGTTAATGGCGTTTATGAAACGAAAAAACAATTACCAACAACAGGAAATTACTTTGGAGTAATAAGTGTCGCATATACTACACAATATCAGCTGGCGACATTAAATGTCTATTACAGAGGGTCCTTTGCCCCAGTAATTACTTACCCTGGAGTTCACCAAGGCGGGAATCCACAGAGAGTACAAGCTTCAAGCGGTGGAGAGCCAACAAATCCAGGAGAAACATATAGTTTGGCCACCTATAACATTTATATATTTAAGGGAGATCCAAAAAATGGAAATCAACTTGTTGAATATAAAATTATTAGCCCTCGAATACCAGAGGGTCCAGATTCAACCTGGACAACCGACACACACTTATATAGTGTGGCAATTAGAACAATAGAATAAAAAGAGAGGTAAAAAACATGAAAAAGATTATTACTCTAGGATCGTTATTAACATTACTGCTTACTGGCTGTACAACAACTAAAACGGAGCAAAAAGTAAATAATAACACTTTTCTAAGCATGGCGAAAATCAATGATACCACGTATGAGGTAACAGCTAATGTTACACCTGTTTATGCTACTAACAAGCACTTAACATGGAATATCGATTTTGCCCCCGATGCTTCAAGTCAAACAGATGATGATGCCTGGAAAGTAGGTAAAACAGCTTCTAGCTATGTTGGTTTAGCAGTCAGCGAAGACACCGCAAAAGCTACATTAACGCTTAAGGAGGGCTTTGGTAGTCAAATCTTAGTTACAGCCGCTGTAACAGAAAAACCTTCTGTAAAAGCTTCTGTTAAAGTCGATTACGAAAAACGACTTCAACATACCGTTACCAGTAATTACAAGCTAGTACCAGCAACTAATGCTACTTACGTTAATCCGTTTAACTTCAATGATTCAGTAGGAACCGTTGATCATTCTAAAGTTATTACCTATGAATACAGTAATAAGTTTTATTGGTATGGAGGCTCACAAACAACACCTGTTGAATGGACCGAAACAATCCTAGCTAGCAGGGGCGAGGGTGATTTTAGACAAGAACGAAATTTATTAACGAGTATTGGTAATAAAATTGCAACTAGAAATACCTCATCTTTTAACTTTGAAGTACAAACATTGATTTTCAACAATGAACACGCTTCCTCAAAAGCATTAGATGACTTAGCATACGCTGTTAAATTAGGCGATACAGCGCAAGCTAAAATGTACCGCAACAAAGGGGCAACTATTGCACTTGGTTATAAAGTTTTTGTAGATGGTGTCCAAATTAGCACTGGTAATGCACCGCTAGAGTGGTCCATGACACCGATTGACTTTAGTAATTACACCGTTAGTGCAACCTCGTTAACATTAACTGATACGACAATTATCTTTTAGGGTATTAATATGAGAGAGAAAAACAATCAAAAAGGTCTAGGATTTTCCACAATATTATTCATGTTACTCCTTTCCATGAGTGCTATTGTTCTTTTGCCTAGACCAGCAATTTCAAAAATCAACATCGATAAAGTCAGCAAGGTTAAATTGCTTAAAGATAAGGAAATTTATATATATACGGATGAGTTCAAAGAGGAAAAATTACTTATTTGGAAAATTGAACCAGAACAACCATCAGTAATAAGTTACTCTAAAGTTGATAACTTACAATATTTAATTAAAATCCAAGCTATCGGAAAATTTAAACCAGTCCACCTTGTAGTTGCCGATCTAAACGGCAATGAAAAAAGAACTGAGTTATATTATGAAAAAGTTGAAGTTGAAAAGATATCTTTAGACTATGAAAAGATTACATTTTAGTTAGGAGAAACTATGAAAAAAGCCTTATTAATACTTATGTCACTATTTATGATTGTGCCTAATAATAACAATAAAAAAGAACTTGTAAAGACGTCCGCAAATTCTGGTACGCAAGCTGCTAGTAAATACCTGGAACTTGATCCTGAAGATACAAGGCCGATATTTATTAACGCTCAAAAAAGAAGCGGTGCCGATAACTATAATGAAAAGTATTCTATAATCTTTTTTAATGCAAACCCAGCACACAAAATTAAAAAAATACTTAAGATTAAATACATTATCAGTGACATAGGGAAGATTAATGAGAAGTATGAGGGAGTTTTAGATAACTCCAAAACATATGATATTAATTATAGATACAATAGGGAATTTAGTGTTATTTACAATAATTGGACCACTCACCACACTACTTATAACTATAATCAAGAACAATCACAATTTCTTAAGGAAAGTACACATAAAACATATCACAGGGGATTTGCGTATCACCAGCAAAGTTTACACATTAATATGAATGAACTAGGAAGAGTGAGCGACATCTTAAAACTTAACGATTTTTTAGGCAGTTATAAAGCAGAGAAGTACATAGGATCATTTGTAGGTGAAAATGATATTCATGAGGGATGGTTTAGGGAAAACCTTCTATTCAAATACGGTAATAGTAAAGGCTATAGTGATGTTGATGCTTTTTTAAATGAGGGCGGCATCAAAAAGGACTACCAATTTTATTTAATTTTGCCGATTAAGGAAACTACAGGATTACAGGTAATGTATATTGCAGCGGATTTCATAGATGAAGATGGAAAAGTATATTCTTCTGATATTGAATACGAGGAATTAGAAACACCAGGTAAGCTTAATTTTAAGATTGAAAAAGAAAATGGTTTAGTAACAAAAAATAGTACCGCTGTATATGTTCCATCAGAAAATAATATAAAACTATCGGGCTATAAAGTTAATAGCATTTCATATAAAAATAATGAAGAACAGAAAGATGTTTACTTATTTGCAGGAAATATTTTTCAAAGGTCAATCGAAGAAATAAGGCAAAATATAACTTATGCCAGAAAAATAAATCCTAATCAAGAGGAGCATCCATTAGATTTTAAGTTTAATATAAAATATGCTTCATTCCTTATTGATATTCCTGAAGAAGTTACCGATATCTCTTTAACATTAATACTTGATGTTGATGAAAACTATGATCCAGAGTGGGCTCCACATATTATTAATTTATTAGATAAAAATGGAAACTATGGAATAATCGGAGAATTACCCGAAGATAAGCAACCTGTTAAGAGTAAATCATTATGGGATTGGTTTAAAGGCCTCTTTGACTTTGGAGGAACGAATTACTTTGACCAGTTTGTAAAAGTAATACAAATTGCTGCAGTAGGTATACTTGGGCTTATAGTATTATTAGCGATAATTAAACTATTTGGATTTATCGGATTGTTCTTTAAAAAATAATATTTAACTAAGTAAAGGAGGTTTTATGGAATTAACGATTAAAAAGGGTCGTATTTTTAAACGAATACTATTACTTTTAGTTAGTTTAATCTTCCTTGCTTACATTGCTAATGCTTTTGTAATGGTCAATAACCGTTCAAAAGACCCTATAACTAATATAACTTGGAGATCACTCAATAATGGTGATTTAAAGTTTACAGAAGAATTGTTAACTTGGTATCAGCCTGACAAAGAAGCGATTTATAATTATAAGTATAGTAATGGTTATGTTGTCGCAAAAGACAATGATTTAACGCTAGAGTTTATACATATGTCAGGTGGCAGATTATTTAGTGTTAATTATAATACCTTCTTTTACCATGAGGATTTACTACGGTGAAAAAAAGAATCATTAATGTGTTTAATTTACTAAAAGAAAAGATAAAAAACCTTTTTTATAATCTTACCCACTTGGGACACCGTAGCTATGTTTTTTTTGCTCTTTTCGTTGTTGCCCTTGTTTTGACCCTAGTCTTTAAAATTGATGTCTACAAAGGTCTATTATTAAGCATTAAAAACTTTTTGAACATATTAATAAAATTAATTACATTTAGTCCTAATATACCAGGCGTTAGTGATAAGGTTATTCAATATGATTTTACAATTCCAAAAAGTATTAGTGAATTGATTTATTCTCTCAGAGTTTTTTCTGTATTATTGTTTAATGAAGACTACTTTATAATTTCGAGTTTTGACCTTGTTAATTTTTTAATAAACACACTAAAATTCATAGTCTGGCTTCCCTTTTTGGTTGTTCTAATTATATTAATTAAAGCTATTGTTATTAGAGAAGATGGCTCAACTATTTATGAAGAAACCAAAGCTTTAACTAATTATAAGAAGCTTGAATTAAAGTATATTATTCCCATTAAAAACTATTTTGAATCATGGCGAATTTATTTAAAATATGAAGCTAGATTTACTAAGTTATTATTTATTATTTTAATACTAATATTTTATAGAATAGGAACATTAGCCTTTGACTTAATGGCATGGTACTTATATTTTATAAGAAGCTTTGATTTTTCCAGCATAGTGCCACTATTAACTAATGCATTAATTGAAGTTTTAATATTTACTATTGAATATAATTTAATATATAAAATAATACCTGTAGTTATACTTATTAGATTTTTGCGCCATAAAAGAGCTAGAGATATAATGAGTAGGATGCAGTATCATAATGAAGAAGTTGCTAAGAGCAACGGTATTATTACTATGTTTTTTGGTCCCCCTGGTATTGGTAAAACAAAAATGAATACCTCGGTAAGCATGGATACCGAGAAAATGCTTAGAAATCAAGCTTACGACATAATGAAAAAGTATCAAACAATGTTTCCCGATTTTTCGTGGGCAAGATTGAGAACTTATATTGATAACGGCATCAAAGATAGGCTATTTGTTAATAGAGCTCAGCTTAAAGCACATCTCGAAACTAAATTTTTTAACGCTTTTGATGAAAATGTGGATGATCATATTAGAACTGAATTTTACAATATATTTAAGTACGATTTGTACAATAGAAAAGTAGTCCATTTTGATGGTATTAAATACATTGATTTATTCAAAGCTATGAGTACATACGCTGAATCTTTCTTTCTATACAACAGCTCAAAACCGTTATCTTTTGGTAATTATTCCATCAGATATCAATATACAAGATTTGGTAAATTTCCTGTGTATAACTATGATTATATTAATGCAGATAAAGAGCAATTTATATTTGATAATAATAGTCATATCATTAACTATAATTCAAGGAGGCTATTTGAAATTGTTGGCGACAACAACAACAGCGATGAATACAGATATATTATGGATGGACATGTCGAGCATAATACGGAAATATCAAGCGAGAGAGGCAATCGAAATGACCATAAAGGACAGTCAAAGGATGATTATGGCGCTAATCAGGTCAATGATGGCTACAATACTAGCCTGAAGTTATCAAGGCACGAATATTCGATTGATGGCAAGCCATTTGTAAGAGTTACTTATGACTTACAGCGATTAGGAAGCTTAAATTTAGATCTTGTTGAAACTGCAGAGACCTTTATTGAAATTAAAGGGATTGCAAAAGTAGATGTGGTTTTACCGAGCTTTGAAATTGATTATTTAATTTGTAACTTTGTTAAAGAGCGCCATGAAAGATATATGGAAGAATTTTTAGTTAGAAGAAACACAGGGACACTGTATAACTACCTATTAGATAAAATTGTGGCCAAATTTAATCACCACTGGTCTAAAATAAAGAACATGTATGGCTATGAGATACTTGAGTATGTTAATAAGTCAAATAGTACTATGCTTAGTACTGAGTTATTAGGTAGAAATGCTTATTACATTTTAAATCAAAAGATGTATGCCGATACTTATGCCACTGATGCTTATAAGGAATACTTTAATAGCGAAAGATTAAAGGCTACTAAAGGAATGTATGATGCAGTTCAGTATGAAACTTATACAGCAAGTGTTGAAGAGCTTGATCAACAAAATAGTTTTATGATTAATAATTTAAAGCGAAGTACAAAAACTACTGTTGCAAATGACAAAGAGGAAACGGATACAAGAATAATATAATTAGGAAACATGGAACAATTAAATAATTATTTAGTATCGCAACCTGTTAAAGAAATAGCAGATCAATTATGGACTGGATTAATAATTTTTACCATAGCAATTATTGCAGTTGGAATAGCTATTGCGGTCTGGAGAATTGTTGTATTATTTAACAGCGGCAAGAGATATCTTAAGCAGCAAAAACAGCGTGAAGAAGCAATACGCAAGCTTAAAAATCGTAAGAAAAAACACAAGTGATTTTGTAATTAGAAAGTGGTTAATACATGCCATTTTTTAACAATAAAATTGGCCTACAAAAAACAGCCAAAAATAGTTCATAACAGTAAAAAGCGGTTATTTCACACTTTACAAATTACAAATAAAAGCCAATTAAGCCGAGTTTACGTAAATATTATTAATTAATAGTAAATTGTGGTTACAGTTAATTTTAGACTGGCAGGGGGCACCATATCACGATGAATTAGCTTCCAAATCTTGGAGAGAGGTATAATGAAAGTACCTACCCAAGAAGGGAGCTATTTTTTATGCGGATAACGATGAAAGAGAAAGTCAAGATATGTAAAATGCATATCGAGGAAGGTCTTTCGATTTCTCATATTTCCGAGCTTTATGGGGGATATGATAAAACGAACATCAAGTACATAATAAATTTGTATAAGATGCATGGTGAGGAACCATTTTTGAGCCGTGTGCGGCGAATGTATAAGCGTGATACAAAGTTATTAGCAATTGGACAGGTGTTAGCGGGGAGAACGATTAGGGACGTAGCGTGTGAGCACGGTTTAGCGAACCCGGGAGTATTAAGTGATTGGTTGAAGAAATACCGTGAAGGCGGCGAAGAAGCGATTCAAGATACGAAAGCCCGAGCGAATTACTTATTAAAGGAAGACCGTTTTAAAGCGGTTGTTGATCGAAAGATTGAAGCAGAGAACGAGCGGTTGCGTGCGGAGATAGCGTACTTAAAAAAATCGCAGTCCTTAGCTCAAAAACTAGAAGGAGCGACGGTTCAAGAAAGAGTAAGAATCGTCGATGAGTTAAGGACTAAATACAAATTAAGTGTCCTTCTAGAGCTGGCTGGTTTATCGTCAAGCGTCTTTTATTACACATTAAACGCGAATAAAACAAGGCAAAATAAGTATGTTGAGTTAGAGAAAGAAATAGAGCGATTATTCATTAAAGTTCATAAGAAACGGTGCGGATATCATCAAATATACAATAATTTGAAGAAAAACGGGTGGATTGTCGGTAAAAACAAAGTTTTAGAAATCATGCGAGCGAAAGGTTTTAGTAAACCCAAAGTCATTAAGTGGCGAAAGTATAATTCGTACGAAGGAAACCTTGGTTTAAAAATTGAAAACATTATGAATCAAGATTTTAAAACAACAAGGCCATATGAAAAAGGCGGGACGGATGTGACAGAGTTTCCAATGTTTTGTGAATCAGTATATTTGTCACCTGTGATTGATTTTCATACCCGTGAAGTTCTAGCGTATTCTGTGGGAACAGATGCGAAGGTATATCGGATTATCCGAATGTTAAGAGAACTCCAAAGGAAGCACGGGAATAATCTTAAAGGGATGATGCTTCAATCTGATCAAGGCGTTCAATATCAAAACTCAAGGTATATTGTTGAACTTCGAAACATGGGGATAATACAATCGATGAGTCGAAAAGGAAATTGCCTTGACAACTCTCCAACAGAAAACTTCTTTGGTCGTCTTAAACAAGAAATTTGGGACAATAACAAGCGTGATTATGATAGTGTAGAAGCTTTAATAACAACGATTCATGAATATATAAATTACTACAATAAGACAAGAATAATAATGAAAACAAAACTTACGCCTATAGAGTGTAGAAATAATTATTTGTTAAGTATATAATAATCTCGTAGGTTCATTAAGAATCTCTCCAACTTTATAAAGCCACATCACGAAAAAGGCCGATTATAAGGGCCCTTTTTCTTTGCCTGGCGTAGATTTGGCGTAGGTTTGGCGTAGATGAACAATAAGTGTCAATAATATTTAACTGTGGAAGGGGTGTGTTTATAGTTAATTAGGATAAATATGAAAACCGCAAATGTTCTAAAAATTCGAACTTTACTATGTTTTATGAGTTGTTGAGTTTGCCGCTAAAACTCATTAAAACAAAATCTATTTTAAAAAAGTATAAACTTGATTTAAGAATGTTTTTACCAAAAAAAAGTTTTTTGTCACAAAAGACGCTTTATAATCGTTATGTATTATAGAGAACTAATTATTATTACTAATAGAAAGGGTCAAATTACACTTAATGTCACAAAATGATTTTAAGTTACGTTTGTATTGTGTAAGGAGAATATGACTAACGAACAGTTTGCAATCGTTTATGAAACTTACAAAGTTATGGTTTTCCAAATAGCCTACTCTTACTTACAAAGTGTCGAAGATGCAGAAGATGCTGTGCTTGAATCGTTTATGCGGCTCTTACGAATAAATAAAAACTTTGTATCAAGCGATGATGAACGACGTTACTTAACAAGAATTGTTGTTAATGTAAGTAAAGATATGCTCCGCAAGAAAAGGCCAGTGTCAATTAGCGATCCGATTGTTGCGATTAGTGACGAGCCACTTAATGAAAACGAATATATTTGGGATGAAGTTAACAAACTTAAAACTAAATATAAAGATGTGATTATCTTGCGCTATGTGAATGAATATAGTTTTAGTGAAATCGCTAAAGTATTAAAAATAAGCGCAAGTGCAGCAAGAAAGCGGCACGAACGTGCGCTCAAAATGTTAAAGGAGGAACTTGAACATGAATAAATATGAAGATAAACTCAAAAAAATAAAAAAGGATATTCCCGAGTATCCAAAAACCTTAGATCCGAAAGTTTTAGAAGCTGCTCACAAAGCACCACGCAGCAAGCGACCGGGATTTCCAAAACTGCTTATCCCCTCATTATTAACAGTGACAGCAATTGCTTTATCCACCTTTTTTGTTACAAAATATGTTTACTATTGGAATAATCCTGTAAATTCTTCTAGCGACACTTCTGATCCGACTGATAAATCAAGTGAACCAACAAATCGTGATTTTGCCGTAATGAAAAGTTTATCAATAGACGGAACCTCATTAGATCCTGATGTCATTGGTGAGGGACGCTACGGATATATGGATATTGTTTTTGTCGATTCTCATAATAGTCTTAATATGACAATTACTAAATATGCAGAAGAAGCACAGCCAACACTTAATGATTTGACGTTTGAGATTAAAGATAATGATGATTTTTTTGATAACAATGTTTTATTAATAGTACCTTTTGCACACACCAGTAGTGAAACAGAAATTTCGCTTGAAGGACTTGATATTGCCGAAAACAATGAGCCAACAAAGATACACTTCGACATTTTTTCCCCTGAATTCAATGATATGGACGTGCTCGTTCAATTTAACGTTGTAGTAATTGGTACATGGGCGAGCGAATCATTAAATAAAGGTTTATTTGAAATAATTGTTCATAACACTTTAGATAATAGTAATAAATCGGTTTTTTATGGACATAATTCAATAACAAATGATAATTCTGAAACTCCGAGCGAGAAAGAAAATGAAGAGTCAATTCAACAATCCTTTATTGTCAAAAAAAGTTTATCAATAGATGGAACTTCTTTAGCGCCAGATGTTACTACCGAAGGACGTTACGGATATATGGATATTGTGTTTGTTGATTCGCATAATAGTCTTAATATGACGATTACTAGATATGCAGAAGAAGCACAACCAACACTTAATGATTTGACGTTTGAGATTAAAGAGGATGATGTTTTTTTTGATAACAATGTATTATTAATAGTACCTTTTGCACACACTAGTAGTGAAACAGATATATCGCTTCAAAATGTTTATTTATTTGAAAATAAAGAAGAAACGATACTACATTTTGATGTTTATTCTCCAGAGTTTAATGATATGGATGTTCTTGTTCTATTTCATATAGTTACAATTGAGAAAAATTATGAAGAATTTTTAAATAGGTCTAAATTTAGGATCATTGCCAATAATACTTTTGATAATAGCAACAAATCCATATTTTATAGGGATTAAAATATTGTCTTTAAGTAACTTGAGTTTATGTATACCACCAGTTTTCTAAAATCTTTGCTGCCAAAGTATAAAACAATCTCGTAGGTTCATTAAGAATCTTTCCAATTTTATAAAGCTACATCATGAAAAACAAATTATGCTCACTCTGTGTGCGTTTTTATTTCGTTTGTTAATTAATATGTTTAACTCAATTGTAAATTTTTTAAATACCCTAATATTTTCTAGTAAAAATTATCAAAAACTTTGATTTCGTGTGAAAACCAAGCTTTAAAAACTTTGTTTTCGTGTAAACTGTGTGTTTCAACTCGGTGTTATGCCAATCAAAACAAGTTTTAATTATATTCATTTATTACACCTGATTCATATATTGTTACATTATAGTGTTATTAATTGCCATAACATAACAAAACAAGTATAATTAAGTTATGGAGGTGAACTATGAAATATATTGAAGACTTCGCATATAAACGGATCTTTGATTTTAACTATATTATTAAGTTAACAGGTAACAAGGACCTAGCAAGTAATATCGTCCAAAGCTATTTAGCAAAAGGATATATTAAGCGTATTAAACGTAATCTTTATGCAGCAGTTAGTTTTGAAACAAAAGGCATAATTCCTACAAAATTTGAAATAGCGAGTAAGATTACGAAAAACTCTTTTATTTCTTATCGTAGTGCTTTTGAATTTTATGGCTATACGAATCAAGTTTATAACGAAGTAATCGTTTCTTCACCAATACAGTTTCATGACTTTACGTTTGAACATAACACGTATCGCTCAAAGCGTGTTAAAGACACACTTTTTGTTGATAAGATAAACAACGTAAAAGTAAGTTCACTTGAGAAAACTATTGTTGATAGCATTGATAATGTTAAAACGTACGATGACTTTGAAGAATTAATTAGTGCTCTTAATATGATTCCACTCCTTAATGGGAAGGAAATACTAAAATACTTGAAGCACGTGAATAAAACAATTCTTTACTCAAAAGTTGGACTTGTGCTTTCTTTTTATGAAGATGGCTACAACATTACAGAAGCGATGCTCGCAGAAATGAAAAAGTGCGGATCGCAAATTGCTCGCAACTTTACAAGTGAAAAGCATCGTCTATCTATATATTATCCGGAATGGAAACTGCATGCCTACGATATAACTAAAATTAAAGAAGGAGTGTTCTAATGAAAACATATGATCTACGAAAACTAAATAGTTTAGCAAAAGAGTTTAACTATAATCGCGACTCATTAGAAAAAGTATTGCGTTTAACAACGTTTTTAAAACTATTCAATACGCATGAACAGTTAAAAGGAAAGTATGTTTTAAAAGGCGGGACGGCAATTAATTTATGTTTATTTGATTTACCGCGGCTATCTGTGGATATAGATTTGAATTTTAATGGGGATTATTCCAAAGAGGAAATGGAAAAGATACGGGCGTTACATAACAAAATAATTACAGAGGAAGCACTGCTCCGTGGTTACACTGTTTCACCCAAGTCACGCTTTACTTTTTCCTTAGATTCTTATTTGCTGCAATACACAAATGCAGTTGGTGGAAATGATTACATTAAGTTAGAATTAAATTATTCAAATCGTATTCAACTTTTAGTTCCCGTTATTTATAAAACGCAGACGACAATAATTGAATCACTTGAAATACTGGCGCTTAATAAAGTCGAACTTTATGCCAGTAAAATCGCCGCGCTTATAGGCCGAACAACAGCGCGGGATATTTTTGACGTTTATCAAATGAACGAGCAAAAGATGATTAATAAAAATGAATTTAGTTTATTGCGGAAACTAACGTTGTTTTATCTTGTTCTGTCGAATGAATTTGAACCGCTGGACACTTTATTAAATCGCGCACGAATTAATATAAAAAACATTAATTTTCATCATATTAAGCGTAACCTTATCCCAATGCTTAAAGTTGGCACGAAAATTGATATTAATAAATATAAAAATGACGTGCTTTTATTTATTGATAAATTATTCGTCTTAACTCCACAAGAAGCGAAATTCATGGATTTATATAACAGTGGGAAACTAGAAGCAAGTTTGCTCCTTGATGATGAAATTGCGGCTAAAGCAAATAAACATCCGATGGCAAAATGGAAAGTGAAGGTAAGAACAAATGAAGAAAAGTAATGGTAAAGCAGGCAAACAACCAGCACTAGTTATATGTCCAGTATGTGGCGAAACAGAACTTAAAGAACTGGGCAATGTGTGTCCTGTTTGTGGGTGGGAACATGATTATTTACAGTCTTATGATTATGAAATGGAAGAGGTAGCAAATAATTTATCTGTAATGCAAACTCGAGAGTGGTTTAAATTAAAGAGAATACTTGATCCAAACTATACTTGGAAAGCAAATGCAAAAGAAGATGGTAACCCATCTAAAGATGACTTGGAAAGCTTAAGAAAAAAAGTAAAAGAACAAGGCTAATTTAACATTTAGTCATAAGTTCTAAATTTTCGTTACTAGTGTATTTCTAGTTATGGATATAATAAGTACTCCGATTATTGTTGTGACAAAACCTCCTTTTTGGCGTAGATAAAAATCTAAAAAGTAAAATCCCATAAGATATGGTAAGATGTTGTAAGATTTAAGGTTTCAAAAAACGCCTTTTTAAGCCAAAGTAAGCTGTAATAAGATGTGGTAAGATGTGGTAAGATGAACGGCGATAAACTGGCAGGGGGCACCAGATTACAAATAACCCGCAGTCTATGCGGGTTTTTGTTTTTAGTAGCCCGCTAATGGCCGACAAATGGCCGACAAAGCTAAAAATCGACTATTTTTATAAGGTCTGAATTTGGAGTTTTTGTGATATGAAAATAGATGTCTAATGTCACCTTTTTTGAGGAGTGGCCAAGCCTTTCGCTTAACGCTTTCTTATTCACTAATTTTAAGATTACGGAACAAGGTTATGAAGTGCCCTTTAATATTCTTATGTATATTATTGACTTACTTATTATTTTTCCTTTATATATCTTTTTTGATTATTACGTCTTAAAAACACTAAAAAAAGGAAGTATTTCAACTCGCCGTCGTTAGTTTCGAATGATTCCTTATTACAAACTAACAAATTTTTATCGTAATCGAGGGTTGCACTTACGCCCAGGATTTTAATCTGGTGTCGTTCTTGCATCTTCTAGAACCCATAACGTGGGGGAGGCAAGATTGCTCTTACCCCTAAATTAAAAACTAATAAGGGAAAGAGTCAATAGAATTGACAATTAAAAAGCCCCATTCAACAAGGAATGGGGGGCCATCCGAAGATGGTTAATTCTAAGAACTGATGTACTTCCTATAATGATTATATTAAATAAAGAATTTATTGTAAATAAAAAAGCCATTATAGCCTTTCTCTTATAACTTTACGAAAGAACAAGGAAGAAATAACAATAAAAAGGCAATATAATATAAACCACTTGCATATTCTCTTTATTTAGTCTAATATTACTAAGTAAATACAATTTACAAAGTAAACTTCAAATTCTCTGGAGTGGGTACGCCCACTCTTTATTTTACGGGGAGGACTATGGACTTAAAAATATTACAACCACAAGTAGAAGAAATCTTAAAGGAACTTGGCTTTCGTTTAAATCGCTTGTATTACACAAATGAAGGAAAAGACCGTTACTTAAGAGTTATCGTTGATAAATATCATTATAAGATTAGCCTTGATGAAATTGTAACCATCAGTGAAAGAATCGATACCTTACTCGACTTAAATGATGATGAAGAAGCATTCATTCTCGATGTTACAACAACTGGGGCGGAAAAAGAAATAATGATCGATGAAATTAAAGACTATACGAATGAATTCATTGAAATAACGATGCTTGATGGCATTAAAGGTCCGCCAAAGATAAAAGGAACGCTCCAAGAAGCAAACGAAAGCGAACTAACGCTTCTTATAAATCAAAAAGGGCGCCTTAAAAAACAAACGGTTGCCCACACTGTTATAAAACAAATAAATCGCGCAATAAAATTTAAAAAGGATTAACTATTATGGCAAGAATGACAAAATCAGTACAAAAACAAAAAGAAAAACGTTATCACGGAATGCTTGAAACATTTAAAGAAGTCGCTGAGAAACATAACTTAAAAGAAGAAGTTGTTATCGATATCTTTAAAAAAGCTGTCCGTAACGTTTACGCACGACAACATGGCGGGGATGACGTCCACGTTGAAGTGTTTATTAATGAAGAAATGCTCGACTTTGAAGCCCGGCTTTTAAAAGTCGTCGTTGCAACTGATGACGATATTGAAGATGACGCTTTAGAAATAAGTCTTGATGAAGCTAAAAAACATGACGCAATGGCTAATGTTGGCGATAACGTCGTCGTTGAACGCGGCTTTTTAGCAAACTTTTCCACGCGAGTGTCGACAAACGTCGCGCAAAACTTCCGTCATCAATTAATCGAACTTGAAAAAGAACAACTCTTTAATCTCTTTAAAGATAAAATTGGTGAACTCGTTAAAGGCACAGTTGAGAAAAACGAAAAAACAACTTATATCAATTTATTAGGTATTACAAATGTGTTCTTTGATGAACGCGGCAAAGAAGCAATTCCGGGTGAAGTATTCCGGAACGGTCAAGAATTAAACTTCTATATCGTTGATGTCGTAAGTGGCGCTAAAGGTGCAAGCATTATCATCAGCAGAAGCCATCCAAACTTTGTTAAAAGACTCATGGAACGCGAAATTCATGAAATTTATGACGGCACGATCGTTATTCATGATATCGTTCGTGAACAAGGGGAACGCGTTAAAGTCGCGGTGGAAAGTCTTGATCCAAACGTTGACCCTGTGGGTAGCTGTATTGGCCCAAATGCGAGCCGGATTCAAAAAATTACCGCTGAACTTGGTCCTGATGGCCGTAAGGAAAAAATTGATATTATTCCGTGGTCCAAAAACCCCGCTATTTATATTTTTGAAGCATTCCGCCCAGCCGTACCGCTTGGCTTGAATATTGATACCGAAGCGAAAACGGCGCAAGTAATCTTCGCGGATGAAGAAAAAGGTAAAGCCTTTGGATTCCGTGGGGCGAATATTCGTTTAGCCTCAAAATTAACGGGCTATACGCTAACAATCTTTGATATGCATGAAGCAATGGAACAAGGTATTACGTTCCAAACAAAGATGGATATTGAATATGAAGAACGTTTAGCCGAACAAGAAAGAACGCGCGAACGCTTAATGCGTGAACTCGCCCGTAGTGAAGAAGTCGCCCAACGCGTCGCCGAACAAAAACAATTACTCGATGATGAAGTAAATGCTTTAGGTGATGATGCCTTCCTTCCGAAAGACGAAGATTATGATGAAGGGACAACTTGGGACGAAATTACCCTCGAAGAAGAAAAAACACCAGTTCAAGAACCTGAAGTTGAACCTGAACCCGTAGTAACGCAAGTTAAAACAACAATTTCGCTTGCTGATTTAGAAGCGGAACTCGCAAAAGAAAAAGAAAAAGAAGAAGCGCGCGAAAAAGCGCAAGCTCGGCGCGAAGAAAGAAGACGTAAACCAGAAGTAAAACCGCAACCTGAAGTTGTTGAACCAACAATTAGCGGGCCAAAAATGGAAATTTACACCGAAGAAGAACTCGCGGAACTTGAAGCTGAAGGTCAAGAAGTTTACGAAGACGATGATATCGATTACGAAGACTTTGATGAATATTACGAATAGTTAAAAAAGAGGAGAGCCCATGAAAAAAGTTATTATCCGCAAATGTATTGCCACCGGAGAAAGCCATGAGAAAAAAGACCTCATTCGTGTGGTTCGCACACCAAGTGGCGAAGTCGTAATTGATAAAACGGGGCGCTTAAATGGGCGCGGCGCTTACATTGTGCGGCGGAAAGATGCCATTTTAAACGCCCAAAAGAAAAATTTATTTGCAAGGGTTCTTGCGGTCGAAGTACAAGAAGACCTCTACCTTGCTCTCTTGGAGTTAGCGAGTGAATAAAAACCTTAACTCCTTCCTCCATCTTATTAAGCGAAGTAATGTTATTAAGCTTGGCAGTGATTACTTAACCCTAAAAAATAAGCCACGCCTCCACCTCGTCTTAATAAGTAAAGCCATCAGTGAACAAAGTAAGTTACAAGTTATAAACTTTCTATTAAGTAATAACATTCCTTACTATGATGTCCATGCGAACATCTTCACAAGTTTATATCCTGGCAAAAGTGTCAAAGTAATGACCATTACGAATAAAGATAGTGCTAGGAAAATCGCAAATCTAATGAAAGAAGGTGAATCTTATGAGTGAAATTAGACGCATAAGTAACTTAAGTGCGCAAAGTAAAAAGGTGACTGGACCGTATGTCGAAGAAAGAAAACTATATTACTATGGCCCCCTTAAAGTAAGTGATTTAGCGAAATTATTAAAATTATCCGAAGCGCAAATTATTAAAAATCTCTTTATGAAAAAACAAATGGTGACGATTAATAATACTCTTAGCACCGAAACAATAGCCGAATTATGCTTAGATTTTAATTATGACTTTGAATTAGTCGAAGAAAGTGATGACGGACTTGATGTAAATCTAGCCGCCATCATTGATCCGCCCAAAGACTTAAAACCACGCCCCCCAGTAGTGACCATTATGGGCCACGTCGATCACGGTAAAACAACATTAATTGATACAATTCGTAGTTCGAATGTTGCCGGTGGTGAAGCCGGCTCAATTACGCAAGCTATAGGGGCGTATCAAAAAGAAATCCACGGTAAAAAAATTACCTTTATCGACACCCCGGGGCACGAAGCTTTTACCGCGATGCGTAGTCGGGGGACCAAAGTAACCGATATTGTTATTTTAGTGGTAGCCGCCGATGACGGCGTTATGCCGCAAACGATTGAAGCAATCGACCACGCCCGGGCCGCGAATGTTCCAATTATTGTCGCCGTTAATAAAATTGATAAATTAGGCGCTGACGTTAACAAAGTTAAAAACGAACTTTTAGCGCAAAATGTTATCGCCGAAGAATTTGGCGGCGATATTATTTTCCAAGGTGTCTCAGCGAAAAAAGGAACGGGGATTGAAGATTTGCTTGATGCTATCTTAGTCACAAGTGAAATGCTTGAATTAAAGGCTAACCCCCATCGTTATGCTTATGGCACGGTGCTTGAAGCAAAACTTGAACGTGGGGAAGGACCTAAAGCGACACTTTTAATTGAAAACGGCACGCTCTTTAGTAAAGACTTTGTCGTTGCTGGGGCAAGTTATGGTAAAATTCGCCGCATGAGCAATGAACATAACAAAGTATTAAAAAAGGCAGGACCAGCAACCCCGGTTAGTATTATCGGTCTTGACGAAGTACCGGAAGCGGGTGATAACTTCATTGCTTTTGAAACCGAAAAAGAAGCAAAAGAACTCGCTATGAAGCGCAAACAAGCAAAAATTGACCAAATGCGTGGTAGTAGTGAAGGCTTAAAGTTAAGTGATCTTCACCAAAAAATTAGTGAAGGGGAACTTATTGTCTTAAATGTCATTATCAAAGCAGATAATAGTGGTTCCGCTGAAGCTGTGCGCTCGAGTTTAGAAAAAATAAATGTCGAAGGCATTAAACTTAATGTAATTCGCGCTAGTGCAGGACAAATTACCGAAAGTGACGTCTTACTTGCGACCGCGAGTAATGCGATAATTTATGGCTTTAACATTCGGCCATCAACCCAAGTACGTGACTTAGCGGAACGTAATAAAATAGAAATTCATTTACACCGCGTTATTTACGCCCTACTTGAACAAACCGAAGCTGCCCTTAAAGGGTTACTTAAACCAGAATACGAAGAAAAAGTTACGGGTCAAGCCGAAGTGCGGGCCATATGGCATGCAAGTAAAGTGGGCACGATTGCCGGTTCTTACGTCTTAAGTGGTGTTTTAAAGCGTGATCAATCGGCGCGGTTACTTCGGGATGGCGTTATTATTTACGAAGGTAAAATTGCGACCATGAAACACGTTAAAAATGATGTGCGGGAAAGTCGGGCCGGCTTTGAATGCGGCATGACTTTATTAAACTATAACGATATTAAAGAAGGTGACATTATTGAAGGCTTTGAAATGGTGGAGGTTAAAAATGTCTAAACATGGCAAAAGCCGTAATGAATCATTAATGCTCCGCTATTTAAGTGAAACGATTAGTTATAAAGTAAGTAATCCAAGCTTAGGTATAACGACTGTCACCGCAGTTGAAATAACAAATGACTATAGTTACGCTAAAGTTTATGTTAGTTTCTTAGGTGATGGCGATATTAATCCAAAAATGGAAATCTTAAAAGCGGCCGCTGGTTTTATTCGCCATGAAGTTGCGCAAAAAATGCAAATTCGCAAAATGCCAGAATTACGCTTTATTTATGATGATACGTTTGAAAAAGCGCGAAAGATTGAAGAAATTCTTAAACGCACAAAAAAGTAAATTAATGAAAAACCTCTTCGTGAATTAAGAGGTTTTTTTCTTTGCTATTTTATTTCTTTTTCGAGACGATAATGTTCAATAAAAGCGTCTAAATATGGTTCCCCTTTAACGACATAACCGCGTTTTTCGTAAAACGGTCGTAAGTGCTTTTGGCCACCGATTGTTATTGTTAAAGGGCGATATTTAACCGTTAATAAGTTTTCAAGGTAATTAAGCATTAAAGTCGCTAACCCTTGATTGCGTTCATCTTTAATGACCGCGATGCGTCCAATACTAGCGATACGTTCTTTTTTATCAATTTTATAACGGATTGTGGCAATTGGTTTATCCTTACGATATAAAACATAAGTCGTATAATCTTTTTCGTTTTTATCATATTCGTCTTCAATTCTTATTTTCTGCTCTTCGATGAATACTTTATAGCGTATATACATCGCGTCATTAAATTGCGCGGGAGTAAACACTTTCACTAATGTAAGATCTTTGCCAACGCTTGTTTCAAAGGCGTTATACCACATCGCAAAGGCTTCAGTGTTAACTAACATAAGTTCAAAGTTTTTCTGTGCACTTTCATATGTTTTATATATGCTTAGCAATAAATTTTTAATATCTTCGCGCCTTGTCTTTTTATTATTTGGACACGCATAATCTAATAAAGGTAAGTTTAATTCTTTTAATACATTGGTCACTAAAGATTCACTTGTTAATATAAGGGGGCGAATAAAAGTAATTTTCGCGCGTTCTAAAAGCATTTTTGGTTGAAAAGTCGCTAGTCTACCCCCACTTATCATATTCATCACTAACGTTTCAAGAGCATCGTCAATATGGTGAGCAAACGCAACTTTATTGGCTCCTAAACTATTTGCAACACTATTAATGGCGGCCTTTTTCATTTTTGAACATATTGAACACGGAAGTTTTGAAAGTTTTTGCCGTTCTTTTTGGATTTCTAAAATTTGCGCGACATTTTGGGCGTCACTAATATAAAGCGTATAACCGCGGTCTTTAAAGTGTTTAATATAAGTGGCTGCAGAAAACTTAGGAAAGCCTAAGTCTAAAATAACTGGGATTAATGTAAAGTCTTTTTTCGAATATTTAGCGTAAGTCATTAAAGCTTCAAATAAAACGATGGAGTCTTTACCTCCGCTAATGCCAACGACGACTTTATCCCCATTATTAATAAGGTTAAACGTTTCATCGGCTTTTTTAATTTTTGCTAAAAGTTCGCGGAAATATTTCATTATCTAATCCATCCGGTTTATATTATAATATAAAAGCAGATGAGAACATTAAATAGTGGTATTTTATTAGTAAACAAAGAACCAGGGATGACAAGTCGTAAAGTTGGTAATCTCGTTGGTAAAAAGTTTAATGTGAAGAAAGTCGGCCATTTAGGGACTCTTGACCCTTTTGCGACTGGTCTTTTAATTATTGCTTTAAATGAAGGAACAAAAGTATTACCTTTTTTAGAAGATGATGATAAAACTTATGTCGCTGTATTTAAACTAGGGCTTTTAACCTCAACCCTTGATCCCGAAGGTGAAGTAATAAAAGAAGAAACGATTGAACCCTTTAATGAACTAAAAATCCGTGAAACATTAGAGCACTTTGTCGGTGAAGTAACGCAAGTGCCACCCTTAACTAGTGCAATTCGGGTTGACGGTAAAAGGCTATATGAATACGCCCGTAAAGGGGAAAGTGTTGAAATACCGCCTCGCACGGTAACGATCAAAAACTTACGCCTTATTTCTTATATTCACCCTTTCATTGAGATTGAAGCTACAGTTAGCAAGGGAACATATATTAGAACCCTTGGCGAAGATATTGGCCAAAAATTAAAGACTCATGCGACGACGGTTTCCTTAAAAAGAACGCGGCACGGTAATTTAGATTTAAAGGATGCTAAAGTGTTGGATGATTTGACTATCGAGGATTTAATTGACCCAAGTGCTGCCCTATCTTTTTTTCCAAAATATAAATTAGATGATCGCGGCATTGTTGATGTAAGAAATGGAAGGCAAGTCAAGGTTGATGCGAAGGAAGAAATTATCCAAATTGTCGACGATAACGGCGTATTGCATGCTTTATGTCGCAAAAACGGCACATTTTATCAACCATTTAAAGGATTTAACTTATGAATATTAAGCATTTAAAATTACGTTTTATAGAAGCAATTAAAACACCGACCACGTTAGTGATTGGGACGTTTGATGGGGTACATCGTGGTCATTTAAAATTATTAGAAAAAGCAAAAGAAACTGGCAATGATATTGCAGTCTTATTAATTTATACGACGAAACAAGTTTTCAAAGAACATCAAAAAACGGGTGTATTAACATCATTAGAAGATCGTGTAAACATGTTTAAAAAACACGGCGTTAGTAGTATCTACTTTTTAAATATTGAAAATGAAGTTGCGTTATTATCACCAAGTGAATTTATTTTCCATATTTTATTCCCGCTTGGTCCTAAAGCCGTCATCATTGGTGAAGATTTCCGTTTTGGGCGTAAAGCCGCTGGCGACACCAGGTTTTTACGAGATTACTGCGGACAACTTTTTGAGTTAATTATCGTGGAACCACTACTTGAAGGAAACGAAGTAATTAGCACTACTTTAATTAAGCAAAAACTACAAGAAGGAAAGATGAAAGAAGCCAAAAACATGTTAGGTTATTATTATGGGCTCACAGGCTTTGTTGTTAAAGGATATGGGCTTGGTAATAAACTTGGTTTTCCAACCGCTAATATTAATTTAGATCCGCATTACTTTCTACCGCGTTTTGGGGTTTATCTTGTTGAAGTAACATACGAAGACAAAAAATATTATGGAATGGCTAACCTTGGCTTCCACCCAACAGTTAATGAAATTAGTATGCCGCTACTCGAAGTTAATATTTTTGACTTTGAAGGTGATATTTATCATAAGGTGCTCGCTGTTAAATTCCTCAATCACTTACGCGACGAAGAAAAACTTCCAAACATTGAAAGTTTAATAGCAAAGATTGAAGAAGATCGCATTAAATGTGTTAAATTAATAGAAGAAGGAGATTTTTAATTATGGCAACATTTAAAGTTAAAAACAATGTATATTCAATCGGGGTTAAAGACCCTTTACTTCGTGTTTTCGATATTATGATGGAAACAAAACAAGGTACAACTTACAATAGTTACTTAATTAAAGCCGAAGGGGCAATTACGATTATTGACGGTGTTAAGGAACCTTTTACCAATGAATGGCTTAATAACATTAAAGAATTAGTCGATATTCAAGATATCAAATATTTTGTTACGCAACATACCGAACCAGATCATAGTGGTTCAATTCCTGCCCTTTTAGCGCTTAACCCAAATATTCAAGTATTTGGTAGCTTTATGGCGATGGCAAACTTAAAAGAAATTAATAATGGTCCGTTTCTTGCTAATGCCGTTAAACCGGGACAAGAATTAAAACTAAGTGACGCCCAAAGTTTATTTTTCCATCCCGTGCCTAACGTTCACTGGCCTGATACGATAATGACGCATGATCCCCTTAACGATTTAGCGTATACGTGTGACTTTTTAGGAATGCACGTTTCGCCACCACAATTATTTTTAAGTAAAGAACCAAATAAAGCCGCGGCTGAAGAAGCGTTAACTGTCTATTATGACGCAATTATGTCCCCTTTTAAAGGCGACTGTTTAAAAGCGGTTAAAACTTTAGAAAGTTTAAACGTTTCCATGGTCTTAAATAGCCACGGTTATATTTTAGATACTAAAGAAGACGTGGAACATGCAATTAATCAATATATTAAATGGTCCACTATTCCTAAAAGCGATAAATTAGTCATTACCCTCGTGTATTCTAGTGCTTATGGCTATACGGCTATGATGAAAGATACTGCGGTCAAAGAATTAGAAAAACTTGGTGTTATTACCCACGTTTATGAAGCCCCAAAAGACGACATGACAAAGATTGTCGCAAGCATTGAGCAAAGTGACGCCTTATTACTTGCCTCCCCGACTTTTGTTGGTGACGGCATTAAACCAATTTATGACGTTTTAAATAGTTTAAATCCATATATTGGCCGTGGCAAATACATGTCAGCGTTTGGTAGTTTTGGTTGGAGTGGGGAAGCGATTAGAAACTATATGAATCGGGCTAAAGAATTAATGATGAAAACAGTGGATGAAGGCCATAAAATTCGCCTTAAACCAACAGAAGAACAACTAGAAACAACGAAAGCGTACATTCAAAACTTTGTAACCCTAGTTAAAGCTGAACTAAAGAAATAGTAATTTAGTTACATTTTAATGTAAAACGCCTACTTTAATGCATAAAGTGGGCTTTTTTCTTACTTGCTTTATCCTTGATTAATGCTTTAATGAAACTTTAGTATTTATAAATATTTATTTATACTCTTTTAACTTGGCAAAGACTAGTAAAAATGTTACTATAGTAAAGCGACTTTAGCGCTGCTTTGATTTACCCCTAAATCAAGGCGATGCTAAGGTTAAGTACATTGAAAGGGGAAAAAATACTATGGCATTAAGCAAAGAGAGAATCGCAGAAATTGTTAAAGAATTTGGTGCTAATGAAAAAGACACCGGATCAACCGCTGTGCAAATTGCATTATTAACTGAACAAATTCGCGAACTTACTGAACACATGAAAGTTCACAAACACGATTACCATTCCCAACGCGGTTTACTTAAACTTGTTGGTCAACGTCGTGGTCTACTTGATTACTACAACCGGATTAATCGTGAAGCTTACTTAGAACTTATCGCAAAACTTGGTTTACGTCGCTAAGTTTGAAGGAGAAGAAACTGTCCCGCGACAGTTTTTTCATTAAATTGTTGGAAAAGAGGAAAGAAATGAAACAAATTTATGAAATGATGTTCCATGGCCGTAAAATTGTCGTGGAAATTGGCGAAGTCGCCAAACAAGCCGATGGTGCCGTCTTAGTGCGCTACGGCGATACTGTAGTGCTCTCAACTGCGGTCGCAGGTAATAACCCAAAAGATATTGATTACTTCCCGTTATCAGTAACTTACCAAGAAAAACTTTACGCAATTGGAAAAATCCCGGGATCTTTCTTACGTCGTGAAGGACGGGAAACTGAACACGCTACATTAACTGGACGTTTAATTGACCGGCCAATTCGCCCATTATTCGCGGATGGCTTCCGTAATGAAGTCCAAGTTATTAATACGGTGTTAAGTGCGGATTTTGACGCGACACCGGAAATGACTGCGATGCTTGGCTCTAGCCTTGCCTTAACAATCAGTGACATTCCATTTGAAGGACCAGTCGCTGGGGTTCAAGTTGGTCGTGTTGATGGAAAATTTATTATTAACCCGACAAGTGAGGAAAATAGTAAAAGTGATATTCACTTAGTCGTCGCTGGTACAAAGCATGCCATTAACATGGTTGAAGCTGGCGCTTACGAAGTAAGTGAAGAAGATATGCTTGAAGCATTAATGCTTGGCCACGAAGCAATTAAAGAACTTTGTGCGTTCCAAGAAGATATTCAACAAAAGATCGGACGCGAAAAAAGAAGCTTCCCACTCTTTGTGCCCGAAGAATCTTTAGTTGCAGAATTAAAAGAAAAATTCAACGCTAAAATTCAAACCGCAGTCAGTGTTTTTGATAAATTAGAACGCGCTGAAGCGATTGAAGCCGTTAAAGCGGAAATGGTTGAACATTACAGCAACTTAGAATACGAAAGTGAAGATAAAAAAAGACGGACTATCAATGATGTTAAAGCATTACACGAAGTAATGGTAAGTGATGAAATTCGTCGTCTTATCACCTTTGAAAAAGTGCGTCCTGATGGTCGTAAAGTCGATGAAATTCGTCCACTTTCTTCGATTGTCGACTTATTACCACGCACCCATGGTAGTGCTTTGTTTACGCGGGGACAAACCCAAGTATTATCAGTTGTTACCCTTGGTCCAAAAAGTGATGAACAAATTATTGATAACTTAACCGACGAAGAATCAAGACGCTTCATGCACCATTATAATTTCCCACCTTATAGTGTTGGTGAAATTAAAAGACTTGGTAGTCCCGCCCGTCGTGAAATTGGTCACGGTGCGCTTGGCGAAAGAGCGCTTGTCGCCGTTATTCCAAGTGAAGAAGAATTCCCATACACGATTCGTGTGGTCAGTGAAGTCTTAGAAAGTAATGGTTCTAGTTCGCAAGCAAGTATTTGTGCTTCCAGTATGGCGCTTATGGCGGCAGGTGTGCCAATTAAAGATATGGTCACCGGTATTGCTATGGGCTTAATTACAAGTGGACCATTAGACGGTAACCACCCATATACAATTCTTACCGACATTCAAGGTTTAGAAGATCACTTTGGTGATATGGACTTTAAAGTTGCCGGTACAAGTAAAGGTATTACTGCCTTACAAATGGACATTAAAGTTAAAGGCATTAGTAAAGAAGTTTTAGCCGAAAGCTTAGCCCAAGCGAAAAAAGCCCGTGAAGAAATTCGCGCTAACCAAATGAGTGCGATTGCTAGCCCACGGGAAGACGTCGCTAAATACGCCCCAAAAATGGCGAAAACATATGTTCCAGTTGATAAAATCCGTGAAGTTATCGGCACTGGTGGTAAAGTTATAAACAAAATTATCGAAGAAAACGATAACGCTAAAATCGATATTGATGATACAGGGTTAGTCGTAGTCTATCACATGGACCGTGAAACAATTAATCGCGTTATTAGCATCATTGAAGACATTGTCAAAGAAGCTAAAGTTGGCGAAGTTTATGAAGGTGAAGTCGTCCGGGTTGAAAACTATGGTGTCTTCGTTAATCTCTTTGGTAATGTTGACGCTTTAGTCCACGTTAGTGATTTAGATTGGGCTTACGTTGAAGACGCAAGTAAGCTTTATAAAGTCGGGCAAAAACTCCGCGTTAAAGTCGTCGGGGTTGATGAAAAAGGCAAAGTTAAAGCAAGCGTTAAAGTGTTTAAAGAAAAGCCTGAAGGGTTCGTTGAACGTAAACCTAGCCGCCCACGTCGTAAATAACTTAATATATAAAACTTAATAAGAACCACTCTTCGGAGTGGTTTTTTTATAAAATCGCAACATTTTATTCCGCATTTCATGTATCATAAAGGTACATAAAGAATGCAAATCATAATTTGTAGTAAAGGAAGGTTTTATGCACGATATTATTGTCATCGGTGCGGGGGTAATTGGCGGACTTATTGCCCGGGAATTAGCCAAGTACGAACTTGATGTTTTAATTTTGGAAAAAGATAATGATGTCGCTAATGGGACAACTGCGGCAAATAGTGCCATCGTCCATAGCGGCTATGATCCAAAACCAGGATCAAAGAAAGCTTATTTTAATGTTAAGTCAGTGCCGATGTTTAAGAAGTTATGTGCTGATCTTGATGTTGAATTTAAACGCATTGGCTCTTTAACCGTGGCGCAAAGCGTGGAAGAATTAGTGCTTTTAGCAGACTTAAAAAAGCGAGCGCTTGCTAATGGCGTTGAAGTAAAAATATTAACGAAAAGTGAAGTTATGCGGTTAGAGCCTAATCTGCAAGAACATATTGAAGGGGCGCTTTTTGCTCCCACTGCGGGTATTGTTAATCCGTTTGAATTAACAGCAAATGCGATTGAAAATGCCCTTGATAACGGTGTGTCTTTAGAGTTAAATGCAAAAGTGGTTGCGATTAGTAAAGCAGAAGACCATTTTATTGTTAAGACAGTGTACAAAGAATATAAAACAAAACTTATTATTAATGCGGCTGGGGTGTACGCTGATAATATTATTAATTTAGTAAGTAAAGCTGACTTTAAGATTACGCCAAGGAAAGGTAGTTATTTTGTCATTGATAAATTAGCCTCACCTCTTGTAAATAGTGTCGTTTTCCCTGTGCCAACCGCTCATAGTAAAGGAATTTTAGCGGTTCCAACAACTGCTGGTAACTTCTTAATTGGACCAACGAGTGACGAAATGATGTCGAAAGAAGATGTCGGCACTGATTATGAATCACTGCAAAGAATTAAAGATAGCGCTAATCGCTTATTAAAAAATATTCCCTTTCATAAAACGATTCGTACTTTTAGTGGCTTAAGAGCAACACCGTCAACTGGTGATTTCGTTATTGAGCATGACCCTTATGTTAAAGGTTTAATTAATGTCGCGGGGATTGAAAGTCCTGGTTTAGCAAGTGCACCGGCAATTGCCCTTTACGTAACCCATGATTTAGTTGGTAGCTTAATAAAACTAAAGCCGAAAAAAGCCTTTAAGCCGCATATTAGACCACGGATTCGCGCTAATAAGCTCAAAGGAAAAGCGTTAAAAGAACTTATCAAGACTAATAAAGATTACGCCACACTCGTCTGTAACTGTGAAGAAATAACAAAAGCCGAAATTATTGATTTATTAAACCGGCCCATTCCGGTTCGTAGTGTTAAAGCGATTAAAAAAAGATTAAGAGCGGGCTTTGGTTTATGTCAAGGCGGCTTTTGCACCCCGAAAGTAATTGAAATAATGGCGGAATATTATGGTGTGCCTGTTTCGGAAATTGCCTATGACGAAAAAGAAAGTTATGTGGTAAAAGAACATGAAAAAATATGATCTAATTGTTATCGGCGGCGGTAGCGCGGGCATCGGTGCGGCTTTAAGTGCGAAAAAAGCTGGGACTGCAAAAATATTAATTATTGAAAAAGACATTAACTTAGGCGGAATTTTAAATCAATGCATTCATGATGGTTTTGGAGTGCATTTATTTAAAAAGACGCTTACTGGACCAGAATACGCTTACTTTTTAGAACAAGAACTTGCTAAAAACGAAATTGATATCTTAAAAAACGCAAATGTCACGAATATTAGTCGTGAACGCGAATTAACAGTTTATATTGCGGAGAAAAGTGTAAAAACTTTTAAGGCTAAAGCGATTATTTTAACGACTGGCTCTTATGAACGAAGTGCTGGAGCGATTAATTTACCCGGCGAACGAAGCGCGGGGATAATGACTGCTGGGCAAGCGCAATACTTTTTAAATATGAAAGGATATCACTTTGCGAAAGATGTTCTAATTGTTGGCTCAGGTGATATTGGTCTTATTTTGGCTCGCCGCCTTACTTTACTCGGCATTAAAGTGCACGCTGTTAGTGAAATAATGCCCTATTCTAGTGGCTTAAAACGGAATATTGTCCAATGTTTAGATGACTTTGATATTCCCCTATATTTATCGCATAAAGTAATTGATGTCCGGGGGCGCCCCCGCGTTAAAGAAGTTGATATTGCTGAAATTGATCGTGAAGGAACGGTCATTCCCGGCACTTTAAAAACGTTTAAGGTAGATACACTTTTACTTGCGGTCGGGCTTATTCCTTATATTCCGTTAAGTGATAAATTAAGTAATCCTGTTAGTCGATCGCGCGGCCCTTTTATTAATAGTAATTATCAAACGAAAACACCATGGCTTTTCGTCGCTGGGAATGCGCTCCATATTCATGATTTAGCTGATGACGCTTATTTTGAAGGGGAAGAAGCCGGGATTGCGGCAAGTTTATACATTAAAGATGAACTCTTAGCGATGGAAGAAAAAGTAAAAGTTGAAGCCGGAAATGGGGTGCTCTATGTTTTACCAAATACGGTCGCTTTACCGTTAAATAGCGAAGCATTAGTGCTTAAGTTTCGGCCAAGTAAAGACGGTATTAATAAACGAATTGCCGTTAAACTAGATGGCGAAGTTATCTTTAAAAAGTTTTATCCTTTCTTATTTCCAAGTGAACTAATCACCATGAAAATTAATAAAGATTTAATAAAAAGTGGGGTAAACTTGCAAGTGGAGGTTATAAATGAGTAGAGTGTTAACGTGCCTTGTCTGTCCACGAGGCTGTCAATTAACGGTCAGTGATGATTTAAAAGTAACGGGTAACTTTTGTGCGCGCGGTATTCCTTATGCTTTACAAGAAATAAAAGAATCAAAAAGAACACTTACATATCTTGTAAAAGTGAAAGGCCATAAAGAACCATTACCAGTCCGCACTGATATTGCGGTTAATAAACTTTTAATTTTCCCGATTGTTGAATACTTAAACAATTTAGTAATTGAAGCGCCAATCGCTTTTAACGAAGTTATAGTCGAAAACATATTAGATTCAGGGGCTAATATTATTGCAAGTAGACCGCGTAAATAAACATTTCTTTCTACTTGTGTAGAAGGGGTAACTCTAGTATAATGGATAAGAAATTGACGAACAGATACGAGGTATAATATGAACGACAAAATAAAAATTTTCGCATTAGGTGGTCTTGATGAGCATGGCAAAAACATGTACATCATCGAAATTAATGATGACATTTTCGTCATTGAAGCTGGTTTAAAATACCCCGATAAAAGTTCGCCGGGTATTGATTTTATTATTCCCCACCATGAATATTTAGTCACAAATAAAAGTCGAATTCGGGCTTATTTTATAAGTCACGGCCATGATGATCAATTTGGGGCGCTCCCTTTTATTTATAAATTAGCGCCCGCGCCTATTTACACGACAAAAGCCGCTGCGATGATGCTATTACGCTTTACAAAGCGGGTCGGGGTTAAACTTGATTATAAAATTACGATTATTGAACCGTCAAGTAGCCTTGAAATCGCTAAACGGCGCTTCACCTTTTTCCAAACGACCCATAGTGCGATGCAAAGCTTTGGGATTTCGATTGATACGAGCCAAGGGGCAATTGTTTATTCAGGGGATTTTATTGTTGAATATACGAATAGTACCCGTTATAAACTTGATTTAAATAGCATTGCTAAAATAGCCGAAAAAGACGTTTTATGTTTATTAAGTGAATCATCGGCCGCGGAAAAGGCGGGGTACACTTCGCCCCATCACCGTTTAACGCCGCAAATTGAGCCTATTTTCCGTGATATTAAAGGGCGCATCTTTATTGCTTTATATGATCAGACAACGTATAACATTGAAGAATTAGTGCAAGTATGTCATCAATTTAAACGCAAGATTGCCTTTTATGACCCATTAACGGAAGAATATTTTAATGACTTTGCGGGAGCGGGGTTACCACTTATTGATGAACGTTATATTATTAGTAATGATGATTTATTGCGTGCCCGGGACCAAGATATTTGTATTTTAATGCTTGGAACTGGCGAAAGAATTTTTTCTAAAATTTTAGCGCTAGCCCATAAAGAAAATCCCGATAAAAAAATTGTCTTAAATAAAGATGATACGTTTATTATGGCCTTACAAGCCCCGGCAACTTTAGAAGTAGTAGCCACCGAAGCCCTTGACGCTTTATACACAACGGGATGTCATGTTGTTAATATTACGCGGAAAGTAATCTCGGGGATGCACGCGCAAGAAGAAGATTTACGTATGCTTTTAACACTTCTGAAACCAAAATACTATATTCCCGTTAAAGGTCTTTATCGGCAACAGATCGCAAACGCCCAATTAGCGCTTCATAGTGGGTTACGCTTTAGCCATCACAATATTTTCTTACTTGATAATGGGGTAAGTGTTGAATTTAGTAATGGTCAAGGGCGCGTTAAACCGCACGCTGTTGACATTATTCAAAATGGTGATGTCTTAGTGGATGGGACAGGTATTGGCGACATTAACCGCGGCGTTATTGAAGACCGGCAACGTTTAAGTGAAGATGGCATTATTATTATGGCGCTTGCTATCGATTACAATACGCGCCTTATAAGTGCGGGTCCTGATGTGCAAATGCGCGGCTTTGTATATGTCAAAGATAGTGAACAATTATTAAAACAAATTCGCAACATCTTTGTAAATACTGTTAATGAAGCTTTAGATATGCGCCAATTTGATATTGACGACGCCGTTAAAGAATCACAAACAAGAGTCGAAAAATATATATTCCGGGAAACGCGCCGTCATCCGATGATTTTACCGCTTATTCGCGTCATTAATCATTAAAAGATTATGAGTAGAACATTAATATTTTTGGAAAAATAACGTTATATTGTTAAAGTTTATGTAATCTTTGTTTATTACTACTTAAATGTAGTAAACAATGCATCGCTTTTTCCTAATATTATGTATAATATTAAGTATGAGTAGTAATTTTACTAGTGCGATTATTAAACAAAAGAAAATTGCCCGCGGTCTAAAAGGAAGCATTTTAGCGCTTATTTCACTCATTGGTATTTTAAAAATATCATTAGGCGCGGTTATTAATGTGCCGATCGCTTTTCTTTTTGGCGACCTTTTTGTTGGCTTTTTCGGGTTATTGATCATCTTAGCGTTTTATCTTATTTTATTTCCCTTTCCCAAGAAAAAAAGACGGACCATTATTGTCTTTTTAAGTTTCTTTGGTTTATTAATATTAGGAAGTACTCTTTACGCTGGTTTATTATCAATTGATTTTAAGATTACACCGGAAGTCTTTAATGAAAGCTTAGCGACGATGGTTGATAAATCACGCGATGCTTTTTCTTTCACGGCGCCAAAAAATCAATATTTTTACGCTTATGGCGGGCTTATCGGCGAAGGCATTTTATTATTACTTGCCCCGTTATCGCTTGGGTTAATCGCGACCATCATCGCCTTTTTAGCGCTTTTACTTTTAATCGTCATCTTTTGGCCCTCAATTAAACGTTTTGTGAAATATTTAAAAGAATATATGCGCGAAAAACAAAAACGGCAAAAAGTGTTATTTGAGGCTGGTTTACTCGGCGAAGAAGAAGAAAAAGAAGAAGTTATTAAAGTGCAAGTGGATGAAAGTGAAGACACGCACCTTTATAAATCAAGTTTGCTTCACCCCGTTACGAGTCGTTTTGATGATCAAGGACATACGAATCATGAACCGATAAGCACTAGTCCGACCCTTCCTAAAAAAGAACCCGTAACCGGAGGCTTGCAAAAAGTAACCGAAGAAGACTTCGCTGATACCCCGTTATTTGATTTACCAACGCTTGATAATGAAGATACGATAGAAGCGGTAGTAAAAACCCCGGTCTTAGACGCTTTTTCGCGGGTCGACACTGATGATTATGAAACGATTCAAAAAGCCGTCATGTCGAGTGGCACTTTTGAAGCGGTTGTTGCCCCACCAATTAATGAAGAAATAATAGAAGAAGATGTTGCCGAAACTACCATTGAAGAAGAAACTGTTGTAAAAGAAGATGCAGAACTTTCTCCGCTACCATTAAGGGCAGAAAGCGTGGGTGAAGAAATTGTTGAAGCAGAAACTTTACCGCAAAATGAAACAATAAAAGAAGCGGAAAAACCGAAAGAACGTATTAAAAAGAAATACTTAAACTATAAATTCCCTGATATTAATTTATTAAGTGATCCAGTTGAAGATGATGCAGCGAAAGAAAACGAAGCGGTTGCCCTAGACTTTAGTGAACGGATTAACGGCTTTTTCCGTGATTTTAATATTGACGCTGTTGTCGCAAGTTGGACCATTGGTTCGTCTTTTACGCGGTATGAAATAAGTCTTGGTCCAACCGAAACGATTAATTCTTTTAAAAACTTAATGAATGATATTTCCCTGCGCCTTAACGGCTCATCGATTCGTTTTGAACCAATTATTCCTGGTAAAGCATTAAGTGGCATTGAAGTAGCGAATAAACATCGCACAATTGTTAACTTTAAAGAATCGATGCAACGAATAAATAAAGAAAAGAATAAGAAATATTACGTCCCTATGGGTAAAGATGTTTCGGGCAATATTATCTTTTCTTCTTTTGCTGATTTCCCTCATCTATTAGTCGCTGGTGCAACGGGCAGCGGGAAAAGTGTCTTTATTCATACGGTTTTAACCGCCCTTATTATGAATCATTCCCCAGTTGAATTACGGTTACTCTTAATTG